>JAFKGN010000119.1:18466-25590 GCA_017307205.1 Caulobacterales bacterium
CTCGACCCGGTCCGCCGCGCCCTCGGGCAGACCAACGACGCAGGTCGAGGTGATCCACGACAGGCCCCAGCCCGGCTGGAATTCGATCTCGGGCACATTGATCAGCGCCATGCGCAGCCATTGCGCCGCCGTGGCGTAGCGCAGCCGCGTGCCCGCCCAGCCGTCCAGCGACGCCAGGCCGACGGCGGCAGCGTATTCACTGAGCTTGGCGTTGGTCGCCGGGGCCCGCGCCTCGCGGTCGCCCGAGAAGCCGAACACGGTCAGGCAGCGCACGGCCTCGATCAGCTCCGGGTCCGGCCCGGCCAGCAGGCCGCCCTCGCCCACGCCCAGCGCCTTGGTGGCGTGCAGGCTGACCATCACCGGCACCGGCGCCGTGGTCGTACCGTCGAAGGCGGCGGCGGCGTCGGCCAGCACCGGCAGGCCGGTGGCGTCGCGGAAGCTCGCCCAGGCGGCTAGGTCCATCGGCCGCCCGAAGGCCGAGACCGGCAGCACGGCCGAGATCGGCCCCGGCGCGTGGCGGCGCGCGGCCATCACCGTCTCCGGCGTCAGCATCCAGGTCTCGGGATCGACGTCGCAGAAGAACGGGGTCAGCCCCGCCGCCAGCACGGCGTGGGCGGTGGCGACGAAGGTCCAGGCGGGCGTGGCCACCAGGGCGCCGCGCGGCAGCTTCATGGCCATCAGCGCCATGGTCAGGGCCTGGGTGCCGTTGACGGCGGTGATCAGCGCCGGCGCATCGGTGAAGCGCGCCTTCAATCGCGCCTCGAAGTCGGTCAGCAGAGGGCCGAAGTTGGAGTACCACCGCGCCTCGTCGATCCGGCGCAGGTAGGGCACAAGGTCGTCAGCGACCGGCATGGTCGGCCGCGCCACCGGCAGCGGGGGGGCGGCGGCTTGGGCGGGCGCTAGGGTCGCCCGATAGGCGCTCGAAGGCATTCGGCTGGATCCGGAGGTCAGACAGCCCAGCAGACCACTCTCATGGTTAACGCCGCCTTAGGCATACCCGCGACGAAAGCGCTTGACCGCGGACCGGCCGAGATATAGTTCGCTCGCCTATCTAATTTCATAGTTAGCTAGCCTAACGAATTATAGCGATTTCATGACGGCTCCCGACCCACAAGCGACCGAGCTGGCCGACCAGCTGATGTCGACCATGTTCCGCCTCCTGCGCCGGCTGAAGCGCGAAGCGCCGCCGATGACGCTGAAGCCGATCGAGCTGATGGTGCTGTTCACCGTGCGCCATGCGCCCGGCATCGGCATGGCCGAGCTGGCCGCGCGCGAAGGCATCTCCAGCCCAACCATGAGCGCCCACGTGAAGCGCCTCGAGGCGGCCGGCATGCTGACCCGCGAGATCGGCGCCGAGGACCGTCGCCGGGTCACCCTGGGCCTCACCGACCTCGCCCTCGAAACCCTGCAATCCACCGAGCAACGCGGCAACGGCGTCATGTCCGCCTGCATCGCCGACCTGTCCGCCGAGGACCGCCAGGCCCTCGCCCGCGCCATCGCCCCGCTCCAGCGGCTGGCCGGTGACGCGCCTTGCGTGAAAGAAGTTTCATGATCACCCCCCTGGGAGACCCGCGTTCGCCTCTCTATTTTGCGATGCAGCGTAAGGTTGCACTCGGGGGAACGATGAAGCGCCGCACTGCCCTGCTCGTCGTCGCCTCGGCCCTGACCCTGGCCGCCTGCGCCTCGCCGCGTAAGCCCGACCTCACCCTGCCGGCCGCCTTCGAGGCGCCGAGCGCCGCCGCGCCCGCCGCCCAGGCGGCTGCGGTCAACCTCGATCGTTGGTGGGAAGTGTTCGGCGACGCCCAGCTGAACAGCCTGATCGACACCGCCCTGACCCGCAGCCCGGACGCCCGCACGGCCCTGGCTCAGCTGGAACAGGCCCGCGCGGTTCGTCAGGGGCAGCGCGCTCAGCTTTATATTCCGAGCGGCGCGCTCGCCGGCTCGGCCAGCCGCCGTAACACCACCATCCTCGACGGCGCCCAGATCGACTTCCCCGGCTTCCGCAACAGCGGCAACGCCGACAGCCAGTCGCTGAACTTCGACGTCTCGTGGGAGCTCGACCTCTACGGGCGCCGCCGCGCGGCCAACCAGCGAGTGAACGGCGACTTCGCCGCCGCCCGCTTCTCCTACGAAGCCGCCCGCGCCAGCCTCGCGGCCAGCGTGGCCCAGAGCTATTTCGAGGCGCGCGGCCTGGCGATCCAGCTTGAGGACGCGCGCATCACCGCCGGCCTGCAGAAGCGCACCTACGATCTGGCCGACGCCCGCGGCAAACGCGGCCTCGTCGCCACCTCGGAAGGCGACCGCGTCGCTGGCGATCTGGCCCAGGCCGAGGCCCAGGCCGCCGCCCTCGAGGCGCAGCTGCAGGCCGCCAAGCGCACGCTGCTGATCCTTACCGGCCGCGGCGTCGAGCCGACCGCCAGCCTCACCACCGAACCGAACGTCGGCGTGGCCCCGGCGGTCCCGGCCACGGTGCCGGGCGACCTGCTCGAGCGCCGGCCGGACGTGCGTCAGGCCCAGGCCCGGCTCACCGCCGCCGCCGGCAACCTGCGCGTCGCCGAGCTGGCCCGCTTCCCCACCTTCACCCTGGCGCCCGGCATCGGCCTGTCGCGCAGCGAGCAGCCGGGCTTCAGCTCGACGACCCGCATCTGGACCCTGGCCGGCAGCCTCAACGTGCCGGTGTTCGACCAGGTCCGGCTCGCCGCCGAGGTGAAGAACTACAGCGCCCAAGCCGAGCAGGCCGTCATCGCCTACGAGAAGGCGGTGCAGACTGCCTACGGCGAGGCCGAGAACTCGCTCGTCCAACTCTCGGCCGACCAGCGCCGCGTTGTGCTGCTGCGCGATGGCGAGGCCCGCGCCCGCCGCGCCTATGACGCCGGCCGCAAGGGCTACGACCTCGGCCTCAACGATCTTTCGACCCTGATCCAATCCGAACAGGGCTGGCGCGCCGCGCGCTCGGCCTACACCGGAGCCCAGGTTCAGGCCCTGACCCGCGCTGTCCAGGCCTACAAGGCCCTCGGCGGCGGCTGGTCGCCCTCCAATCCCGCTTCCGAGACCGCCTCGCGATGAACAAGACGGCCACCATGCACAAAGCACCCCTGATCGCCGCCGGGCTGACCGCCGCCCTGCTCCTCCCCCTCGCCGCCTGCGGCAAGAAGGAGGAAGCCGCCAAGCCGGCCGCCACCGCCGGTCGGTCCGTCACCGTCGCCAAGGTCGAGAACCGTTCTCTTGCAGCCGGGGTCACGGCCTCGGGCCTGCTCGCCGCGCGTGAGGAAGGGGCCGTCGGCTCCGAACTCTCCGGCTACCGGGTCGCCAGCGTCGCCGTCGAGGAAGGCGCCACGGTCCGTCAGGGCCAGGTGCTCGCCCAGCTCGACACCACCCTGCTGCGCGCCCAGATCGACCAGCAGGCGGCCGTCACCGCCCAGGCCCAGGCCGACGCCAAGCGCGTCGAGGGCCTGGATAACCAGGGCGTCCTCTCGCAGGAAGCCATCGAGACCCGCCGCTATCAGGCCAAGGCGCAGGAAGCCGCGCTCGCCGAGATGCGCACCCGCCTGTCGCGCATGACCATCACCGCCCCGTTCAACGGCACGGTGATCGAGCGCACCGTCAACCCGGGCCAGATCTCCGGCGGCGGCACGACGGCGTGGTTCCGCATTGTGCGCGACGGCCTCGTCGAACTGCAGGCCGAGCTGAACGAAACCGATCTGTCGACCATCCGCGTCGGCCAGGCCGCCCAGGTCACCCTGCCCAGCGGCCAGGTCGTCTCCGGCCAGGTGCGCCTGATCAGCCCGCGCGTCGATCCGCAGACCAAGCTCGGCGTCGTCCGCGTCCGCCTGCCGGTCCGCGCCGACCTGCGTCCGGGCGGCTATGCCCGCGCCTCCTTCTTCGGCGGCGCCGGCGCCTATCCGGCCGTGCCTGAAACCGCCGTCCGCTACGACAGCGATGGCGCGGCCGTCATGACCGTCGATGCCGCCGGCAAGGTCACCCGCGTCCCGGTGAAAACCGGCCGTCGCGGCGGCGGCTACGTCGAGCTGGTCGAAGGCCCGCCCGTCGGCGCCCGCGTGGTCAAGGCCGCCGGTGCGTTCGTGATCGAAGGCGACCGCGTGAAGGCGACTGAAGGATGAGCGACTCTTCCTCCAAATCGCCGTCGCCGGCGCCGCACGAATCCGCCTTCGCGATCTCCGCCTGGGGCATCAAGAACCCCATCGCGGTGGGCGTGATCTTCATCGCCCTGCTGCTGTTCGGCCTGGTCGCCTACACGCGCCTGCCGATCAAGCTGTTCCCCAACGTGACCTTCCCGGCCGTGACGGTGACCGTCACCCAGTCGGGGGCCGCCCCGGCCGAGATGGAGACCCAGATCACGCGTCCCATCGAGGACGCCCTGGCCAGCATCTCCAACATCGACTCGACCACCTCGACGGTGACCCAGGGCGTCTCGACGACCATGGTCAGCTTCGAGATCGGCGCCGATCTGCAGGCCAAGACCGAGGAGGTCCGCTCCAAGGTCGCCCAGGCCCGCGCCCTGCTGCCGCGTGAAATCGACGAGCCGACCGTTCAGCGCGTCGAAATCGACGGCGCCCCGATCCTGACCTACGCGGTCTCGGCGCCCGGCATGTCGGACGTCGACCTGTCGTGGTTCATCGACGACACCGTCACCCGCGCCCTGCAGGGCGAAAAGGGCGTCGCCCAGGTGGCTCGCGTCGGCGGCACCAACCGCGAAATCAACGTGGTCCTCGACCCCGACCGCATGGCCGGCGTCGGCCTGACCGCGCCCGAGATCAACAACGCCGTCGCCAGCGTGGCGATGGACGCCACCGGCGGCCGCGCGGCCATCGGCGGCCGTGAGCAGTCGCTGCGCATCCTCGGCTCGGTGAAGACCCTTGAGGCCCTGCGCGAACTGACCATTCCGATCGGCGGCGGCCGCTTCGTGAAGCTGACCGACGTGGCCGAGATCGGCGACGGCTCCAGCGAGGTGCGCGGTTTCGCCCGCCTCGACGGCGCGCCCGTCGTCGCCTTCCAGGTCATGAAGACCCGCGAGTCCAGCGACGTTCAGGTCGAGGACGCCTCGGTCAAGGCCATCGAGAAGCTCGAAAAGGAGCACCCGGGCGTCAAGTTCACCCGCGTGATCTCCACCGTCGACGAGACCCGCGCCGCCTATGAGGCGACGCTGAAGAGCCTCGGCGAAGGCATGCTGCTGGCCTCGCTGGCGGTGCTGCTGTTCCTCAAGGACTGGCGCTCGACCGTGATCACCGCCCTGGCCATGCCGGTGTCGCTGATCCCCACTTTCGGCTTCATGCTGCTGTTCGGCTTCTCGCTGAACGTCGTCACCCTGCTGTCGCTCACCCTGGTGATCGGCATCCTCGTCGACGACGCCATCGTCGAGATCGAGAACATCGAGAAGCGCGTCAGTCGCGGCCAGAGGCCCTACCAGGCCGCCATGGAGGGCGCCGACGCCATCGGCCTCGCCGTGGTCGCCACCACCTTCTCGATCGTCGCCGTGTTCTTCCCGGTGTCGTTCCTCAGCGGGATCGTCGGCCAGTTCTTCAAGGAATTCGGCATCACCGTCTCGGTGGCGGTGCTGATGTCGCTGGTCACGGCGCGTCTGCTGACGCCGCTGCTGGCCGCCTACTTCCTGAAGCCCGCGACCAAGCCGCACCCGCGGCCGGAGTTTAAGGGCTTCTATCCGAAGACCCTGGAATGGGCGCTCGCCCACCGTATCGTCTCCTGCGTCATCGGCGGCGTGGTGTTCGTCGGGGCCATCGTGCTCGCCGCCGTCGCCCTGCCCTCGGGCTTCCAGCCCCCATCCAACGCCGACTACTTCTATGTGAAGATGCAGGGCCCGCCCGGCGCCACCGCCGAGGAGATGGACGACACCGTCCAGAAGGTCACCAAGGTCTTCCTCGACCGGCCTGAAACCGCCCACGTCTTCGCCCAGGTCGGCTCGACCTCGTCCGGCGGCTTCGGTGGCGGCGGCAGCTCCGGCCTCGGCGACGGCACCGTCACTGTGGTGCTGAAGCACGAACGCGCCCTCAAGGTGCCGGAAATCAAGGCCGCCGCCCGCGAGGCCCTGCGCTCGGTCCCCGACGCCCGCCTGAACTTCCAGGGCGACAACGGCACGGCCGATCTGGTCGTCGTGCTCACCGGTGACGACGGCGAAAAGCTCGCCTTCGCCGCGGAAGAGCTCGAGCGGCAGATGCGCACCGCCACAGATGTCATCGCCGACCCGCGTCCGGCCGCGGCCCCCGTCGGGCCCGAGCTGATCATCACCCCGCGGGTGGACGAAGCCGCGCGCCTCGGCGTCTCGGTCTCCAGCATCGCCTCGGTGGCCCGCGTCGCGACCCTCGGCGATATCGACGCCAACGTCGCCAAGTTCACCGTCGGCGAGCGCCGGATTCCGATCCGCGTCCGCCTGCCGGCCGACGCCCGCTCGGACCTCGACCGCATCCGCAACCTGCAGGTGCCCAACGCCGTCGGCGGGACCACCCTGCTCGGCTCGGTGGCCGACGTCTCCTTCCAGGCCGGTCCGGCCAAGATCGAGCGCTACGACCGCAAGCGGCAGATGACCGTCGAGGGCGATCTCGCCAACGGCGCCCAGCTCGGCCAGGGCCTGGCGGCGATCGACAAGCTGCCGATCATGCGCCAGATCAACGCCCAGACGCCGCAGACCACCCCCGGCGCCAAGAAGCCCGCCATGCAGGGCCAGCCGGATCCGCGCGCCGTTGGCGTCGGCACCGCCCAGACCGGCGATGTGGAGGCCTTCACCGACCTCTTCACCAACATGATCATCGCCGCCGTCGCCGGCATCCTGATGATCTATGGCGTGCTGGTGATGCTCTTTAAGAGCGTCTTCAAGCCGGCGGTGATCATCAGCGCCCTGCCCACCGCCATCAGCGGCGCGGTCCTGGCCCTGATCTTCACCCGCCTGTCGATCAGCCTGCCGTCGATGATCGGCTTCCTGATGCTGCTGGGTCTGGCCGCCAAGAACTCGATCCTGCTGGTCGAGTACGCCATCGAGCGCGAGCGTGAGGGCATGAGCCAGCACGACGCGATCATCGAGGCCTGCCGCGAACGGGCTCGCCCGATCGTCATGACCAGCCTGGCGATGATGGCCGGCACGCTGCCCACCG
>JAFKGN010000119.1:25615-26492 GCA_017307205.1 Caulobacterales bacterium
CACCGCCCTCGGCCTCGAAGCCGGGTCGGAGTTCCGCCAGCCCATGGCGGTGGCGGTGATCGGCGGCCTGATCACCTCGACGGTCCTGTCGCTGGTGGTCGTGCCGGTGGTCTACGAGATCGTCGACGATTTCGAGCGCTGGCTCGGGCCGAAGTTCAAGCGCTTCGTCACCCCGCGCGACGCACCCGACGGCTCACAGCCGGTCCAGCTTAAGGGCCACTGACGACCCAGCCCCTCTAGGGCTCGACAGCGAGGACGGCCAGACGATGGCCGTCCTCGTTTGCGTTTTCGATGAACCGCCAGCCCTGCCGGACGAACAGCGCCCGGCCGTTCTCGGTGGCGGTGAACAACACCCCGATCCCGCGCCGCGCCGCCTCGGCGACAAGCGCATCGATCAGCCGCCCGGCGACGCCATGGCCGCGATACTCCGGCGCGACCCACAGCCCCGTCAGCCACGGCGACAGATGCGCCCGGCTGGCGATCGACGCCGCCGTCGCCGCCGCCGTCCCGATGGCCAGCCCATTCTCCAAGGCCACGACCCCGAACGGCATCGGCCCTACGCCCGCCCGCTCCCACAAATCCGCCTCGGCCACCCCCGGTCCCTGCGGCCCATACCAATCCCCCCACTCGGCGCGATAGCCGGCGGCCAAGGCGGGAATGGCGTCGGGGCGTTCGGAGAGGAGGGCGATCATGGCTTCACCCTACCCCAACACCCCTCATCCCGGCCTTCGCCGGGATGAGGGGAAAAAGAAAAGGGCTCCGGATTGCTCCGGAGCCCTCAACTCTCTCAGCCGTGAGGCTTAAGCGACTACTCGATGATCTTCGAGACGACGCCGGCGCCGACGGTGCGGCCGCCTTCGCGGATGGCGAAGCGGAG
>JAFKGN010000120.1 GCA_017307205.1 Caulobacterales bacterium
CTGCTCGAAGCCGCCCTGCCGCTCGCCTCGGCGCTGGGTTGGGGGCAGGAGCTCGTTGACCGCGCCGCCCAACGGATCGGCCTGTCGAAGGCCGACGCCGCGCTTCTGCTGCCGCACGGGACGCGCGATCTCGCCGCCCTGCTGTCCCAGCGCCACAACGCCGTCACCGCCACGTCCCTGGCCGCCCTCGATCCCCAGGGCCTCAAGATCCGCCAGAAGATCCGCGCCGGCGTCCTCGCCTGGCTCGACGCCCACGCCGCCGACGGGGAGGCGACGCGCCGCGCTACGGGCTTCCTGGCGCTGCCGCCCAACCTGCCGCTCGCCGCCCGGCTGACCTGGGGCAGCGCCGACCTGATCTGGCGCTGGGCTGGCGATATCGCGACCGACGAGAACCACTATTCCAAGCGGGCGATCCTCTCGGGCATCCTCGTCTCGACCCTGGCTATCGACCAGACCCAAGGCCGCGCCGCCGCGAGCGAGCATCTCGATGCGCGCATCGACAACGTCATGTCGTTCGAGAAGTGGAAGGCCGGCCTGCCCAAGCCCTCGGAGATGGGCAAGAGCCTCGCCGGGGCCCTCGGCCGGCTTCGCTTCGGCGGCTAGCCGGCCGCGTTCCAGATCTGAACCAGACACCCTTTGGCGCACTGTGCTCATCAGGCGTCACGATTCTTGCAGTCCATCTCGCAACTGCAAAATGTCCTTTCGCGTTTGCGTTATGAGGCGTTAAGG
Source organism: Caulobacterales bacterium (assembly GCA_017307205.1). Classification (GTDB taxonomy): domain Bacteria; phylum Pseudomonadota; class Alphaproteobacteria; order Caulobacterales; family Caulobacteraceae; genus Caulobacter. Next base: position 730 of record JAFKGN010000120.1, read on the forward strand.
TCTCGGTTACAGTCTGGGGAGGTCCACCGTTGGATCACGCCGCTTCGACAGATATCCGCATCGCCACACCGGACGAGGACGTTCGCCTGAACACCTTCATCCAGGGGTTCCTGTCGGATAACGGCTTCCCGTTCATCATGGTGCGCAGCGATCCGGACCTCGACACCGGCGCTGCCCTCAAGCGGGTGATGTTCGAGACTGACGAACTGACCCGTCGCTTCTACGACGCCTGGAGTTCGTACGCGCTCGGCGATCGCCGCCGTCTCGCCCGGGGGCGCGCCTAAGGCCACGCTTGCCGTCCCGCTCGCGCGGGCGGACGATGCGGCCATGACCCAGCCTTCCGCCACGCCTAAAGCCGTCGGCTCCGCCCTGGCTTTGATCGGCCATACGCCGATGGTCGAGCTCACCGCCTTCGATGTTGGTCTCTGCCGGCTGTTCCTGAAGCTCGAGAACCAGAATCCCGGCGGCTCGATCAAGGATCGCGTCGCCCGCTCGATGATCGAGGCGGCCGAGGCGGACGGCCGCCTGAAGCCTGGTGGGACCATTGTCGAGGCGACGGCGGGCAACACCGGCCTCGGCCTCGCCCAGGTGGCGGCCACCAAGGGCTATCGCCTGATCCTCGTGGTGCCGGACAAGATGGCGCGCGAGAAAATCCTGCATCTGCGGGCCATGGGCGTGGACGTGCGCCTCACCCGCTCCGACGTCGGCAAGGGCCACCCGGACTACTATCAGGACCTCGCCCAGCGGGTCGCAGACGAGACCGGCGGCTTCTACGTCAATCAGTTCGAGAACCCGGCCAATCCGAAGGCGCACGAGACGACCACCGGACCCGAAATCCTCGAGCAGGTGGACGGCGACCTCGATGCGGTGGTCGTGGGCGTCGGTTCCGGCGGCACCCTGACCGGGCTCGGCCGCTTCCTCGCCGCCGCCAGCCCGAAGACCAGGATGGTGCTGGCCGATCCTGAGGGTTCGATCCTGGCCGACTATGTCGCCACCGGCCGCATCGGCGACGCGGGTTCGTGGATCGTCGAGGACTTCATCCCGAAGAACGCCGACATGAGCCTGGTATCCCAGGCCTATACGGTCAGCGACCGCGAGAGCGTCGACACGGCCCGCGAGCTGCTGCGCCGTGAAGGCATCCTTGCGGGCTCCTCGACCGGCTGCCTGCTGGCCGCGGCCCTTCGCTATTGCCGCGAGCAGGCCGAGCCCAAACGCGTGGTGACCCTCGCCTGCGACACCGGCGGCAAGTACCTGACCAAGATGTTCAACGACCTCTGGATCGCCGCCCAGGGCTTCGAGGACCGCCCGCTCACCGGCCGTGTCATCGACCTGATCCCCAGGCCCTACGCCGAAGGCGGGGTGGTGGCCGTGGGGCCGGACGACACCCTGCTGACCGCCTACAACCGCATGCGCTCAAGCGATGTCAGCCAGCTGCCGGTGGTCGAGGACGGTCGCCTGGTCGGGCTATTGGACGAGAGCGACCTCTTGGCGGCGGTCGAGCACGACGACCGCGAGCATCGCTTCAAGCGGCCGGTGCGCGAGGCCATGACCGAGAAGGTCAAGACGCTGCAGGCCGGTGACGACCTGGCGAAGCTGACCCGCGTGTTCGATCGCGGCGAGGTGGCGGTGGTGGTCGAGGGTGATCGGTTCGTCGGGGTGGTGACGCGCGTCGACCTGATCAATCACCTGCGGCTGTACGACTAACGGTCGCGGCCATCAGGGGCACGGTCTCCAGGCGGGCGTGCAGCAGCGTGGCGGCGTCCAGCTTGCGGCCGGCGCGGTCGATCTCCAGGTGCACATGCTCGGTGATGCCGGCGTAGCGCGGCTGCAGATCCTGGGCGGTTCCGATCGGCCAGCCCAGGTGGACCGCCTGGCCGACCTCGACCTTGGGGTCGATGTAGAAGGTGCGGGCGGTGATCCCGAGCGCGGGATTGGTGATCTCGACGAACCGCAGATTGGCGTCGTCGGCGTAGGCATAGCCGACCTTGCTCACGAAGCCGGAGATCGGCGCGCGCACGGTCTGGCCCGCCTGGGCCATGTAGTCGACCCCGGCGTGAGCGCGCTCGCCGCCGTCGCGCGAGGCGCCGAAATAGCCATCGCCGAAGTCGTCGTGCCCGCGCGGGGCCTGCCCGGTGGGGTTGGAGATATCCGCCGCGCCGTCGCCGTCGAGGTCCGCCCCATCCCACACGGTGACCTGCTGGGTCGGCGCCGCCGTGGGCGCCTCGCCGCGCAGAAACCCGACGTAGGGCGCCACCACGCTGGGATGGCTCGCCACGCCGACCGCAAGCGCCGGCGCGGCGATCGCCAGCGTCAGCAGGCCGCCGAGCATCAAGGACTTGCGGGAGATGAACGTAGAACGTTTCATGCGGGCGACCTGTAAAGCCTGGATCGTCGGCCCGCTCAACTGGGGAATCTTCTCAGTCGATGTAATGTGGCGGATGGTCGCTTCTGAGGCGAACTTTAATCTTGATCCATCCAGATCAAGCTGAACCTTGAGGTCAATTCAAGCGTAGCCTTAACGCTACTGCTCAATCGTCGCCCTGAGACGGCGCCTCATCCTTGCGCTGGCTTCCGCCGCGCCGGTTCCACTGGCGCTTCTCGCCCTTGGCCTTGGCGGCGATTTCCTTGAGCTTGATCGCCTGGTTGCCGCTGAGGGCCTGGCCGGGTGAGCCCTTCTCGGGATCGGCGAAGGCGCGGCCGTAGGTCTCGATCCGCTGGGAGACCGAGCCGATGAACTCGTCCTCCCAGCCGGAGAGTTTCACGCCGGCCTTGTCGGCGGCGCGCTTGGCGCGCTTCAGCGCATTGAGCGCCGAACGCTTCGCCTGCTCGCGGGCGGCCGCCCGCGGGTCGATCTTGTCTTTCGCCTTGGGAGGCTTGCGGATCAAAGCCCGCCGATGGCCGACAGATAGAGGTCGAGGATGGCCTCTTCCTCCTGGCGCTTGGCCTTGTCCTGCTTGCGCAGGCGGATGACCTTGCGGATCACCTTTACGTCGAAGCCGTTGCCCTTGGCCTCGGCGTAGATTTCCTTCTGGTCGGCCATGATCGCGGCCTTGTCTTCCTCGAGGCGCTCAATCCGCTCGATGATGGTCTTGAGCTGCGTCTGGGCCGTGCCGTTCAGCACTTCGATGGAGGAGGCGTCGTCGGCCATGGTCGTAGACTCTCGGGTAAGGGTAACGAAGGTCGGAAGGGCTTAGCGGCGCACACGGCGGACGCCAAGACGCGCAAACGCCGCGCACGGAAATCCCGAACGCGGCGCTGCATGTATTCTGTGGAAGACTCGAACGTCGCGGGCTCGGCCCGCGCGTCTTAGCCCTGCTTCGCTTTGAAGCGCGGGTCGGTCTTGTTGATCACGAAGATACGGCCCTTGCGACGCACCAGCTTGCAGTCGCGGTGACGGCTCTTGAGGGACTTCAGGGAGCTGCGGACCTTCATGACATGTCTCGTTGCGCGAACGGCCGGCCCCCGAGTCTTGCGGGTTTCGGACGTCCGGGTGTTCCGGAAAGGCGGGGTCAATAGCTTCGCGAAGGCGGGGAGTCAATGCGCGGAGCCCGCCTGAGAAACGGTTTGCGTCATTGAACCGCCACGGGATGCGCCTTAGCCTCCCTACCATGTCCCGCCGTATGGACCGCCGCGTCTTTATTGTTCTGTTGCTCGCCGGGTGCGCCGATCCGTCGATGACGCCGCCGGCGATCACGCCTTCGGCCATCGTCCAGGCGCCGACGATCAGCTCGATCCTCGAGTCGCAGTCGAGGTCGGAGCCGTCGACGGTGGCCACGCCGCCGCCGGTCTCGCCGTCGGTCAGCTCCGGCGACATGACCTTCGACAACTGGCGCGCCCAGTTCGCCGACAAGGCGGTGGCCGCCGGCGTGCCGGTGGCCGTGGTTCAGCGCGAGCTTGCCGGCCTGACGCCCGATCCCACGGTCGTCAGCCTCGATCGCCGTCAGCCCGAATTCTCCCGCCCTGTCGGCGACTACATCAAGGGCGTGATCAGCGACGACCGTGTAGCGCTGGGCCGCCGCTACCGCGACGACCTGCCCTTCCTTTCCGATGTCGAGCAGCGCTTCGGCGTGCCGCGCGACGTGCTGCTGGCCGTCTGGGCCATGGAATCGGCGTTCGGCAAAATCCAAGGCAACAACGACGTCATCCGCTCCCTCGCCACCCTGGCCGCCGACGGCCGCCGCCGCGCCTTCGCCGAGACGGAGCTGATCGCGGCCCTGAAGATCATCGCCTCGGGGGAGGCCACCCGCGCCCAGCTGAAAGGCTCCTGGGCCGGCGCCATGGGCCAGACCCAGTTCATCCCCTCGAACTTCGACCCCACCGCGGTCGACGAGGACGGCGACGGCAAGCGCGACATCTGGGGCTCCAACGCCGACAGCCTGGCGTCGGCGGCGAATCTCCTGGCCAAGGGCGGCTGGCGCCGCGGCGAGGGCTGGGCGCGAGAAGTCATTCTGCCCGCGAACTTTGACTACAGCCTTGTGGAAGGTCCGCGCGATCCGTGGGCCGCCTGGCAGGCGCGGGGCGTCAAGCGGGCGGACGGCCTGCCCTGGACGACGGCGGATGCGGCCGCGCCGGCGCAGCTGCTGCTGCCCGCCGGGGCCAAGGGGCCGGCGTTCCTGGCGCTGCCCAACCACTTCGCGATCCGCAAATACAACAACTCCACCGCCTATGCCCTCGGCATCGGCCTGCTGGCTGACCGGTTCAGCGGCGGCGGCGTGCTGGTGACGGCCTGGCCGGTGGAGCAGCCTCTATCGCTGGCCGACCGCATGTCCGCGCAGGGGGCCCTCGCTCGGTTGGGCTTCGATCCCGGGGCGCCGGACGGCGTCATCGGCGCGGGCACCCGCAAGGCGCTGCGCGACTGGCAGAAGGCGAGGGGGGTGCCGCCTGACGGCTATCTCTCGCTTGATCTGGTCAAGCGTCTGAGCCTGGAGGCCGCCAACGCGGCCTCGGCGACTCCTGGCTAGGCTCGCCGCTAGAGCTCCAGCACGTCTTCGTTTGCCCGTCTCTTGTCGGTCCTGCGCCGACCGAGCGCGGCGTAGCTGCCATCGACGCGCCGCCGCCGATCCGGCCCGATGAAGGTGGGCGAGCGGACGAATTGGCGGGGATGGAAGATCACTCGGTCCAGGCGCTGGACGATCGACTGCCCGGTCACCGGCTTGGTCAGGAACTCGGTCATGCCAGCGTCGCGGGCGGCGAACACGCTGGGCCCGAAGCTGTGGCCGGTTACCATGATCGTCGGCAGGTAGCGCGCCTCTGTATCCAGCTTGCGGACCTGGGCGATGAACTCGAGGCCGTCCATGACCGGCATCTCAAGGTCGACATAAGCGACGTCGATCGGGTGGTGTTTGACCAGCGAAAGCCCATCTCGGCCGTTCTCGGCATGATGAAGCCGCCCGACGCCGACCGCCAGCAAGACGGTGCTGAGGATCGTCCGCATCTGCGGATTGTCGTCGACGATCAAAATGTTCAGCGAGTCGAAGCGCGCAGCCATGATCGACTAACAATCACCGTGGAACTGCGAAACCTTTTCCCCGTGCGTCCCGCGACGGGAAGGACAGTCATGTATTTTGGCTAAGCGTGTCAAAATCTGCATTGTCAAATACGAAACGACTTGCTCATGTCGCTAGTCTGCGCGTCTGATTATCTGCGGCCTGCTCTTAAGCGTATGGTTATTTTCGGACAAGCCGTTTTGGGTTTCTGAGACAGCTGTGGGCGCGCGCCTTGACGCGCCACGGTTGCGGCGAGACCCTTCAGTCACATGACATAACGCCGGACGGTCACGGCCGAACTCTGGCGAGGAAGGGTTGGAGCTATGGGTTTCAGTCGTTCGCTGACTGGGGTCGGATTGATGGCCGGTCTGTTTGTCGCCGGCAGTTCCCACTCACAACCGGCCCAACCCCCGGCGCCGTTGCCGGCTTACCGTGATGCGACGGCGACCAACGTGCCGGTCGCGCCTGATCTTCACGGGCTCGACGCCGCCGTGGCCGATGTCGACGAGGATGGCGATCTCGATGTCGCCATCGCCGTCGAGATGGGCCTCAGCCGCCTCTATCTCAACGACGGAACCGGCAAGCTGACCTGGAAGCAGGGGGTCTTCGGCTGGCTGGAGCACGACAACGAGCACGTCCGTTTCGCCGACCTCGACAAGGACGGCCACGTTGACGTGGTCTTCGCCTCGGAGGAGGACCAGCGGAACCAGATCTTCCTCGGCGACGGTAAGGCGAACTTCCGCGACGTCAGCGACCGACTGCCTCATCAAAGCCAGGGCAACGGCCTTGAGATCGGCGACGTCAACGGCGATGGCCTGCCCGACATCGTCATCGGCAACACCGACGAACCGCCACGCCTCAACCCCGGCCCGATTCCCAACCCGCACATCTCGCTGTTCCTCAACGATCCGAAGAACCCGGGCCACTTCATCGACGCCAGCGCCAACGTGCCGGCCTCGGCGCGCAACACCCAGGGCATCGCCCTCGCCGACCTCGACAAGGACGGCGATCTCGACATGGTTCTGGCCAACCAGGATCCGCCGAACGTGCTGCTGTTCAACGACGGCAAGGGCAAGTTCACCGACGTGTCAGACCGCATGGAGCTGAAGGTTCCGCTGGAGACCCGCGAGGTTCACGTCTTCGACGCCAACGGCGACGGCCACCTCGACTTCGCCTTCTTCAACCTCAGCAGCAACGCCGGGCGCTGGGACAAGGACCCGCAGACCCGCATCCTGATCAATGACGGCAAGGACCGCTGGAAGGACGAGACGGCGACACGCTTCCCGGCCCACCAGTGGTCGAGTTGGGCGGCCAAGGTGGTCGACTTCAACTATGACGGAGCGCCCGACCTGCTGGTCGGCTCGATCGCCGTGCCCGGCCTCGGCCCGCGCCCGCTGCGGGCTTGGAAGAACGACGGAAAGGGCCACTTCACCGACGTCACCGAGTCGACCCTGCCGCCGACCATGATCGGCCGCAACTGGAGCATGGCCTCGGGCGATCTCGACGGCGACGGCAAGACCGACGTCGTCGTCGGCGGCTGGGGCACCCAGGTTCGCCTGCTGCTGACCAAGAACCCCAGCTGGCGCTAGGCCTTCTTCAGGCCCTGCGCCGGCCGGTCGACAGTCACCTGGTGCGGATAGGGGAAGGTCAGGCCTTCAGCATCGAAGGTGGTCTTGATCTGCTTGAGCAGGTCGAAGCGGGCGTCGCCCCAGTCGTCGGGGTGCGTCCAGCATTCCAGCGTCACGCTCACCGAACTGTCGCCGAGCGCCGAGACGTGAGCCTTCGGGGCCGGCTCATCCAGCACGCGCTTGTCGTCCGCCGCGATCCGGAGCAGCAGCTTGAGGGCCGCGTCCATGTCGTCTTCGTAGTCGATGCCGACGGTGTGCTCGATGCGCCGCCGGCCCGCCTGGTCGATGTTGATGATCGTCTCGCCGAACACCTTGCCGTTCGGCAGGTGCGAGGTCAGGCCGTCGTAGCCCAGCACCCGCGTGTTGAAGAGGTCGAGGTGCGCCACCTTCCCGGCCCGGCCGTTGAGCTCCACGCGATCGCCGACGCGATAGGGCCGCAGCACCAGGATCATCACCCCGGCCGCGACATTGCTCAGCGTGCCTTGCAGGGCCAGGCCGATGGCCAGGGACGCCGCGCCCAGCACGGCCAGCACTGACGTGGTCTGCACGCCCAGTTGTCCCAGCACCGCGATGGCGCCGATGACGATCACCACATAGCGCACCAGCGTCGAGATGAAGCTGCTCAGGGTGCGGTCAGCCGGGTGATGCCGCCCGTTGAGGGTCTCGACGCCCTTGGCCGTCAGCTTGGCCAGTCGATCGGCCGCCCATAGGGTCACCGCCAGGATGATCCCGGCCACCAGCAGCCGCACCGAGAACGATCCCATGGTCGCCAGCAACTGCCGGATCATCTCCTGATCGCCGGCGGCGGCGCGTTCGAGCGTGGTCAGAAACGAGGGCTGGGTCGCCGGTTCCGCGGCCATGAGAGTCTCCTGGTTGAAGGACCAGAACGCACGAGACCCGGGAAACGAGGCGTCGAAGAGGCGAGAAGCGATCGGCGCTCACTGCCCATTAAGCATTAACCGCGATCTTTCCGCTGATATTCTTCGGGAGAGGCTGCGGGCCCATGTTCCAGATCATCGGCATCGTGCTGCTCTTCGGCCTCGTGTTCGGCTCGTACATCATCTCGGGCGGCCAGATGGGGGTGATCACCCACGCCGCGCCGCACGAACTGATGGCCATCGGCGGCGCCGGCGTCGCCGCCTTCCTGATTTCGAATTCGCTGAGCACGATCAAGGCGTCGGGCGGCGGTCTGGCCAAGGCCTTCGCGGGTCCGAAGTGGAAGCCCGCCGACTATCGCGATCTGTTGAGCCTGCTGTTCAGCCTGACCAAGACCATGAAGTCCAAGGGCGTCATCGCCCTGGAAAGCCATATCGAGAAGCCGCACGACAGCGCCATCTTCGGCCGCTACCCGAAGATCATGAAGGACCACTTCGCCGTGGACTTCATCTGCGACACCCTGCGGATGATGACCATGAGCCTCGAAGACCCGCACCAGGTCGAAGACGCCATGGAAAAGCAGCTCGAAAAGCACCACCACGAGGCGCTTGAGCCCGCTCACGCCCTGCAGAACCTCTCGGACGCCCTGCCCGCCCTCGGCATCGTCGCCGCCGTGCTGGGCGTCATCAAGACCATGGGCTCGATCACCGAACCGCCGGCCGTGCTCGGCGGCATGATCGGCGGCGCCCTCGTCGGTACGTTCATGGGCGTGTTCATGGCCTATGGCCTGGTCGGGCCGATCGCCACGCGTCTCACGGGCGTGATCAATGAGGACGCGGCCTTCTACAAGATCATCCAGTCGGTGTTGGTCGCCCACCTGCACGGCAACGCCGCGCAGATCTCGGTCGAGATCGGCCGTGGCGACGTGCCCTCGACCGCTCAGCCCACCTTCGCCGAGCTGGAAGAGGCGCTGAACGCCATCCCGAACGAATAAGGCCCATGCGCCGCGCCTTCGTCGTCGCCCTTATCGTCCTCACCCTCGCCGCCTGCGGCAAGAAGGAGGAGCACGCGACCGACGCCGCGAGCGAGGAGCATGCCGTCTCCAAGGCCATGACGGCGGAGGAGCAGAACCGCCGCGCCGCCGAGGACGCCGCCGCCGCCGCTAACGCCCCGGCCGAAGCCGTCGCGGCGTCCAGCACCGCCACCGGCGCTCCGCCCGCGATGGATGATGGTCACGCCGCGCCAGCGCCGGCAGCCGACGCCCATGCACCAGCGGCCGACGCCCATGCTCCGCCGGATGCTCATGGCGCGCCGGCCCCCAAAGCGGCCCCGAAGGCGGCTCCAGCCCCAGCCGCCCATGCGCCCGCCGGTCACCACTAGCCGCCAGGCTGATTCCAGCCCCATCGACTGGCGTGAGGACGGCCTGCCCGCCTCGCGGCTCTATGGCGATGTCTACTTCTCCAGCGACGATGGCCTTGCGGAGTCCCGCGCCGTGTACCTCGCCGGCTGCGGCCTGCCGGAGGCCTGGGCGGGCCGGCACGCCTTCACCGTCGGCGAACTCGGCTTCGGCACGGGCCTCAACATCGCCGCCCTGCTGACCCTGTGGCGCGCCACGCGGCCGCCAGGCGCGGTGCTCAACATCTTCACCATCGAGGCCCATCCGCTCACGCGTGAAGACGCCGCCCGGGCGCTTTCGCGGTGGCCGGAAATCGCGACCGCCGCCGAGGCGATGCTCGCCGCCTGGCCCGGCCGCGCGCCCGGCTTTCATCGCCTTCAGCCCGCGGGCTTCGACGCCGTGATCGACCTCGCCGTCCTGCCGGTGGAGGAGGCGCTGGCCGCCTGGACCGGCCGGGCCGACGCCTGGTTCCTCGATGGCTTCTCCCCAGCCCTCAACCCGGCCATGTGGAGCGAGGCGGTGATGGCCGCCGTCGCCGGCCGTTCGGCCCCCGGCGCCCGCGCCGCCACCTTCACCGTCGCCGGCGGCGTGCGCCGCGGCCTGACGGCGGCGGGTTTCCAGGTCGACAAGCGGCCGGGCTTCG
>JAFKGN010000121.1 GCA_017307205.1 Caulobacterales bacterium
TGAAACGGGGCCTGAACGTCGATTTGGGCTCGAAATTCGTGGTTTCAGGGCTAGAAGTCCGTGAGCGATTCGTGATCGGGCGCACGCTCGGCTCACGGGCCGGTGAACAGGAGTTGTGAGATGGCGGGTGAACTGCGCGGCGGCGTGATCGGGGCCGGAGTGTTCGGTGGCTATCACGCCAAGAAGTACGCCGATCTCGATGGCGTGAGCTTGGCGGCGGTGTTTGACGTCGATCTGGCGCGGGCCGAAGCGCTCGCCGGCCCGCTCGGCGCGGCGGCCTTCGACGACATGGCCGGCTTTCTGGCGGCGGTGGACGTGGTGACCGTGGCGACCCCGGCGATCTACCACGCGCAATCCTCGAAGGCGGCGCTGGCGGCGGGCAAGCCGGTCTACTCCGAGAAGCCGTTGGCGACGACGACCGCCGACGCCGGTGCGGTGCTGGCGGCGGCCGAGGCCGCGGGCGTGATCCTGGCCTGCGGGCATCAGGAGCGGGTGGTGTTCGCGGCCATGGGCCTGCTGGACATCCCTGAGCGGCCGCTGCGGCTGGAAGCCGTGCGCAAGGGCACGCCCTCGACACGCAACCTCGATGTTTCGGCTGTGCTGGACCTGATGATCCACGACATCGATCTGGCTATGGCGCTGACCGAGGCGCAGCCGGTGAGCGTGAAGGCCGAGGGTTCCGCCGACGCCGTTCGCGCCGAGACCACTTTCGACGACGGCTATGTGGTGGTGCTGGAGACCTCGCGCGTCGCTGCCGACCGTGAGCGGACCATCAAGATCGTTTTCCCCTCGGGCGAGGTGGAGATCGACATGCTGACCCGCGCTTTCCGCAACACCACGCCCTACGCCCTGATCGAGGACTTCACCGAAACCCCGGCCGGCAAGGATCCGCTGGGCGCCAGCGTCGGCGGCTTCCTGGCGGCGGTGCGCGGCGAGAGCCCGCGTCCTGTGGTGACGGGCGAGGAGGCGGCGCGGGCCCTGGATCTGGCGCTGAAGATCGAGGCGGCGGCGGGGATCTAGTCCGCCTCCACCAGCCGCAGGAAGTTCTCGAGCGTGGCGGGGGCCTCGCCGCGTCGCCAGACAAGGCCGGTCTCCAGTTCGGGCGCGTGGCCGGCCAGCGGCAGGTAACGTACGCCTGTGCGGGCGAGGTTCCGCAGCGAGGCCGGCACCAGGGCGACGCCGAGGCCGCTGGAGACTAGGCTGATGATCGTCTGCATCTGGATGGCTTCCTGAGCGATCCGCGCCTCGCCGCCGAGGGCGGTGAAATAGCCGGTGACGCGAGCGTGGAAGGCCGGCGCGACCTGGCGCGGGAAGAGGATCAGCGGGGAGGCGAGGGCCTCAGCCGTTGATAGGGCTTCCGGACTGAAGATGCGTCCCTCATCGATCCAGGCGGCTGGCACAGCGGCGACCAGAGGCTCGACCAGCAGCCGGCGGTAGATGAGGGCGGGCGGCAGGGCGCGGTCGGCCGGCGGGATGATGATGCCGGCGTGGCGCTCCCCGGCGAGGACAGCGGGAATCTGCAGGTCGCTGGTGGCTTCGAAGAGCTGAATCTCCACCTCGGGATAGGCCTGGGCGTAGCGGCGGACGAGCGACGGCAGAACGCTGTAGTCGGCGGTGCTGACGAAGGAGAGCGACAGGCGGCCGGCCTCGCCGTCGCGCAGGCGGCGGGCCGAGGCGTGCAGGGCGTCGACCCCGTTGAGGGCGGCGCGCACCTCCGGCAACCATTGCTCGCCGAGGGCCGTGAGGCGAACGCTGCGCTTGGAGCGAACGAACAGCGGCGCGCCGAGCTCGCGCTCCAAGCCCATGATCGATTGGCTGAGCGGCGGTTGGGTCATGCCCAGGCGCTCGGCCGCGCGGCCGAAATGCAGGGTGTCGGCCACGGCGGCGAAGTGGCGGAGCTGGCGAATGTCCATCGATATATCCAGCGACCTAATGGTGGCCGACTAATATATTTTGCGATGAGGCCGCGCGAGCGTAAAGACCACACCCTCGACAGTGAGATTGACCCATGCCCGCACTTCGCTCCCGCACCTCCACCCACGGCCGCAACATGGCCGGCGCTCGCGGCCTCTGGCGCGCCACGGGGATGAAGGACGGCGACTTCGGCAAGCCGATCATCGCGGTGGTGAACAGCTTCACCCAGTTCGTGCCTGGGCACGTGCACCTGAAGGACCTCGGTCAGCTAGTCGCCCGCGAGATCGAGAAGGCCGGCGGCGTGGCCAAGGAATTCAACACCATCGCGGTGGATGACGGCATCGCCATGGGCCACGACGGCATGCTTTACAGCCTGCCGTCGCGCGAGATCATCGCCGACAGCGTCGAGTACATGGTCAACGGCCACTGCGCCGACGCCATGGTCTGCATCTCCAATTGCGACAAGATCACCCCCGGCATGCTGATGGCGGCCATGCGGCTGAACATCCCGGCCGTGTTCGTCTCGGGCGGGCCAATGGAAGCCGGCAAGGTGGTGCTGAAGGGCAAGGAAGTGGCGCTCGACCTCGTCGACGCCATGGTCGCCGCCGCCGACGACAAGATGAGCGACGCCGAGGTCTCGGCGATCGAGAAGGCCGCGTGCCCGACCTGCGGCTCGTGCTCGGGCATGTTCACCGCCAATTCGATGAACTGTCTGACGGAAGCCCTGGGCCTCAGCCTGCCGGGCAACGGCTCGGTGCTGGCGACCCACGCCGACCGCGAGCGTCTGTTCCTTGAGGCCGGTCGCCTCGCCGTCGACCTGTGCCAGCGCTACTACGAGCAGGACGACGACAGCATTCTGCCGCGCAACGTCGCCAGCTTTAACGCCTTCGAGAACGCCATGCGGCTGGACATCGCCATGGGCGGCTCGTCCAACACCGTGCTGCACCTGCTGGCGGCGGCCTATGAGGGCGGCATCCCCTTCACCATGGCCGACATCGACCGGCTGTCGCGCTCCACGCCGTGCCTCTGCAAGGTGGCGCCAGCCAAGAGCGACGTGCACATGGAAGACGTGCACCGCGCGGGCGGCGTGATGTCGATCCTCGGCGAACTCGACCGCGCCGGCCTGCTGCACACCGACTGCCAGACGGTGCACAGCGGCAGCATGGGCGAGGCGCTGGGGCGCTGGGATATCGCCCGCACCAATTCCGAGAGCGTGCGCGAGTTCTACCGCGCCGCCCCGGGCGGCGTGCCGACCCAGACCGCCTTCTCGCAGTCGCGCCGCTGGGAAGAGCTGGATCTCGATCGCGAGAAGGGCGTCATCCGCTCGGCCAAGACGCCGTTCTCGCATGATGGCGGCCTGGCGGTGCTGACCGGCAACCTGGCGGCCGACGGCTGCATCGTGAAGACCGCGGGCGTGGACGAGAGCATCCTGGTCTTCCGCGGTCCCGCGAAGGTCTACGAGAGCCAGGACGACGCGGTCAGCGCGATCCTGGGCGGCCGCGTGGTCGCCGGCGACGTGGTGGTCATCCGCTACGAAGGGCCGAAGGGCGGGCCGGGGATGCAGGAGATGCTGTACCCGACCAGCTATCTGAAATCGAAGGGCCTGGGCAAAGCCTGCGCCCTGATCACCGACGGCCGCTTCTCGGGCGGCACCTCGGGCCTGTCGATCGGCCACGTCTCGCCGGAAGCGGCGCAGGGCGGGATCATCGGTGTGGTCGAGGATGGCGATCTGATCGAAATCGACATCCCCAACCGGACGATCCGGCTGGCGGTGGACGAGATCACCCTGGAGCATCGCTGGAGCGAGCAGGGCAAGATCGGCTGGCGTCCGGACAAGGAGCGTCCGCGCAAGGTCACGACCGCGTTGAAGGCCTATGCCCACTTCGCGACCAGCGCCGACAAGGGCGCCGTGCGGGTCGTCGACTAGACTCGCCGGTACTCCATGATCGAGCGGTCGGGCAGCCGACCGCGCAGGGCGGTCCACACGCCGCTGGCGTCATACCAGTCGTCGATCTCGGCCGCGCCGCGCAGGGACCAGCGCGCGCCGGTCGGCGTCGCACCCTGACCAGGCAGCAGGGGCGCGGTGCGGCTGACGGTGACCTTCAGGATCTTGCCGTTCTGCGGGTTGAACAACGGGCCGTCCAGAACGGCCGAATTCCAATGGCTTAGAGGCGAAATCTGCGCGGGCGCGGTTTTCGGGCCAGAGCCCGCGTCAATGGCGACGCCGCCGGACGTTCGCTCGGCCGAGACGCTTTCCCGCTTGCTGTTGGTGCGGCTCGACGTTTCCAGACCCTGGAAGACCCCGTCCTTCCAGAGTTCCCTGGCCTCGTGGCTGTACTCGACGCCGAGCGGGCCGATCTTGAACTTCATCGCCGCCTGGCAGGAGACGCTGGTGACCTCGCCCGAGCGGGCGAAGCTCATCTCGTGCTCTCCGATCCGCTCGCCGCCCCGGAAGACGTCGAAGTTCAGCCTGCCGTTCGGGGGCGCCGCGGCCCAGGCGGGGCAGGCGATCAGGCCTCCGGCGAGCGCAAGCAGACGGCGGCGATGCAGGATGTGGGACACGCGAACCTCCTGGGCTGTCGAGACAGCTACGGAGGCATGAACGCCTCGGACGCCTAGAAGGGCAGGTCGTCCTGATCTTCGTCGGCCGCGACGCGGCGTTTGCGGCTGCGCGGCGGCGGCGGAAGGATGGCTTCGTCGTCCCACGGCGGCGGTTCCTCGGCGACCGGCGGAGGGACGGCCACGGGGGCGGGCTCGACCGGAGGCGGGGGAAGCGGGGCAGGCGGAGTGGACGGCGGAGGCTGGGGCGGCGCCATCACCGGCGGCGACGGCAGCGGCCGGACCGGCGCGGGCTGGGGCTCATCGACGACCACCGGCGGGCGGCCGCGTGGCGCAGCCGGACGACGCAGGATCGCCTCGGCGCGGGCGAGCCACTGGTTCGCTTCCTGGATGGCGACTGTGGCGGTCATCGGCTGCCGGCGCAGCTCATCGCCGATCACATAGAGATCGAGGCCGAAGTCCGGGTAGCGGGGGTCGTCGAAGATCAGCCGCAGAGTCACCTGGTTGGCGTCGGCGGCGATCTGATCGAGGGCGCGGCGCGGCTCACCGCGCGCGGCGCGGGCGACGACCTGGCCGTCGACCAGCAGTTCGGCCCCGATCAGCTCATCGATGCGGTAGATCAGGCACCAGCCGCCGTTGTCCCAGGCGACGGCCGCAAGGCCGCTGGCGAAGGAGAAACCGGCCCCGCGTCCGCGTCCGCGGGCCAGCAGCACCGTATCCGGCGGGGCCTTGAGCACGCGGGTCAGGGCGCGGCGGATGCGGCGTTCCTCGTCGAATAGCCACAGGGCGGCGCTGCCGAGGAAGGTCATCGCGACCCCGGCGATGGCGAGCAGCAGAAGGAGGCGAGGCAGTTCGCTCAAAGGGCCAGCTCGATAACGACCGGCACGTGGTCAGACGGCTTCTCGCGGTCGCGCACGTCGCGGTGGATGGTGACGCCGGCCAGCTTGTCAGCCGCCTGGGGCGACAGCAGGGCGTGGTCGATGCGGATGCCGTGGTTCCGCTGCCAGGCGCCGGCCTGATAGTCCCAGAAAGTGTATCCGCCGGGCGCGCCGTCGACCTGCATATAGGCGTCGGTCAGGCCGAGGTTCTTCAACGCCCGCCAGGCGGCGCGGCTCTCGGGTTGGAAGAGCGCGTCGCCGAGCCAGCCCTCCGGCTTGTCGGCGTCTTCCGGCTCGGGGATGACATTGTAGTCGCCCATCAGCACCAGCCGCTCCTCAAGGGGCAGGAGCTGCGTGGCGTGGGCCTGCAGGCGCGCCATCCAGCGCAGCTTATAGGCGAACTTCTCGGTGCCGATCGGATTGCCGTTGGGCAGGTAGATGCCGCCGACGCGCACCGGCGTGGCGCCCCCGGTCACCGCCTCGATGTAGCGGGACTGCTCGTCCTCCGGCTCACCGGCCAGGCCGCGCTGCACGTCCTCCAGAGGAGTCTTCGAGAGCAGGGCGACGCCGTTGTAGGTCTTCTGGCCGTGGACGGCGACGTTATAGCCAAGCCGTTCAAAGGCTTCGGCCGGAAACTTCTCGTCGACGCACTTGAGTTCCTGCAGAGCCGCGACGTCCGGCTGCTCTTCTTCGAACCACGTCAGCACGGTCTCAAGCCGCGCATTGATCGAGTTCACGTTCCAGGTGGCGAGTCGCATGACGGCTCCGTTGCGGCGCGGAAGCTAGTGGCCGAGCGGCGGTCTCTCAAGTCTAGGTTAACAAGTGTAAAGCCCAGGTTTCGCGCCCGCCTCCGCAAAGGGCGTCGAGCGCCGTGCGGTGAGCGTCGGCGTTCACGAAGGCTGGAGGTCGAAGGGGCCGCCCCGGGGGCGACCCGCCGACCTAGATGGCGAAGCTGACGCCGCAGCCGCAGCTGGACTTGGCGTTGGGGTTCGTGACCTTGAACTCGGCGCCGGCCAGCTCGTCCACAAAGTCGATCTCTGAACCCTGCAGCAGCACCAGCGAGACCTCATCGATCAGGGCGGAAGCGCCGTCACGGTCGATCTTGAGGTCGTCGGGTTCGCCGGCCTCGACCAGGTCGAAACGGTACTGGAAGCCGGAGCAGCCGCCGCCATCGACGGCGAGGCGCAGCATGAGCGGTCGGCCTTCCGCGGCGGCGATGTCGCGGATGCGGCGGGCGGCGTTGCTGGAGAGTGTGATCGGTTCGGCGGACATCAGGCCATCGGTTTAGCGTCTTGCAGGACTTGCCCTATATGAGGTCGCCCGCCCCTGACGAAAAGGGGCGATCATCCAGGCGATGTCCATGCCCGCTGCGCCGTTTCCCCGCGCCCCCTATGCTGAAGACCCCAGTCTGTCGAAGGGGCGCCGCTTTTTCGAGCCGCAGAGCGCGACGCGCACGCCGTTCGCACGCGACCGGGACCGCATCATCCACAACTCTGCCTTCCGCCGACTGAAGGAGAAGACGCAGGTCTTCGTGGCGCACGAGGGCGATCATTTCCGCACCCGCCTTACCCACACACTGGAAGTGGCGCAGATCGCCCGCTCGCTGGCCACCGCGCTCGGCCTCGACTCCGATCTCGCCGAGACCATCGCCCTGGCCCACGATCTCGGCCACCCGCCGTTCGGCCACGCCGGTGAGGACGAACTGGCCGAACAGATGAAGCCGTACGGCGGCTTCGACCACAATGTGCAGACCTTCCGCGTCGTTACCGAGCTGGAGGAGCGCTATCCGGACTTCGTCGGCCTGAACCTGACCTGGGAGACGCTGGAAGGAGTCATCAAGCACAATGGGCCGGTGGTCTCGAAGCTGGCCAAGCCGTCCTGGCGGGCGATCGCCGAGTACGACGCCGACTATCCGCTGCGGCTCGATACCTGGGCCTCGGCCGAAGCCCAGGTCGCCGCCCTGGCCGACGACATCGCCTACAACAACCACGACGTCGACGACGGCGTGCAGGCCGGCATCTTCCGTCTCAACGACCTGCTCGACGTGCCGCTGATCGGGCCGATCCTGGCCGGCGTGCAGGCGGAACGGCCGGACCTTTCGCACGGCATCACCCGCCTTGAGGCCGTGCGCCGGATGATCGGGGCCATGGTTCAGGACGTCATGGCCGAGACCAAGCGGCGGGCCGCCTCCGCCGGGGTCGAGACCGCGGAGGATGTGCGCGGCATGGACCACGCCCTGGTCGCATTCTCGGTGGACATGGCCGAGGATCTGGCGCGGCTGCGCGCCTTCCTGCACGCCCGGATGTATCGCCACTGGCGCGTAAACCGCTCGCGCAGCCAGGCGCGCCGCATTCTGGCCGAGATGTTCGGGCTGTTCATGCGCGAACCCGACGTCCTGCCGTCGGAATGGTTCAACCGGTCGCAGAACCGCGACGAGGCCGGCCGCGCGCGACTGGTCTGCGACTACATCGCCGGGATGACCGATCGTTTCGCCATCGAAGAGCACAAGAAGCTCTTCAACCTCGAAATCTGGAACTGAGGCGCGTCAATACGCTCCACAGAGTTCGGTGGAGCGGGGGTTTCGAGACCGGCGGCGGGCTTCGTAGACTGACCGCCGCGTCCCGCTGATTCGTCATTGCGGGGCCCAGGACCTGGAGCCTTCTCGATGAGCGACCCGCAACGCGGCGCCTACACCCCGCATTCGGATGCGCCTCTGTCGTTTGACGCGCGCCAGCCGGTGCGTGGCGGCGGCCAGCCGCCAATCACCCTGATCATCAGCGCCGGCATTCTGGTGGTGCTGGTGGCGGCGATCTTCTTTGTCTACCGCGGCGGCGTTCGCGGGGCGGGCGACGCGCCGCAGCCGGTCGGGGCCCCGGTGGGCCAGATCAAGGACGCCGCGCCGCAGACCGCCCAGACGGCCGACCCGGCCTCGGGCCTGCAGATCTACAAGACCGACGAGGACGGCCAGCCGACGCAGCCGAACTTCGCCCCGGCCCCCGAGACCCCGCTGCCGCGCCCTGCGCCGCAGGCTCAGCCGACCATGCCGGTGACGTCCGCGCCTCTGCCTCCGCCGACCGCCGCCGCCCCGCAGGCGACGCCGGTGCTGCGCCCGAGCCCGGCTCCGACCGCGCCGGTCGCGGCTCCGGCCGCCGCGCCGACGCCGCGTCCGACCCCGCCGCAGACCATCGCCGCCGCCGCCGGCGCCGCCGTGCAGATCGGCGCCTTCTCGTCCCAGGCCCAGGCCGACGCCGGCTGGACCGCCGCCGCCCGCATCTCGCCCGGCCTCGCGGCCGGCAAGGGCAAGAGCGTCGAGGCCATCGAGCGCGACGGCAAGACGCTGTTCCGCACGGCCGTGACCGGTTTCGAGACCCGCGCCCAGGCGGACAGCTTCTGCTCGGCCCTGAAGGCCGCCGGCAAGACCTGCTTCGTGCGCTGACGGCCGGTGGCTCCCCGCGCCTGCATCCTCGGTTGCGAAGGCCTAACCCTCGAGGCCGAGGAGCGGGCCTTCTTCCGCGAGCTGAAGCCTTGGGGCTTCATCCTGTTCGCAAGGAACGTGGGGTCTGACGATCAGCTGCGCGCGCTTACCGACGCCCTGCGCGAGGCGGTTGACGACGAGGCGGCGCCGATCTTTATCGACCAGGAGGGCGGCCGCGTTCAGCGGCTCAAGCCGCCTCTGGCGAGGCTCCGGCGCCCGGCCGCCCTGTTCGGCCAGCTCTATCGACATGACCCCGAGGCCGCCGTCGAGGCGGTGACGCTGAACCACCGCCTGCTGGCGCATGAACTGCTGTCGGTCGGCGTCGACGCTGACTGCGCGCCCTGTGTGGACCTGCTGCATCCCGGCGCGCACGGCATCATCGGCGACCGCGCCTATGGCGACGACCCGTCGCTGGTGGCGGCGCTCGGCCGGGCGGCCTGCGACGGCCTGCTGGCCGGCGGCGTCGCCCCGGTGATCAAGCACATTCCCGGCCACGGCCGAGCCAAGGTGGATAGTCACCTCGGCCTGCCGGTGGTCGACACCTCGGTCGAAGAACTGGAGCAGACCGACTTCGCGCCATTCCGCGCCGTCGCCGATGCGCCGATGGCGATGACCGCCCACGTCGTCTACTCGGACGTCGATCCCGAATGCGCCACGGTCTCGCACCGGGCTATCGAGACGGTGATCCGCGGCCTGATCGGCTTCGACGGCCTGCTGATGAGCGACGACCTCTCGATGAAGGCGCTCGGCGGCGATCTGGCCGATCGTGCCCGCCGCTCGATCGAGGCGGGCTGCGACGTTGTTCTGCACGGCAACGGCGCCCTGGTGGGCGAGCCGGTGCGCGATTTGCGCGGTGAGCTGCGGGCGGTGGCCGAGGCCTCGCCGGAGCTTTCCGGCCGGGCGCTGGAGCGGGCCGACGCGGCGCGGGCGGTGACCCGACGCTATCAGGACTTCGATCCTGAGGCCGCCGAGGCGAGGCTGGCCAGCCTCGGCCTTGAAGGTCGGACGGCCCTGGGATGAGCTTCCAGCCCTCCCTCGACTTTCAGGCGGCGTCTGAGGCGGCCGAGGACGGCCAGGCGCTGATCGTCGACGTTGACGGCTACGAGGGGCCGCTGCACGCTCTGCTGGCCCTGGCGCGAACGCAGAGGGTCGACCTGCTGAAGATCTCGATCAGCGCTCTGGCCGATCAGTATCTGGCCTTTGTGCGTGAGGCGCGGCGGGTGCGGTTCTCGCTGGCGGCCGACTATCTGGTGATGGCGGCGTGGCTGGCCTACCTGAAATCGCGCCTGCTGCTGCCCAAGCCCGAGAAGATCGCACCGGACGAGGCGCCGGCTGAGGAGGTGGCGGCCCGCCTGGCCTTCCGCCTGGCCAAGCTCGACGCGATGCGCCAGGCCTCGGAAGCGCTGAAGGTCCTGCCGCAGCTCGGCCGTGACGTCTTCACGCGCGGCGATCCGGACGCCATCAAGGTCGTGGCCTCACAGACCTTCGAGGGCGACCTCTACGCCCTGATGACCGCCTACATGACCCAGCGCAAACGCGACGCCGAGCGCCGCTACACGCCGCATGTGCCGAAGTCCTATCCGCTGGAAGAGGCGCGCGACCGCCTTCGCGGCATGCTGCCGGAGCTGGAGCGTTGGACGCCGCTGTCCGGCGTCGCGCCGCGCGACGAGACG
>JAFKGN010000122.1 GCA_017307205.1 Caulobacterales bacterium
TGGCGGCGGCGCCGCCGGGCGGTCCACCGGCCGGGGCGGGCGGTTGGGCCTGGGCGGCCACGGCGATCAGGCTGCAGGCAAGGCCCGCCGTCAGAAGAATGCGCTTCATCGTTTCCCCCTCGTGTTCTGTTTGACCTGCGCGGACGCAGGACCGTCAGGCTACGGCGAAAGGTCGTCGTTGAAAATGTTTCCCAACATAACAAATCGCGACGGCGGCTCCTGTCGCTCACCCCTTGGGAGTCTAGCCGCCGCGGCGTCGAAGCGCTCGCGGGTTGGAGCTAGATCACTAAGCCAGGCGGTCGGCCTTGCGCAGGGCGGGGAACATCCAGGCCCAGGCGCCGGTGACCACGATGGCGCCCACGCCGCCGAAGATCGCCGCGCCCACCGGGCCGAGGAAGCGGGCGGCGACGCCGCTCTCGAACTCGCCGAGCTCGTTGGAGGCGCCGATGAACAGGCCGGACACCGCCATCACCCGACCCCGCATGGGGTCCGGCGTCACCAACTGCTCCAGGGTGCCGCGCACGAACACCGACAGCATGTCGGCGGCGCCCAGCACCGCCAGGGCCGCCACTGAAAGCCACAGCGACTTGGACACCCCGAAGACGATGGTCGCCAGGCCGAACACCGCCACGCCGCCGAACATCCAGAAGCCTGCCCGCTGCCGGATCGGCGACACGGCCATCAGGATCGCCACGCTGGTGGCGCCGATCGCCGGCGCCGCGCGCAGGATGCCGAACCCTTGCGCCCCGACGTGCAGCACGTCGCGGGCGAAAACCGGCAGCAGGGCGGTCGCTCCGCCGAGCAGCACGGCGAACAGGTCGAGCGAGGTGGCGCCCAGCAGGATCTTGTTGGTCCACACATAGACCAACCCCTCGCGGATCAGGGCGATGCGCGAGCCGCCCTGCGAGAAGGGCTTGGTGTTGGAGCGGATGCCCAGCAGCACGCTGATGCAGAACAGGTAGAGCGCCGCCGAGACCCCGAAGGCGACGGCGGGGGAGACGGCGCAGAGCAGGCCGCCGATGGCCGGTCCGATGATCGCGGCGCTCTGCCAAGCCAGGGAGTTGAAGGCGACGGCGCGCGGCAGAATCTCGCGCGGCACCAGCATTGGCCCCATGGCCCCGGAGGCCGGCGAATAGAAGGCGCGCGCGCCCCCGAAGGCCACGGCGATGGCGAAGATCGGCCACAGCTGCGGGTGGCCGCGCCAGGCCAGCCAGGCGAGCAGGCTGGCGCTGACCACCTCGATGCAGAGCGAGGTGGCCATGATCTTCTTGCGGTCCAGCCGGTCGGCCGCCTCGCCGGCGTTGAGGGTCAGGGTCAGGAGAGCCAGGAACTGCGCCAGGCCGATCATCCCGACCATCAGCGCGCCCTGCGCCACCGAGCCGGTTTGGCGGGCGATGACGTAGACCTGCCAGCCGATCGCCACCGACTGAATCTGCACCGCCGTCACCGCGAAGAACCGGTTCAGCCAGAAGCGCACGTAGTCGGGATGCGCCAGCAGCTGGCGTATGGCGGAAGGCGAGGCGGGGGAGGTCATGGGCGAGCGTCAGCATGCGCCGCGCCTTGTTGCGCCGCAACCGCGTGGGGCGGCGTTTTGAATGCGAAATTGACCTTGCGGCCCGCTGACCCTATCTGCCGCGCTTCCGGAGGGGCTCATGCGACGCCAGCGACGAAAAACCCGCACACTTCGCGTGCTTGAATCCTGACCGCCCGCGTTTGACGCCCGGGCGGATCGCCGCCTCCCTGCTTCCCCGGACGTCCATGCCCTTCGACCAAGCCTCTCCCGAGATCGCCTTCAGGCCCGAGACCGTCGCCGACGCGGCGGCCGTCGAGGCGCTGGTGGCGCGCGCCTTCGGTCCCGGGCGGTTGACCCGCGTCTCCGAGCGCGTGCGGGAGTTCGCGCCGTTCCGCCGCGAGCTTTCGATGTGCGCCTTCGCCGACGGCCTGCTGATCGGCTCGGTGCGGATGTGGGACGTACGGATCGGCGGCGCGCCCGCCATCTTCCTCGGCCCGCTGGCGGTCGAGGCGGCGTTCCGCAACAGCGGCGCGGGCGGGCGTCTGGTGGCGGCGGCCTGCGCGGCGGCCGAGGGCGCCGGCGCGGCGGCGGTGCTGCTGGTGGGCGACCCGCCTTACTTCGAGCGCTTCGGCTTCTCGGTGGCGGAGGAGATCGTCCTGCCCGGCCCCGTGGACCGCAGGCGGGTGATGCTGCGCGCGCTGTCGCCCGCCGGCGAAGGGCTGAAGGGCGTCGTCGCCTAAGACGGCTTGAGGCGGGCCCGCGTTGGGCCTACCAGCGAGGCATGGCAGGCGGAGCAGGGCTCGAGACGCTGATCGCCGCCGCGGGCGGCCTGCAGTCCGGTGAGGCCGCCGAGGGCCGACGCCTGCCGCCGGTTCACCTGTGGAACCCCGCCCATTGCGGCGAGATCGACATCGTCATCCGCAAGGACGGCTCTTGGTGGCACGAGGGCTCGCCCATCGGCCGCCCTGCCCTGGTTCGGCTGTTCTCCACCGTCCTGCGCAAGGACCCCGACGGCTTCCACCTGGTCACTCCGGCCGAGAAGCTGAAGATCGCCGTCGAGGACGCCCCCTTCATCGCCGTGAGCGCCGATCGCGAGGGCGAGCAACTTGTCTTCACCACCAACGTCGGCAACCGGGCCGCGGCCGGGCCGGATCACCTGATCCGAGTCGAGACCGCCGCCGACGGCGCGCCCCGCCCCTACGTCCACGTGAGGGCGGGCCTCGAGGCCCTCATCGCGCGACCGGTCTTTTATCGGTTGGTCGCCGAGGCTGAGGCTCGCGACGGCCGCCTGGGCCTCGCGTCCAACGGCGTCTGGTTCGATCTCGGAGCGGCGGCATGAGCGCCGAACTGCGGGCCTGGATCACTGAACGGCTCGACCCCTTGGCGTTGCGTCCGCTGGAGACGCCGACCGCCCCGGTCGATTTCGACACCAATCTGCAGGCCGGACCGGGCGCGCCGCCCAGCATCCCCGCCGCCGTGCTGATCGGCCTCGTCGAGCGCGACGACGGCCTGACCGTACTGCTCACGCGGCGGGCGGACACCCTGCGCAAGCATACCGGCCAGGTGGCCTTCCCAGGCGGCCGCATCGAAGCGGGCGAGACGCCGTGGGAGGCCGCCCTGCGCGAGGCTAACGAGGAGATCGGGCTCGATCCCGCCGTCGTGTCCCTGGCCGGCCTCTCCGCCCCCTTCGCCCTCGGCACCGGCTTTCTGGTCACGCCCGTGGTCGGCTTCGTACCGCCGGACACGCCGCTGGTCGCCAACCCCGCCGAGGTGGCGGAAATCTTCGAAACCCCGTTCGGCTTCCTGATGGACCCGGCCAATCATGAGCGCCGCTACATCGACCTGCCCGACGGCGACCGCCGCTGGTTCTACGCCATGAGCCACCAGGACCGTCTGATCTGGGGCGCCACCGCCGGCATGCTTCGCCAGCTCTACGACCGGCTTTACGGAGGCCCGCTTGCTTAGGGTTCTGCTGCCGCGGCTGATCCTCTTCCTGGTCCCTTTCGCCATCTGGTTCGTCTGGCGGGAGGTCGCCCGGCGCACGGGGCGGCCGATGGGCGCCACGCCCTGGGCCTGGCTGTTCGGCGCAGGCGCCGTGCTCGCGGCGCTGTCCCTGATGGCCACTGTCGTATTCCAGCCTGATAATCGCGGGGAAACCTACGTTCCGGCAGAAGCGGGTGCGGACGGACGGGTCAGTCCGGGCTATTTCGAGAAGCGATGAGCGACCTGCCCGACAACCTCGGAGAGCCCGCCTGGATGATCGCCGCGACGACGCGGGCGACGATGGCGGCGCTCGAGGCCGCGGGTGGTGAGGGCTGCGCTCGCTATGTGGGCGGTTGCGTGCGCAACACCCTGACCGGCCATCCGGTCGACGACATCGACATCGCCACGATCCTCACCCCCGAGGCGGTGATCGAGGCCGCCAAGGCAGCAGGTCTGAAGGCCGTGCCGACCGGTGTCGAGCACGGCACGGTCACGGTCGTCGCTTCGGGCAAGCCGTTCGAGGTGACGACCCTGCGGCGCGACGTCTCCACCGATGGCCGCCGTGCGGTGGTGGCCTTCACTGACGACTGGAATGAGGACGCCCAGCGGCGCGACTTCCGCTTCAACGCCCTCTACGCCGACGGGACGGGCCGTATCTTCGACCCGACCGGCGCGGGCGTCGCCGACGCCGTGGCGCGGCGGGTGGTGTTCGTCGGCGATGCGATCACCCGCATCCGCGAGGATTACCTGCGCATCCTGCGCTACTTCCGCTTCCTGGCCTGGTACGGCGAGGGCGAACTGGACCCCGAGGCCGTGGTCGCCTGCGCCTCCGAGCGCGACATGCTGGCCGACCGCCCGGGCGAACGCATCTCCAAGGAGCTGCTGAAGCTGCTCGCCGCCCCCGATCCGCGCCGCGCCATGCGGCTGATGGCCGAGGCCGGGGTGCTGCAGGTCGTCATGCCGTTCCCCATCCAGTTGGCGCGGTTCGAGACCATGGTCGACATCGACAGCGACCCTGAACTGCGCCTGGCCGCCTTGCTGCCCGATGAGGACGCCGAAACCGCCCTGGCCGTCGCCGAGCGGTTGCGCCTGTCGAACGCCCAGCGCGACCGCCTGATCGCCGCCGCCGGCGCCCGCCTCTATTCGATGGGCGCCGCCGAGGCCCGACGGCTGATCTATCGCCTCGGCCCGCGCACCTTCAGCGACAAGGCCCGCCTGGCCTGGGCCGCCACCGGCGTCGTCGACAGCGTCGAGTGGAAAGCGATCGCTGGCGCGCCCGAGGGGTGGGTGGTTCCGAGCTTTCCGATCACCGGCGCCGACGCCCTGGCGGCCGGCCTGCCGAAAGGGCCGAAACTCGGCCAGGCGCTGCGCGCGATCGAGGATGGCTGGGTCGCCGGCGACTTCGCGGAAGGCCGCGAAGCGCTGCTCGCGCGCCTTCGGGGACTAGCCTAGGGCCACTTCACCGTCGGCGGCATCGAGCTGAGGATCGAGTCGACGTTGCCGCCGGTCTTCAGGCCGAACATCGTGCCGCGGTCGTAGAGCAGGTTGAACTCCACGTAGCGACCACGGCGGATCAGCTGCTCCTCGCGCTCGTCCTCGGTCCACGGCTCGCTCATGCGGTGGCGAACGATCTTCGGATAGGCGTCGAGGAAGGCCTCGCCCACGTCGCGGGTGAAGGCGAAGTCGCGCTCGTGGTCGCCGCTGTCGTGGTGGTCGTAGAAGATGCCGCCGACGCCGCGCGGCTCCTTGCGGTGCGGCAGCCAGAAGTACTCGTCGCACCAGGCCTTGTACTTGGCGTGCCACTCGGGATCGTGGGCGTCGCAGGCCCTCTGCAGCGCGGCGTGGAAGAGGCGGGCGTCCGGCGCGTCCTGGCTGCGCTGGTCGGCCAGCAGGGGCGTCAGGTCCGCGCCGCCGCCGAACCAGCTCTGGGTCGTGGCGATGAAACGGGTGTTCATGTGCACCGCCGGCACGCGTGGGCTCACCATGTGAGCGATCAGCGAGACGCCGGTGGCGAAAAAGCGCGGGTCTTCCGACGCGCCCGGCATGGCCTTGGCCATCTCGGGCGTGAAGCTGCCGAACACGGTCGAGACGTGGACGCCCACCTTCTCGAAGAAGCGGCCGTGCATCATCGACATCACGCCGCCGCCGCCCGCGTCCCGAGCCCACGGGGTTCGGACGAAACGCCCGGGCTCGCCCGGATAGAGGTGGGCGGGCGCCTCGTCCTCCAGCGCCTCGAAGGCGGCGCAGATGCGGTCGCGCAGCGATTCGAACCAGGCGGCGGCCTGGGTCTTGCGGGCGTCGAGAACGGGATCGGTCGTCATGGCGAGCGGTCTTTAGTCCGTCTTCTCGATTTTCGGAAACCCGTCGGTCTGCCGCAAGGCTTCCGACAGCCCGATGCCGGCGCTGACCGCGAGGTTGAACGAGCGGGCCGGGGGCGCGATCGGGATCAAAAGGCGGGCTTCGGCCGCCGCATGCACCTCGTCCGGGACGCCCGCGCTCTCGCGTCCGAACAACAGAGTGTCACCCGGGGCGAAAGAAAAGTCATAAAGCGGCTGCGCGCCGCGCGTCGTGAACAGAACCAATCGCCCGGCCTTCCGCTCGGGGGCGGCGAGGAAATCCGACCAGCTGTCACGCAGCGTCATATGCGCCAAAGGCCCGTAATCCAGGGCTGCGCGCTTCATGCTGCGGTCGTCCAAAGGGAAGGCGCAGGGCTGAATTACCTCCAGCGGAACCGCGAAACAGGCGGTCAGGCGGATCACGGCGCCAAGGTTTTGCGGAATGTCCGGTTGAAAAAGCGCGAGACGCATTCTAAGCGATCCAGCCAAAGGAACCTGGGCAGGGGGATGCGCGCCAGGCGTCTTGCGGCGATTGCCGCAGGGGGCGAGGGTGGCGGTCGTCCGCCGAGATCGTTTCTTTAAGGCTCTCGTCCGGGAGTCGTGAAGTTGGGCGTTCGTGCACGGACGTCTTTTTTGAGCGGTCGCGTCTCTCCGCGCGGCCCTATCGAGGGTGATCGAGTGGCAGGCGCCGCAACGCAACCGCAGACCGTGACCGGGGAAGACCCCAACCGTCGCGACTTCATTCATATCGCCGCCATCGCGGCCGCCGCCGCCGGTGGCGCCGCCGTTGCCTGGCCTTTGGTCATGCAGATGAACCCGGCGGGCGACACCTTGGCCCTGGCCTCCGTGGAGTTCGACCTGTCCAAGGTCGCTCCGGGCCAGCAGGTCACCGTGAAGTGGCGCAGCAAGCCGCTGTTCGTGCGCAACCGCACCGAGGCGGAAATCGCCAAGGCGGTGAAGGACGACAACGCGCCGATGAAGGATCCGCAGAAGGACGCCGATCGCGTCAAGCCGGGCAAGGCCCAGTGGCTTGTCGTCGGCGGCAACTGCACGCACCTCGGCTGCGTCCCGACCTTCGGCGGCGGTGACTACGGCGGATGGTTCTGCCCGTGTCACGGTTCGGTCTACGACACCTCGGGCCGCATCCGTAAAGGCCCGGCGCCCCTGAACCTGGTGGTGCCGGAATACGCCTTCCTCTCCGACACTCGCATCAAGATCGGCTGATACGTAGATGAGCGGACATCCTTCGACCTACGAGCCGAAAACGGCTTTCACCCGCTGGCTCGACAGCCGCCTGCCGATCGTTCGGCTCGGCTACGACAGCTTCGTCGACTATCCGACCCCGCGGAACCTGAACTACTGGTGGACCTTCGGGGCCATCCTCAGCCTCTGCCTGGGCGTGCAGATCGCCACCGGCGTCGTGCTGGCCATGCACTACACGGCCAACGCCGGCCTGGCCTTCAACAGCGTCGAGCACATCATGCGCGACGTGCAGTACGGCTGGCTGATCCGCTACATCCACGCCAACGGCGCCTCGATGTTCTTCATCGCGGTCTACATCCACATGTTCCGCGGCCTCTACTACGGCTCGTACAAGGCTCCCCGCGAGATCCTCTGGATCCTCGGCTGCGTCATCTACCTACTGATGATGGCCACCGCCTTCATGGGCTACGTCCTGCCCTGGGGTCAGATGTCCTTCCACGGCGCCGTCGTGATCACCAACCTGTTCGGCGCCCTGCCGATCGTCGGCCAGGCGATCACCACCTGGCTGTGGGGCGGCTTCGCGGTCGACAACCCGACGCTGAACCGCTTCTTCTCGCTGCACTACCTGCTGCCGTTCATGATCGCGGGCGTCGTGATCCTGCACATCTGGGCGCTGCACGTGGCCGGCCAGAACAACCCGACCGGCGTTGAGCCCAAGTCGAAGGCCGACACCGTGCCCTTCACGCCCTACGCCACCATCAAGGACGGCTTCGCGGTCAGCGTCTTCCTGATCCTGTTCGCGATCTTCGTCTTCTACATGCCCAACGCCCTGGGCCACGCCGACAACTACATCCCGGCCGACCCGCTGGTGACGCCGGCGCACATCGTCCCCGAATGGTACTTCCTGCCGTTCTACGCGATCCTGCGCGCCGTGCCGGACAAGCTGATGGGCGTGCTGGCCATGTTCGGCGCCATCGCCTGCCTGTTCGCCCTGCCGTGGCTGGACACCTCCAAGGTGCGTTCGATGCGCTACCGCCCGACCGCGAAGCTCTACTTCCTGATCTTCGTGGTGGCCTGCTGCATCCTCGGCCTCTGCGGCGCCAAGCTGCCGGACGATCCGGTGATCCCGGGCCTGAAGACGTTCACGCTGATCGACAGCGACCTGAACAGCTTCGTGTGGCTGTCGCGTATCGCCGCGCTCTACTACTTCGGCTTCTTCCTGGTGATCCTGCCGATCCTCGGCCTGGTCGAAAAGACGCTGCCGGTTCCGGACTCCATCGCCAAGCCGGCGCTGTCGCACCCCGCGCACGCCCCGGCCGAAGCGACCGCTTCTCCCGAGACGAAGGGCTGATCGATGCTGCGTAAGTTTTCCATCATCGCAGCCGTCGCCGGCCTTCTGGTCGCGACCGCCGCCCCGGCCCTGGCCGCCGGCCATCCGGAAGAGCCCAAGAAGGTCGACTGGTCGTTCAACGGCCCGTTCGGCAAGTTCGATCAGGCTCAGCTGCAGCGCGGCTACAAGGTCTACCGCGAGGTCTGCTCGGCCTGCCACGCGGCCAGCCTGCTGTCGTTCCGCAACCTCGGCGACAAGAACGGTCCGTTCTACGACGCCAAGTACCCGAACTCGAACAACAACCCGTACGTGAAGGCGATCGCCGCCGAGTATCAGGTCTCGTCGATCGACGAAGAGACCGGCGACACCGTTCAGCGTCCGGCGACCTCGGCCGACCGCTTCCCGTCGCCGTTCCCCAACGAGTACGCGGCGCGCGCCAGCAACGGCGGCGCCCTGCCGCCGGATCTGTCGGTGCTGGCCAAGGCCCGCGAAGGCGGCCCGGACTACATCTACTCGCTGCTGACCGGCTATCACGAAGCGCCGGCCGGTCTGACGATCGATCCGACCAAGCACTACAACCCCTACTTCCCGGGCGACCTTTCCTCGGCGTGGTCGGGCGATCCGAAGCACGTGCCCCACGGCGGCGTGATCGGCATGCCCCCGCCCCTGGCTGATGATCGCGTCACCTACGACGATGGCACCAAGGCCACCCTCGACCAGGAAGCCAAGGACGTCTCGGCCTTCCTGATGTGGGCCGCCGAGCCGAAGATGATCGAGCGCAAGGAGATGGGCTTCTCGGTCCTGATCTACCTGCTGCTGATGTCGGGCCTGCTGTACGCCAGCTACCGCACCGTCTGGCGCAACGAGTCGCACTAAGCTTCACGAACCTCGGTTCAAAGCTTCGGCCCTCCCCCCTGGGGAGGGCCGTTTGCGTTTCAGGGCCTGGGCTTGGCCAGGATCAGGCGGCCGCCCGGGGTATCGATGCGCAGGCGGTAGCGCCGCAGCCAGTCGGTGCCGAGCGCCCCGGCGACGCTGGCGGGCAGTTCAGCCCCGCGCGCTGCGCTCGGCTTCTCGAACAGATCGCCGCCGATCGACAGGGCGCGGATCCAGGTGGGGGACCATTGGCGGGGATCGCCGTCGTCCGGCCCATGCGCCGTCGGGATCGACAAGCGCACGGCCGCCTTCGAGGCGGTGTCGACGACAAAGGCTCCGGCGAGGGCTCGCCGCCCGTCCGAGACCGCCGCCCGCACCGTGGGCCGACCCTCGATCCGCGCCAGCGGCAGCCGCTGCCCCTTCAGCCGCGGCGCCGTGCCAGGCGCATGGAAGGTGACCCTGCAGGGCTCGAAGTCGATGTCGACCACATACCGGCTCAGCACATCGTCGCCGATCACCCCCACGATCGGGGTGACGAAGCCGGGCGCGCGGGGATCGAGGTTGGCGACCGTCACCGGTGTGCTGGGCAGAGCCAGGCCGGCGAAGCGCAGGTCGCCGACCAGCGCCGGCTCGGCGATCCCCTCCTTCTGGGCCCGGGTTTCGTGCAGCAGGGTCTGGGGCGCGGCGAAGTCGATCAGCCAGTCGCCGCCGGCCTGGTCGAGGATGGCCGGCACGACCACCGCGCCGTTCTCCAGCAGGCAGCCCACCGAACCGACCGGCGCGGCGCGGCTCGCGGTCGCGGCGAGGCCCGCGGCCCCGGCGACGATCACGGCGATGCATGGACGACGGGGCCTCATGTCCCCACCTTAGGAACACGCGGGCATTCCGGTCCAGCCGCACGCGAATGGAGAACCCGGCGATGGACGCCGAAGGCTACTGTCTGTTCGATACCGCCCTCGGGGTGTGCAGCCTCGCCTGGCGCGGCGAGGTCGTGGTCGGCGCGTCCCTGCCGGACGAGGCGCCGGAGCTTCTGCGCACCCGCACTGCCCGTCGCCATCCGACTGCCGTCGAGCGGGAGCCGCCTGCCGCCATCGCGGCGGTCGTCGAGGCTGTAAAGACGCTCCTTGCTGATGGCGCCATCGACCTCGCCGACATCGCCGTTGATCTCGATCAGGTCGAGCCGTTCGACCGGCAAGTGCTCGAGATCACCCGGCGCATTCCGCCCGGCCGCACCCGCACCTACGGCCAGATC
>JAFKGN010000123.1 GCA_017307205.1 Caulobacterales bacterium
CGGCAAGGTGGAGATCGTCTCGATGAACCACGGCTTCACCGTGGATCGCGACAGCCTGCCGGCGGCGGTGAAGGAGACCCACGTCTCCCTGTTCGATGGCACCAACGCGGGCATCGCCGTCGAAGGCAAGCCGGTGTTCTCGGTGCAGCACCACCCGGAAGCCTCGCCCGGCCCGACGGACTCCCTCTACGTCTTCGATCGCTTCGCCAAGCTGATGGACGCGCGCTGAGGCCTTCGCGCCTCTCCACGCCCTCTTTCATCCCAGGCTCCTGACGCCGCGTCCGTCGCCGCGGCGCCGCTGCGCGCGCCTGCAACCTCAGCTTACCGGCTTGCGCCTCCAGGTTACGCATCTGGAAGCGGACATTACCGGCAGGTCATCTTTACTTACATTACACAGATGTAATTACCTGAAATCGAGTTCATGACGCCGACTTAACAAGTAATCGCTAAACTACGGCTGTATATCCTCTTCATCGGAAGTTCATCGCCACCCGGCGCCCGCAGGAGAGAAACCCATGTCCACCATCGCTCGCATCGCTTCGGCCGCCGCCATCGTCCTGGCCGCCGCCCCCATGATCGCCGCCGGTTCGGCCCAAGCCGAAACCCTGACCCGCCGCATCGCCGTGGCCGACATCGACTTCACCCGCGCCGACCAGGTGGCGCGCTTCGACGAGCGGGTCGCCCGCGTCGCCTACGCCATCTGCCCGGTGGAAAGCCGCCAGAACCGCGCCAAGGCCGAAGCCTGCCGCACCGACCTGCGCAACCAAGCCATCGCCAACCTCGGCGCCCCGCAGCGCCAGCAACTGGCCCGCCTCGAAAGCGGAAACCTCAACCTCGCCGCCAAGTAACCTCCCCCGCCCACGCGGCGAGAAAAAAGGCCGGACATCGCAAGATGTCCGGCCTTCGTTCGTTTGGGGGCTCGCGATCGGGCGCTAGCCGCCTGTCACCTTTCGCCCCACGAACAGGCCGAGGGCGAGGAAGATCAGGAAGCCGATCACGAACAGGCCGAACAGAATCTTGGCGATGCTGGCGGAAGCGCCGGCAAGACCGGAGAAGCCGAGCGCGCCCGCGATGAGGGCGACGATGGCGAAGATCAGAGCCCATTTCAGCATGGGAAATCTCCTTGTCGAAGGGTTGCGGGTCTAGGCGTTGCACCAAATTAACGTCGCTGTGGCGCGGCGCGTTCCGATGGCCTTAACCCCGCCTCCCAGAGCGGCTAGAGAACATGCCATGGCCTCTAAGCCCGAAAGCCCTTCTGAACCGTTCAAGCGCGCCCTGGCCCATGCCGCGCGCTCGCTCGCCGAGACGCCCGATCTCGAGGTGGTGTTCTCCAACGACGCTCCGCAACTGATCGGCTCGCGGGCGATCCTGCCGCATCCGTCGCGGGACATCGGGCCGAAGGAAGCGGCGCGCATCCGCGGCCTGGCCGACCAGATGGCGCTGCGCCTGGCCCATCACGACGCCGAGGCTCACGCCCGCACACGGCCGGTCTCGCCGCGCGCCCAACCGGCCTACGACGCGATCGAGCAGGCCCGCATCGAAGCCATCGGCGCCAATGCGCTGGGCGGCGTGCGCGCCAATCTGGCCGCCGCCCTGGAGGCGACGCTGGAGCGCAAAGGCCTGCTGCGCCTGGAAAACAAGGCCGCCGCCCCGATCGCCGAGGCCCTGGGCCTCTTGGTGCGCGAGCGCCTGACCGGCGACCTGGCCCCTGACGGGGCCAAGGGCCTGGTCGACCATTTCCGGGCCGAGATCGAGGAAAAGGCCGGCGCCGACCTCGACCGGCTGGTCGAGGCGGTCCATGACCAAGCCGCCTTCGCCAAGGTGAACCGCGCCATCCTCCGCGACCTCGACCTGGCCGACGATCCGGCCGACGCCGAGCCGGAGTCGGGCGACGACCAGGGCGAGGACGATCCCTCCGCCGACGAGGCGGACGAGGGCGAGGAAGAAACGCCCGAACCCGAACAGGATTCGGGCTCCGACCGCTCGGATACCCAGGACGCCCAGGCCGACGGCGACGAAAGCCAGATGTCGGAGAGCGAGCAGGCGGCCAGCGAGGACACCGAGGAAGCCCCGGACGTCGGCGAGGGCGCCAAGCCCGCGCGGCCGGACATCCGCGATCCGGGCAAGGCCGAGCCGGCCTACAAGGTGTTCACCACCGCCCACGACCAGATCGTCTCGGCCGACGAACTGTGCGATCCCGAGGAACTGACCCGGCTGCGATCCTATCTGGATCAGCAGCTGTCGGCCCTGTCGGCCGTGGTCTCCAAGCTGGCCAACCGCCTGCAACGTCGCCTGCTGGCCAAGCAGACGCGGTCGTGGACCTTCGATCTGGAGGAAGGCCTGCTCGACGTCGGCCGCCTGACCCGCGTCATCGTCGACCCGACGGCGCCGCTGTCCTTCAAGGAAGAGAAGGACACCGAGTTCCGCGACACCGTGGTCACCCTGCTGATCGACAACTCCGGCTCGATGCGCGGTCGGCCGATCATGGTGGCGGCGATCTGCGCCGACATCCTGGCTCGCACCCTGGAACGCTGCGGCGTGAAGGTGGAGATCCTGGGCTTCACCACCCAGGCCTGGAAAGGCGGGCTTTCGCGCGAGGACTGGCTGAAGGCCGGAAAGCCGCCCGCTCCGGGCCGCCTGAACGACCTGCGCCACATCATCTACAAGGAGGCCGACGCCCCGTGGCGCCGCGCCCGCCGCAACCTCGGCCTGATGATGCGCGAGGGGCTGCTGAAGGAAAACATCGATGGCGAAGGCCTGGTCTGGGCGCACCAGCGGCTGATCGGCCGACCTGAGGACCGCCGCATCCTGATGGTGATCTCGGACGGGGCGCCGGTGGACGATTCCACCCTCAGCGTGAACTCCGGCCACTATCTGGAGCGGCACCTGCGCCAGGTGATCGCCGAGATCGAGGACAAGAGCCCGGTCGAACTGCTGGCCATCGGCATCGGCCACGACGTGACGCGCTACTACAAGCGGGCGGTGACCATCGTCGACGTCGAACAACTCGGCGGCGTGCTGGTCGAGCAGTTGGCCGCGCCGTTCGAGGAAGCGCCGCGCAAGATGAAAACCTCGCCCCGCGCGCCGCTTCCGCCGGTGCTGGGCGGCGGCGGCAGCGCCTTGCGGCCGGTCCGCGCGGCATGAACCCCTTCAGACTGAGCCTCGCGGCGGCGGCTTGCCTGGTCCTTGCCGGCTGCCTGACGCCCTCGCCGACGCCGCTGCCGACCGCACCCCTGCCCTATGCCGAGACCGTCCGCGTCGACGCCAAGCCGTTGCCGCTCGATCCGCGCAATCCGGCGACAGACCGCATCGGCGACTTCATCTTCGCCGGCGCCGTGGACCTGACCAGCCAGGACACCAGCCGCTTCCACGGGTTTTCCGACCTGAAGATCATCGGTGATCGCCTCTATTCGGTCGGCGACGACGGGGCCGAGGCGTTGGAGGCCCGGCTCAAGCTGGGGCCCGACGGCAAGATCGCCGGCCTCACCGGCGCCCGCCTCGCCCCGCTGATCGGCGAGGACGGCAAGCCGCTGCAGAGCAAGGAAGAGACCGACGCCGAGGGCCTGGCCATCCTGCCGGGCGGCGACAAGCTCTACAGCTTCGAGCGCGACCATCGCATCCTGCGCTATCCCGCCGCCGGCGGACCGCCCGTGCGCGCGCCGATCCCGCCGGTGAAGATGCCCAACAACGAGGGCATGGAAGGCCTGGCGCCCGCCCGAAAGGTCGGCCGCGACGCCTACTGGGTGGGGATCGAGGACGGGCAGATCTGGCTCTGCCGCCTGAGCGCCGACTGCCGCAAGATCGAGGGCCTGCCGGCGCCGCCGAGCGGCTACCGCCTCTCCGGCATGACCGAGACACAGGGCGGCGACCTGGTGCTGCTGCATCACCGCTTCGAGCGGCTGTCGAACCAAAGCCACATCGACGTCTCCGTCGTCCGCGACCCGCTGGTTCGCCCGCGCGTGGTCGGCCGTTTCCGGCTCGACTCCCCGATGACGGTCGATAACTTCGAGGGCGTCGACGTGGTCGCCGCACCCGGCGGCCGCCAGCGATTCTACTTCCTGGTCGACGACAACTTCCTGGCCAGCGAGGCGACCATCCTCATGGCCTTCGACTGGATGCCCCCGAAATGACCGCTCCGGCCAGCGTCTCCGACTTCCGCGAAGGCGCCCGCCGCCGCCTGCCCAAGCTGTTGTTCGACTACGTGGACGGCGGCTCCTACGCCGAGGCCACCTTGCGGCGGAACATCTCCGACCTCGAAGCCCTGGCCCTGCGCCAGCGGGTGATGGTCGATGTCTCGCAGCGCTCCACCAGCATCGAGCTGTTCGGCCACAAGCAGAGCATGCCGGTGGTGCTGGCGCCGATCGGCATGGGCGGGATGCTGGCGCGTCGCGGCGAGGTGCAGGCGGCCCGCGCCGCCCAGGCCGCCGGGGTGCCCTTCACCCTCTCGACGGTCGGCATCTGCGACATGAGCGAGGTGGCGCAGGCGACGACGCCGCCCTGGTATCAGCTCTACATGCTGCGCGACCGCGGCTACATGGGCGCCCTGCTGGACCGTGCGCGTGAGCTTGGTTGCCCGGTGCTGGTATTCACGGTCGATTTGCCGGTGCCGGGCACCCGCTATCGTGACCGGCGCAATGGCCTGTTCGGCGGCTCAAACACCTCGGCGCTCAGCCCCCGCCGCGTGCTCGACGGCCTCAGCCACCCGGCTTGGCTGTGGGACGTGCACCTGAACGGCAAACCGCACACGTTCGGCAACATCGCTTCGGCCGTGCCCGACGCGCGCGGCGCGGCCGAGTTCTGGCCCTGGGTGACCAACAACTTCGACACCACCCTGACCTGGGACCACATCAGCTGGATCCGCGAGCGCTGGCCGGGCCCGCTGGTGCTGAAAGGCGTGCTCGACGCCGAGGACGCCCGTGAGGCCAAGCGTTGCGGCGTCGACGGCCTGGTGGTTTCGAACCATGGCGGCCGGCAGCTCGACGGCGTGCTGTCCGGCATCAAGGCCTTGCCGCCGATCGCCGACGCGGTGGGCGATGACGTCACCGTGCTGATGGACGGCGGGGTGCGATCGGGCCTCGATGTGGTCAAGGCGCTCGCCTCCGGCGCCAAGGCCTGCCTGCTGGGCCGCGCCTGGGCCTTCGCCCTGGCGGCGCAGGGCGAAAAGGGCGTGGCCTCGATGCTGGACATCGTGCGCGCCGAGATGCTGACGGCCCTGGCCCTGACCGGTGTGCCCGATATCCGCGACGTGAACCGCAGCGTGCTGGCTCTCTAGGCAGCGGCAGCCGCCGATTTGTGCAGCATTTAGATGATAAATGTGAACATTGTTTGATTTGCCGTTTTTGGCTTGCGAACCGATCTGATCGGCGTCAAGTCTGCCTCGACGACGCAAACAGGCGAGACCGGCGCGTCGTCAGAGGAATCGCTCCGGGGAGATGGTTGAACCCAACCCTCTTTTCGGAAAGCACACTGAAAATGATCCGGACCCTGACCCTGGCCCTCTCGGCCGCCGCCTTGTTCACCGCCCCCGCCCTGGCCGGCACGCAAGTTTCGCTGTCGGGCAAGACCCCGTCGCAACTGCGCACCGAAGTGAAATCCATCGCCAGCAAGCTGTGCGCTGAGAAGTTCGCCGACAGCGCCGACGTGAGCACCTGCGTGGCTTCGACCACCGACGCCACCATGCGCCGCATCGCCGCCCGCGGCGAGTTCGTCTTCCAGACCGCCTCGGCCGACTAAGTCGAACTTTCCGCCATCGCCAGGCGGAAGCTGCAAAAGCGAAAGGCCCGCGAGTGATCGCGGGCCTTTCTGCATTTCAGAGCTTCGACCGGCGCCGAAGCGCCGGTTCGACAAGCAGCCTTAGGCGGCGGCTTGCGCTTCCTTGGCCTTGACCTTGAGCTGCTTCTTGATCTTCAGGGCGCGCGGCGAGAGGTCCTCGTCGCTGGCCTTCAGAAGGAAGGCGTCGAGGCCGCCCTTGAAGTCGAGCGTGCGCAGGGCGGCGTTGGTGACCTTCAGCTTGAAGGACTGGCCGAGGCCTTCCGACGCCAGATTGACGACCGCCAGGTTCGGCAGGAAGCGGCGCTTCGTCTTGATGTTGGAGTGGCTCACATTGTGGCCGACCATCGGGCCGACACCGGTGAGTTCGCAGCGGCGAGACATAGGCGGACGCTTTCGAGGTTCGCAAAACGGGATCACACGCGAAAGCTAGGCTCCCGCGCGAAAGAGCAGGCCGTATAGGCAAGGCGGCCCTTCACGTCAAGCCGCAGAAGCCCCACGGACCGCCTTCAACTGCGGTTCATCCGAGGCCATATAAGAAGCCTCCCACGACAAGGCCGCTTGGCCGTCACTGCCTGCCCGGAGCCTACGGCATGATCCGCCGCCTCGCCCAAGCCGCCCTGCTCGCCGCCCTGCCCCTGGCCATGACCGCCCCGCTGGCCGGCTCCGCCGCGGCGCAGGGCCCGCGTCCGGCCACCATCCTGACCGGCGAATGGGAGTACAGCTACCGCCTCGCCGGCTTCCTGCCCGCGGGCAAGGAGAACAAGTGCCTCGGCCCGGCCGAGGTGCGCACCTTCGCGGACGGTATCTGCACCAGCCGCTATCGCTGCGAGTACGACGTGAAGACCGTCGCCGACGGCAAGGTGGCGTTGAAGGGCGTCTGGATCGACAAGAAGAATCGCAAGGCCCCGGTGACCGCCAATGGAACTTACGGCCCGGAAAACTTCACCCTCGACATCAAGCTGCGCACTACCAATGGCCTGCCGCTGGCCGGGACGATGAATGCGCGCCGCCTGTCCCCCACGTGCACGAGTCCGGCGAAGTAAGGCCAAGCTTGCCGCTTGTGGTCGATAAGACCGCAGATACAATAGCTTGTAGAGAACAAAGGCCGAATCGGACGAGGTCGCCGATTCGGTCCTGATTCGTTTCACCCCCGTTCCTGGCGGGAACCCAAGGCGGTTTACCCTCAAAAATTGAGCGCCGATCGGCTCCGTCCGAACGGCGGCGCTTGCCCGCCGGCGAGTCGCGCCCCACCTTCGGATCATGAGCGACCGCAGCACCGGTTTGGCCCCGTCGAAGGTGACGGCGGTGCTCGGGCCGACCAACACCGGCAAGACCCACCTGGCCGTCGAACGGATGCTCGGCCACGCCTCTGGCATGATCGGCCTGCCGCTGCGGCTGCTGGCGCGCGAGATCTACGACCGCATCGTCAAGCTGCGCGGCGCGCGCATGGTGGCCCTCATCACCGGCGAGGAGCGGATCATCCCGCCGCGCGCCGTCTATTTCGTCTGCACCGTCGAGGCGATGCCGCTGTCGCGCGAGGTCGAGTTCCTGGCGGTCGACGAGATCCAGCTGTGCACCGATCCCGAGCGCGGCCACGTCTTCACGAACCGCCTGCTGCACGCGCGCGGCAAGTTCGAGACCATGTTCCTGGGCGCGGCGACCATGGCGCCGCTGATCCGCCAGCTCGCGCCCGACGCCGAGTTCGTGTTCCGCGAGCGGTTCTCCACCCTCTCCTACGCCGGGTCGAAAAAGATCACCCGCCTGCCCCGGCGCTCTGCCATCGTCGCCTTCTCGGCCGACAGCGTCTACGCGATCGCCGAGTTGATCCGTCGCCAGCGCGGCGGAGCGGCGGTGGTGATGGGATCCTTGAGCCCCCGCACCCGCAACGCCCAGGTCGCCCTCTATCAGTCCGGCGAAGTCGACTTCCTGGTGGCCACCGACGCCATCGGCATGGGCCTGAACATGGACGTCGACCATGTGGCCTTCGCGGGCCTGCGCAAGTTCGACGGCAAGCGCACCCGCTGGCTGCATCCGCCGGAGGTGGCCCAGATCGCCGGCCGCGCCGGGCGCTACAAACGGGACGGCACCTTTGGGGTGACCGGCGAATGTGAGGATATGGACGAGGACCTCGTCCAGGCGGTGGAGACCCACAGCTTCGAGCCGATCGAAGCCGCCTTCTGGCGCAACGCGGCGCTCGACTTCGATTCGCTCAACGACCTGATGCGCTCCCTGGCGCGCACGCCCAGCCGCGCGGGTCTGAAGCTGGCCGACGAGAGCGTCGATGAGCAGGCGCTGCGGGCCCTAGCGCGCGACGAGGCCATCGCGAAGCGCTGTCGCGACCGCTCGGCCCTGCTGCGCCTGTGGGACGTCTGCCAGACGCCGGACTTCCGCAAGACCACGGCCGAGGAGCACCAGCGCCTGCTGCGCGACCTGTTCTTCCCGCTCACCGAGGGCCGTCGTCGCCTACCCGACGACTGGATGAGCCACCAGATGAAGGCGCTGGACCGGCTCGACGGCGAGATCGACGCCCTGGCTGGGCGCCTGGCCCAGGTGCGCACCCTCTCCTACGTCGCCAACCGGCCGGACTGGCTGGTCGACGCCCTGGGCTGGCAGGGGCGCATGCGCGAGCTGGAGGACCGGCTCAGCGACACCCTGCACGAGAAGCTGATGGCCCGGTTCGTGGACCGGCGGACCAGCGCCCTGATGCGCTCGCTCGGCGAGCGGCAGGACATCCTCGCCGGGGTCGGCGATGACGGGGCGGTGACGGTCGAGGGCGTGGTGGTCGGCCAGTTGAAAGGCGTCGGCTTCGAGCCTTCGAAGGCCTCCAGCGCCCTTGAAGAGAAGGCCCTGCGCGCCGCGGCCGCGCGTGCGGTCGCGCCCGAGATCACCCGCCGTCTCGGCCGCCTGGCCGCCGAGCGCGACGACGCTTTCGCTCTCGATCCGGAGGGCCGGGTGCTGTGGCGTGGCGACATCGCCGGCGTGGTCAGCGGCGCCGGCAAGGTGCGGCTGCTGGGCGAGATGGGCGCCGCGGCGGCGCGCGAGCGGGCCACGCGGCGCCTCGAGGCCTTCGTCGCCGCCGAGACCGGCCGCCGCCTGAAGCCGCTGCGGCGGCTGCAGACCGCGCTCGACGACGGCAAGGTTCGCGGCCTGGCGCGCGGCATCGTGCATCGCCTGGTCGAGGCTGGAGGGATTCTCGACCGTCAGCCGCTGGAGCATGACCTCAAGGCCCTGAGCCAGGCGGAGCGCCGGGCGCTGAAGAGCCTCGGCGTGCGGTTCGGAGGCTTCTCGGTATTCCTGCCGGGGGTGCTGGCGCCCCAGGCCATGACCCTGGCTCAGGCGTTGACGCCGCCGACCGCGCTGCAGGTGGGCAGGCTGTCCCCCCTGCCTTCAGGCGTCGCGCTCCGCAGCCTGGCGGCGCGCGGCCTGCGCGCGGTGGGAGGCTACGCGGCCCCCGTCGATCAGTTGGAGCGGCTGGACGCCGTGCTGCGCGAGACCTTCCAGCCCGGCAAGGGGTCGACCCTGCCCGACGCCGAACGCGAGGCGCTTGGCTGGAGCGAGGCGGAGGCCAAGGCCGTGCTGCGGGCCCTCGACTACGTTCCGCAAGGCGAGGCCTGGCGCCGTCGCCGCGCCAAGACGCCTGAGGTCAAGCCGCCGCCCGCCCACTCCCCTTTCGCCGCCCTGTCGGTGCTCAATGCCCCCGCGCCCAGCCAGCCGCGCCCGTCGCGTCGCCACAAGCCCAAGCCTCGGAAGGCTGAGGTGCAGGTCGAGGCGCCGACCGCTCCGCCGCCGTCGGACGCCAAGGCGCGCCGTCGCCGGCCGCGCCGGCCGCGCCGCAAGCCCGCCGCCTAGGGCCTGGGCGCATAGGCCACGCCCGCCACCGCCTGCGGATTGAAGATCGCGTCGCGGGCGTAGGCGTAGTTGAAGTGGTTGACCATGTCCTCATAGGCCATCTGCTCGCCCCATGAGTTCGAGGCGGCCGAGCGGGGAAAGCTGATCAGCAGCCACTGGGGCGTGTCGGACTTCGCGCCTTCGTAGGCCCAGGGCTCGAAGGTGTAGATGGGGTAGCTCGAACCGTCGGTGTTGCGGGCGAACACGTCCTGATCGGAGTCGAAGAGATAGTGGAAGAACTGGCTGTTGCGTGACGACGCCGGGGCGTTGAGGTCCAGGGCGTGCTGCGCGCGCATCCGGGCGACCCCAGCCAGTTGCTCGGCATACATCGCCTGGGGGCCCGGCTCCCGCACCATCTGACGGCGAATACCGGCCTCCGCGGCGGCGAGGCTCTCGCCGATGGTCATCTGCCGTACGGGCAGGCGGCCATCGCGGGTGATCAGCACGACCACCAACTGGGACGTAAGATAGACCGGCGTATTGATGCCGATGCGAGCGCGCACGGCGGCGACCTCGGCCGCGAGCTTGGTGTCTGTCTGGGGCACGGTCAGGCGGAAGTCCCGATCGTAGGCCATGGTGAATATGTAGCGCTCGCCCGGCATGTTGAACGGCCAGGAGGCTTCCTGCCCCTGCACCTGGTTGGCCAGGATGTTGATCCAGCCGAAGGGCGGCGATGGCGAGCGGTAGACCTTTCCGCCCTTCACCACCGGCGCGTACAGGGTCTCGCTGACCCCGTAGTAGATCGGCACGTGGTCCTGGGTGGTCTTGTTGGGGAAGATCT
>JAFKGN010000124.1 GCA_017307205.1 Caulobacterales bacterium
GCCCGCGACCACCACCACGCCCAGCACGACAGGGATCAGTCGCTTCCGGTTCACGACGCTCTCTCCATCAGTCCGCCGCGCAGGGTCGCCAAGTGCTGCGCCGCCAGCGCCTGCAGGTCAAAGGGCTCTTCACCCACCGGCACGAAGGTCTCCCGCCACAGCACGCTCACCAGAAAAGGCGCGACGATCTGCACGGCGTAGACCCGCGGATCCCCCGACCTCACCTCGCCCTTCGCCTGGGCCTTGGCGACGACGCCCGTCAGCGCGCTCAGCATCGGCCCGACGATCTCGTCGACCCATAGCCGCGCCAGCTGCGGGAAGTTGCGGCTCTCACCGATCACCATCTTGGCGATGCCACCCGCCGGCCCGGTCAGGGCATTGGCCGTCAACGCCCCCGCGAACAGCTGCAGGAACTGGTCGAACGGCAGCTCGGACGCCTCGATCATGCCGCGCACCCGCGCCACGCCGGGCGCCACCGCCGTCCGCACCACCTCGGCGAACAGCGCCTCCTTGGTGTCGAAGTAGAGATACAGCGCCGCCTTCGAGACCCCCGCCCGCTTGGCGATCTCCTCCAGCTTGGCGGCCGCGAAGCCGCGCTCGGCGAACACGGCCAACGCCGCCTCCGCAATCTCCTGCGGCCGCGCCTCCTTGCGCCGGCGCCACTTGGGTTCGGTATCGGTCATACAGCACTAATGACTCGCAAGTCAGTTAGGCGCAATCATTTAATGACTCGACGGTCACTTAGGCCGCGCAGGCTAGTCCGCGGCCATTTCCGCCAGCTTGGCCACAGTGTTCATGTTCCGCCCGGTGCCCGTCTTCGCGGCCGGGATCGCCAGCTTCGACTGGCCCATGCCCTCGTCGTACCAGACGAAGATTTCCCGCCCGACCGCCTTCACCTGCTCGCCCGGTCCCTGGTGGCGGATGGCGGCCTCGAAGCCCTCCTCCGGCGGCGCATCGAGGAAGATCGCCACCACGCGGTTGCCCGGCCCCTCGGGGAACGGATTGGCCTTCACCGTCGCGGCCAGTTCGGCGGCGGTGCGCACCGTCACCCCCACCGGCTTGCCCACTAAGGCGCTCGCAGCCTCGGTCAAGGCCGCCGTCGCCGTCGCCTCGTCGGCGTCGGCCTCGAACAGCAGATTGCCGCTGGCGATGTAGGTCCGCGCCTTCGTGTAGCCCAGCCGTTCGGCCATGGCTTTCAGCTCGGGCATCGGCAGCTTCACCCCAGCGTTGATCGCCCGCAGCAGCGCCACATAGCTGGTCATCGGCCCGTCCCCTTCCAAACCACGCGCAGCACGTCGGTCTGGGTGATCACGCCTACGGCCGCCCCTTCGGCGTCTACCACCAGGGCCTCGTGCGCCGCCCCCGTCGCCAGCAGCGGCAGCACTTCCGACAACGGCGTATCGGCTTTCACCAACGCCAGGTGCTGGTCGGCCAACTCCCCGATCGAACGCCCAGCGCCCGCCCCCTCGGTCGCCTCGCGCTCGGCCTCCAGCAGCAGCTCGGCGCGGCTCACCAGACCCAGCACACGCCGCTTCTCGTCCAGCACCGGCGCCGTGCGCAGCGCATGCTCGGTCAGCACCTGCAGCGCCGCCTCCGCGTCCATCGTCGGCGTCACGTAGAACAGTTTGGCGGTCATCACCTCGCCACAGGTCACGCCGGCCAGAGCATCGCCCCCGCCATCGGTCGCCGCCGCAACCTTCCGCACAGGCTCAGGCGTCGCCAGGCTCGGCGGCGCGTGCGGATACACACGTCCGACCAGGGGCGCATACAGCGCTCCCGCCAGGCAAAGCAGGGCCGAGCCCAGGCCGATCGGCGTCAACACATAGTCCCAACCGATTGTCCCGCCGCTGATCGCCGCCACGAACGCCACCGCCGCCCCCGGCGGGTGCAGACAGCCGAGCAGCAGCATGGCCGCCACCGCCAGCGCCGCCGACACTGGACCCGCCACCGCCGCATGCGGGATCAGCAGGCCGCACGCCACGCCGATCAGCGCAGACAGCACATTCCCACCGACCACCGCCCGCGGCTGTGCCAACGGGCTGGCCGGCACAGCGAACACGATCACCGCGGAGGCCGCG
This sequence comes from Caulobacterales bacterium, assembly GCA_017307205.1. Classification (GTDB taxonomy): domain Bacteria; phylum Pseudomonadota; class Alphaproteobacteria; order Caulobacterales; family Caulobacteraceae; genus Caulobacter. Next base: position 2,079 of record JAFKGN010000124.1, read on the forward strand.
ATCGGCGGCGCGATCAGCAACGCCCAGCGTTCGCCGCCGACAATGGCGCGCGACAACAGCCCGACTGCCGCCAGCCCCAGGGCGGCCCCAACGGCCGAACGCAGAACCTCCGACGGCCGCCGCACGGCGGGCCCCAACAGGCGGTCGATCAGGGTCTTGCTCATCAGCGCGAGTTACCCGGCCAACCGAAATCTGTCAGCAGCGTTCAGGAAGTCCCCTTCCCCGCTCCTTGCCCCGGCCCTATCTTCCGTTCATGCCCCGTTCCCCCGCCCAACCCACCGGCGTCTCGGACGTCTCCGGCGTCTTCATCCACGACCCGCAGCTGGACGCCGCCGGCACGACGGTCATGCCGATGATGTGGACGCCTCACCGGCCCCAGCGGCCGGACAAGCACGAGGGCGGCAAGACCTTCAAACTCGTCTCTGAGTACAAGCCGGCCGGCGACCAGCCGACGGCCATCGCCGAGCTCGTCGAAGGCATCAAGGGCAGTGAGCACGACCAGGTGCTGCTGGGCGTCACCGGCTCCGGCAAGACCTTCACCATGGCCAGCATCATCGCCGAGACCCAGCGTCCGGCGCTGATCCTCGCCCCGAACAAGACCCTCGCCGCCCAGCTCTACAGCGAGATGAAGGCCTTCTTCCCCGACAACGCGGTCGAGTTCTTCGTCAGCTACTGCGCCACTCGGCCACCCGCGCGATCCTCGAGCGCGACGACGTCATCGTCGTCGCCTCGGTCTCCTGCATCTACGGCATCGGCTCGGTCGAAACCTACACGGCCATGACCTTCACCCTCGAGGTGGGCCAGAAAGTCGACGAGAAGCAGCTGATCGCCGACCTCGTCGCCCAGCAGTACAAGCGCAACGATCAGGCCTTCGAGCGCGGGACCTTCCGCCGCCGCGGCGACACCATCGAAGTCTTCCCCGCCCACTACGAGGATCGCGCCTGGCGCATCTCCCTGTTCGGCGACGAGATCGAGGCGATCAGCGAGTTCGATCCGCTCACCGGCAAGAAGACGGCCGAGCTGCCCAGCGTGCGCATGTACGCCAACAGCCACTACGTCACGCCGCGCCCGACGCTCCGTCAGGCCGTCAACCAGATCAAGGCAGAGCTCAAGGAGCGCCTCGACTGGATGATCGCCAACGGCAAGCTGCTGGAGGCCCAGCGGCTTGAGCAGCGCACCAATTTCGATGTCGAGATGATCGAGACCACCGGCTCCTGCGCCGGCATCGAGAACTACAGCCGCTATCTCACCGGCCGTCAGCCGGGCGAGCCGCCGCCCACCTTCTTCGAATACATTCCCGACAACGCCCTGCTGTTCACAGACGAGAGCCACCAGACGATCCCGCAGATCGGCGCCATGTACAAAGGCGACCGCAACCGCAAATGGACCCTGGCCGAGTATGGCTTCCGCCTGCCCAGCGCCATGGACAACCGCCCCCTCAAGTTCGAGGAGTGGGAAGCCATGCGGCCGCAGACGGTCCACGTCTCGGCCACGCCCGGTCCCTGGGAGATGGAGAAGGCCGGCGGCGTCTTCGCCGAACAGGTCATCCGCCCCACCGGCCTGATCGACCCGCCTGTCGAGGTCCGCCCCGTCGCCAAGGACGGCTTCAGCCAGGTCGACGACGTCATCGACATGGCCCGCCAGACGGCCGCCGCGGGCTACCGCACCCTGGTCACCGTCCTCACCAAGAAGATGGCCGAGGATCTCACCGAGTACATGCACGAGCAGGGCCTGCGCGTGCGCTACCTGCACTCCGACGTCGACACGCTCGAACGCATCGAGATCATCCGCGACCTGCGCCTGGGCGCCTTCGACATCCTCATCGGCATCAACCTGCTGCGCGAGGGCCTCGACATCCCCGAGTGCGGCCTCGTCGCCATCCTAGACGCTGACAAAGAAGGTTTCCTCCGCTCGGAAACCAGCCTGATCCAGACCATCGGCCGCGCTGCCCGGAACGTCGACGGCAAGGTCATCCTCTACGCCGACAGCATCACCGGCTCGATGGAACGCTCCATGGCCGAGACCCAGCGTCGCCGCGAGAAGCAGCAGGCCTACAACGTCGAGCATGGCATCACGCCGGCCAGCGTGAAGGCCAACATCAAGGACATCCTGGCTAGCCCCTACGAGAAGGACCGCGTCACCGTCCCGCTCGGCGGCTTCGAGGACAAGTCGGGCAAGCCCTTCATGGGCGACAACTTCAAGGCCACCCTGCGCGACCTCGAAGCCAAGATGCGCCAGGCCGCCTCCAACCTCGAGTTCGAGGAAGCCGCCCGCCTCCGCGACGAGGTCAAACGCCTCAAACTCCTCGACCTGGAATTCGCCTCCGACGCCCTGGCTTCCGAAGGCGAGCGCGGCGACAAGGACGCGATCAAGCGCGTGAAGGCCGAGGTGCGGGCCGAGAACCAGGAGCGGTTCCGCAAGGGGAAGCTCTAGAGCTTCCTCACTTGCAGCAGCCTCACCGGACCCAGCAGGCCCGATGGCAGCAGCGGCGAGCCCGCCTCGAACGGATCGGTCGTCGCACTGGAATAGCGGACCGTCGCGCCCGGCTGCTTGTCACCGATCATGCGGTTCGGCCAGAGGTTGGCGACCTTCACCTCGAGCGTGTTCATCCCAGCCGTGATGGCGTCGGTGACGTCCACCTGGAACGGCGGCCGCCAGGCGTACCCCACCGGCTTCCCGTTCAACCGCACCTCGGCGATCTGCTTTACCGCGCCGAGGTCGATCACCACGCGGCCCGAGCCGCTCCGCGTCGCAGGCGCGTTGAACTGCGTGACGTAGGTGGCCATCCCCGAGAAATATCGAACCCCGGGGTCGGAATGCTCGGTCCACGACACCAGCTTCGGCAGGGTGACGACGCCGGGCGCGCCCCGCCCCTCCGGGAAGGCGAGCGTCCACGGTCCTTCGAGGGTCGTCAGCACCTCGACTTCATCTCGCTGCACAGCTCGACCGCCCGGCCGCGCGGGTTGGTTGAACACCACGAACACCGCGTCATTGGCGTTCAGGGACAGCGACACAACGGTCCGCCCATTTTCCACCCGATAGCCGAGGTCCTCAACGGTCCCGTCGTCGGCCCGCCACAGCTGCGGCGCCCTACCCGTTTGGCGGAAGCTGACTTCCACCTCCTGGGCCGGTTGGCTACGCGCCGAGAGAAAGTAGATCGGCCCCTCGGCCGTATCCCGGCGCACGAACTGCAGCCGGGCGTCGGCGCATCGGACATCCAGCTCAATCCGCAGCGCCTCGAACGCCGCCTCGAGATCGAGGATCGGAAAGACGCGGCCCCGCCCCCTGCCTCCAGACGACCACAGCCGATCCGCCAGCCGCTCAAACTCGGCTGCGTCGTCGCCAAGCCCCGGCGGCTCAACCGGCCGCGCCCCGACCACCACGGCGCCGGCCTCGGCCAAGGCGACGATCTTGCGCAGCACCGGCAGGCTCATCCGCCGCGTCTCCGGCCCAAGCGCCAGCACGGCGTAGGACATGCCGCTCGGGGTCGTCACCCGGCCGCCCTTCACCGACAGCAGGTTCAGCACGGCGTCCGCATTGACGAAATCGAACGCATGGCCCTCGGGAATCGGCGGCAGCGCGTCCCGATAGAGGGCGGTGATGTTGCTGTCCTCGCCGTAGAACCAAGCCACGTCGGCGACGAACCGCCCCTGCTGCAGCAGCCAGCTCGAGCGGGAGAGATAGCTGATCCACGGCCCCGCCATCTCCGCCCAGGTTTCCTTGCGCGTGAAGAACTGGCCATAGCCGCCCAGCGAGACGCCCGGGCCAGGCCCGTCGACGGGCTGGTGCACCGAGGTGTGGATGACGAACCGGTTCACCCCGTTGCTCATCATCCGGTCGGCGAACGGCTTCAGCTGCTCCGGCGCGAAGGTGTAGAGCGAGAACGCCTGGGTGAAGGCCTCGCAGGCCGTGAGGTTCTGACCATAAACGTGCGCCACGGACGCAGACTCCCGCAGGTCCGCGTCATAGTTCTCCGGCCGCGTGCTGCCCGAGCGGTTGATGGTCGTCCACATGGCGCCCATCGGGATGTCGGCCGAGCGCTTGGCTGACATGCCGTCGACCAGCATCTGCCGCCCGCCCTCGTGGGACTCGCCATAGCGCTTCATCCCGCGCTCGTGCAGCGCCCGGCTCAGCTCGTCGTAGTGCTCGCTGGCCATCAGCGCCCCGATGGTCTGGCGGAAGTCCCACAGGAAGGCGTCGCTCTCCTGGGCGCTGCCCACCACCCGTCCGGCCAGCGCCGGGAGCCAGGGCCGCAGGTCGTAGCCCCGCAGTCGAGCGAACTGCACCGGCATGTCCTCGGTCCAGTTGGCGATCCCAGCTTCGTAGCTGTCGGTCAGCATCAGCCCGAGTCCGCGCGCACCCATCATCGCGCGGCCGACGGTCGCCTCGTACTCACCGAGGTAGGCGTCGGCATAGGCGCGAACATGCTTGCGGCTGAGCTTGTCGACCTCCAGCCCCGTCCCCTCCGGCGACGCTGGATGGTTCTGCCGCCCGGTCAGGCTCCAGCCGAACCGCAACACCGTCCAGCGCCCCTCTGGCGCCCTCCAGTCCAGTGTACCGTCCGGCCGCATGAGGCCGGTGAGGTCGACGATGTCCTGCGGCGCCAGCGCCATGCCCGCCTCGACGGGCAGCGTCGGCATGGCTTCCAGGCCCGCCTCGGACGACCACCCCGCCTTGTCCTCGAACCGCGTCACGCGTGGCTCGCCGATCAGCCGAAGCTCTGAAATCCCGTGCGCTGTGGTCGCCGGTCCGTTCGCCGGCGCCGGGCGAGGTTCAAGGACTATGCGGAAGCTGCGTCCGGTCGCCGGCGCAAACGACACCGTCATCTGCGGCGCGCCCCGGAACGGCAGTTCGGCCACCGGGTTGAACCGCTCGCCGTCCGCGCTCACCTCCAGTCGCCCGCGCGGCCCTGTCTGGCCGAAGCTGCCCGCTCCGCCGGCCTTGGTCGCCACGAGGGTCAGCGCGCGCACCGTCACCGGCATGTCGTAGTCAAACCGGATCCAGCTCTCGGCCCGATTGTACGGCAGCTGGATCGAAGCCGTCCGATCTCCGTTGTTAAGCGCGGTCAGATCGACCGCCGCGCTCGCCGTGACCCGCGCGGCCGGTAGCGGCGTGACGCCCGACGGCTGGCGACAGGCCAGCACGGCCACATCGCGATAGAGCCGGGGCGTGGCGTCGTCCTTGAAGCTCTCCGTTGTCGGCAGGTCCATGAACGGGCCGCTGATCGTCGGCGGAGCAGCCAGCCTCACGGCGTCCACGCCGGCCTCGACCTCGGTCTCGCTCCACACCAGCTTCTTCATCGCCTGCTGCGGGGTCACCCACGGCCCGCCGCTCTCGCTCCAGCCGGGCGAGCCGGCGATGGCGAACTCCAACCCTCGACGATCCGCTCCGCTCACCGCGTATCGGAACGCGTCCCGCCACCCTGGCGAAAGGAACGGCAGCCGCACCGGCGTCAGCGGCGGCGTCTCCAGCCCGGCGTCGAAGTTGTGCACCCCGCCGATGCCCACGCGGGCCATCCAGTCGAAGTCGGCGTCGATGCCGGGAAGGCTGACGTTCCCGTTCATCCAGTGCCACCACACACGCGGCCTGGCGGCGTTCGGCGGAGCCCTGAACCCGGCTTCAAGACTGCTGACTGATGCGGCGCTGGCGACCCGCCCAAGCGGCAGAAGCGCGGCGCCCAGGAACAGCAGGCCACGACGCGTAAAGCGAACCATCGGAGCCCCACTGCCGCCCAGTCGCCAGTGGTACAGGCCAGGACCGTTTTGACAACGCCGTCAGGGCGACGCCGGCCGGCCTATTTCGGTGCAGCGAACTTCCGGAACCCGCTCGTCTCCAGCCACTGCGGCCGTTCGTCCGCGTTCGCCACGCGACGCGCAATGCCGGCGACCACGTCGTTCAGCTTGATCGCCTCTTCCTTCATCACCGGCTGGTTCAGGTCATCGCCCGCCGCGTGATAGCGATTGGCGCGCCACAGGCGCTCGGTCTCGAACTCGGGCGTGTCCTTCTGGAAGCCGAACTTGAACGCCAGGGACGGCAGGCCCTGCTTCACGAAGCTGTACTGGTCGGTGCGCACGAAGCTGTTGCGGTCCGGCAGCGGGTCGGGCGTCAGGGCCAGACCTTGCTCGGCGGCGCTCTCACGGGCCTGGGCGCCCAGCGTGCTCTCATATTCGCCCTGCGCCAGCACGGTCTTCAGCGTCCAAAGCGGCAACGGCATGTCGAAGTTCAGGTCAGCCACCAGCGACGCCTTCGGCATCGTCGGCCGGTTGGCGAAATAGTGCGAGCCCAGCAGCCCCTTCTCCTCGGCGGTGACCACCACCACCAGGATCGAGCGCTTCAGCGGCGGCCCGGCCTTCAGCGTCCGCACGATATCGAGCAGGCTGGCCACGCCCGAGGCGTCGTCCATGGCGCCCGGGTAGATGAAACGCTTGCCGTCGGCCCCGACGCCCGTCCCCAGGTGATCGAGGTGGGCCGACAGCGCCACATACTCGCCCTTCAGCTTCGGGTCCGAGCCGGGCAGCACGCCGATGATGTTGTCGCTGGTCAGGTCATGGAACTCAGTCGCCGTCGTCGCCTTCAGCCGCGTCTTCATGTCGAAGCCGGCGATCGGCTTGGAGGCGTCGGAAAGCGCGGCAATCTCGGCGTAGTCGTGCCCCGAGCCGGCGAACAGCCGCGCCCCCTGAGCCGGATCGAAGGTCGCCGTGTAGAGCCCGTCCGGCGTGTCGCGCAGGGCCGCGTCGGCCAGGAACATCCCCGCCCCCTTGGCCAGTACGGTCGCCCGCGCCCACGGGATTTCCACCTGCTTGGGCGGTGTGATGGCGATCACGCCGACGGCGCCCATCCGCGCCAGCACCTTGTTACGCTCGTTGCGGGCGCTGGCCTTCTCGGTGCCGGGCAGATCCGCCGGACCACCGGCGATGGCGACCACGATCTTGCCCTTCAGGTCCAGCCCCTTGAAGTCGTCATGGCCGCGCTCGGGCATGTGCAGGCCATAGCCGACGAACACCAGCGGCGCGTCCACCGTCTTCGGCCGCGGCGCGCCACCTGCCGCCACGGTCAGGTCGCCGCCGACCTTCAGCGTATCCACCGTCCCGTCGGCCTTGGTCAGCACAGCCGTCGAGGCCGCCTGATCGACCACCTGCTCACGGAAGCCCACCGCCTGGGTGAATCCGCCCTTCTCCCCGGCTGGTTTCAGCCCCTCGGCCTTCATCCGCTCGATGACATAGGCCTCGGCCCGTCGGTATCCGGCCGTACCGGTCAGCCGCCCCTCGTTGGCGTCGTCCGCCAAGGCGGCGATGTCGCCCCACCACCGCGCCGCCCGCTGGGCGCGCTCTGTCGGCGAGGTCGTCTGAGCTTGGGCCGAAACGGCGAGGGCAGAGGCGAGCGCGAGGGCGGAGGCGAGCGTACGGATCATACCCCTGACGCTAGCAACCGCCCTCACCGGGCGCCTAGCTCGGTCAGCGCCTCGAAGGACGAATTACTGAAATGACGCTCGATGATGCAGACACCTACGGGGCCGCCGGCTTCAAGCCAAGGAAATCGAGTGCGTCCCCCGCCGGGATGAACAGGTTGATTCCCGTGGGAAGACCCTCGGGCTGGTATCCGATATCCGTCATCGCAATCACCTGGCCATCCTTCGTCACCAGCGGTCCGCCGCTATTGCCGGGATTCACCTGAACGTCGCTTTGGACGAAACTATACCCGTTGAAGATGCGGTTGGAGGTCGAGACGATCCCCCGTGTCACGGTGCCTGAAAGCCCAATGTCGAGCGGGGCGCCCACCGCATAGACTTCCTGCCCAAGCTCAATCGCCCCGCGGCTCATGAGCAGCGGCAGGCGTCCACGGCTGTCGGTCTTGATGAGGGCGACATCGCGCCCTCGGTCCAGCCGCAATACTTGGCCGACGGTCTCGAAGTTGTCGCTCCAGCGGATTTTCACCGTCTCGGACCCGCGCACGACGTGCTCGTTGGTCAGGATGTAGCCGTTGGCCGAAACTAAGAAGCCGCTGCCGTGGCCGCCGCCGGCAACGATGGTCACCACCGAGCCGGCGACCTCCGGCAGTCCTGTCGGCTTGCGCGACGGGGCGCCGATCAAGATCGGATCTCGGCCCGGCGCTACGGTCGCGGGGCCGCCCGCGATGGCGGGTGCGGCGCCAGGGCCAGCGACAATGTCGGGCGCGGAGGACAGCATCAGGTCGCGATAGGTCTTGTCGTTCAGCAGACCCTTGACCGCTTCGTCAAAGACGTCCGTGAGCAGGGTTCCCGGTTCGACGGGAGTCTTCTTTTCGATGGCCGCGGTGATCGGGATACGAGCCACAACTTCCCGTTTGATCGGCGAGTAAATCTGCCACTCCACTTCGAGCTGCATCCACCCTTTCATGGTGTTTGAGGCATAGAGCAGCGCACAGACATCACCGGTGGCGCTTTTGATATTGGCTGCAACCTGCAGATCGCCCGCAGCGTCGCTGGCGGCGCCGAACAGGTTGTCAACCGATGCCCCTGCTAAGGGAAAACCGGCCGAGCGGACTTCTCTTTCGAAGGTCTGCGCAAAAGCCTCCTTCGACACGCGCGGCGCAAAGTCCTTCAGCGCAATCTGAAAGCGCGGGATGCATAATGGCCCGACCTGATAGTTACCTATCGGAAGGTTTGGCGTCTGGACGAACTGGTAGGTGGCGAACTTCACTGACTTCGCCTTCACCCCAGACGGGGCCGAGACAACGGTCGCTGGCGGCGGGATCACCGGCTTGGCCGCCAGGGCGGCGCCACCGGATGCCGCCACGAAAAACGCCGCGAGAGCTGCTGCAGCCCAGTTACTCATCACGTCCCTCCCCGAACCTCGCACCGAACATGAAGCTCGGCCGTTGGGAGATCAAGGCCAATTGTTCCACCTCTGTTCTCTCGCGCATTTCGCGAGCTCACAGTAACCGTCGCGCGGCGTCCAGGCCGCACCGCTGAAGGATTCGGCCCCAGCGTCGCTCCTGTGAAGGGAACACGAACGCCGTTCCATCATTGCCTTCTAGAGCCAAGCTGCGCTGCCCCGGCGCGGACTGGTGACGAGGAGGCTGCAATGACCGACTCCAATCACGGCTCCGGCGACGGCGCCACCAAGCTCACCCTGGTGTCCGATCTTGCCCCGCTCTACGACCTGGGCCGCAAGCCGGAGACGACGGCCGAGCGCGTGCGTCGCCTGCAGGCCGAAGCTCAGATGCTGGCGCGTGAGCAGATCGAAGCCCTGAACGTGCAGCTTGAAGCGGCGATCGCCGTCGCCGCCGACGTCGCCCAGGGCGGCGAGGCCTATCCGGTCGGCGTGCGCGAACAGGCCGAGCGGTTGGTTCATGACCTTGAGGCCCGCGTGCAAGGCTTCCGGATGATCATGAGCCGCGCGCCGGAGCCGAAGCTCTAGCGGCCCGCGTTCATTGCGCGATCAGTCTACGTCAGTTCCGGTCGCACACCCCATGCCGACCGTGAACATTAGCAGAACATTGCCCTTGCCAACGCAGGAACAAACCAGATACGACTTGTCCTGTTCGACACGGGTCGGACGAAGCCGCGGCGGGCGGCGGAATCGTGGGATAAGGGCAAATCCAATGAATCAGGCGGCATTGAAGCTCGTGGGCAAAGAAGACGCGGACAAGTCGCGGGCGCTGGAAGCGGCGCTCGCTCAGATCGATCGGGCCTTCGGCAAGGGCTCCGTCATGCGACTGGGCGAGAAGACCCACATGGAGGTGGAGGCCGTCTCCACCGGTTCGCTGGGCCTCGACATCGCCCTCGGCATCGGCGGCCTGCCCAAGGGCCGCGTCATCGAGATCTTCGGGCCGGAAAGCTCGCGTAAGACCACCCTGGCGCTGCACGTCGTCGCCGAAGTGCAGAAGAGCGGCGGCGCCGCCGCCTTCGTCGACGCCGAACACGCGCTCGATCCGGCCTACGCCAAGAAGCTGGGCGTCAATCTCGACGACCTGCTGGTCGCCCAGCCGGACACCGGCGAGCAGGCGCTGGAAATCACCGACACCCTGGTCCGCTCGGGCGCCATCGATGTCATCGTCATCGATAGTGTCGCGGCCCTGACGCCGAAGGCCGAAATCGAAGGCGAGATGGGCGACAGCCTGCCCGGCCTGCAGGCCCGCTTGATGAGCCAGGCGCTGCGCAAGCTCACCGGTTCGATCGGCAAGACCCAGACCCTGGTGATCTTCATCAACCAGATCCGCCACAAGATCGGCGTCATGTACGGAAGCCCGGAGACCACCACGGGCGGCAACGCCCTGAAGTTCTACGCTTCGGTCCGCCTCGACATCCGCCGCACCGGCTCGGTCAAGATCCGCGACGAGATCATGGGCAACAACGTTCGCGTGAAGGTGGTGAAGAACAAGATCGCCCCGCCGTTCCGCGAGGTCGAGTTCGACATCATGTACGGCGAAGGCATCTCCAAGCTCGGCGAGATCATCGACCTCGGCGTCAAGGCCGGCGTGGTCGAGAAGTCGGGCTCCTGGTTCTCCTTCGACAACCAGCGCATCGGCCAGGGCCGCGACAACGTCCGCGAGTTCCTCAAGAAGAACCCGGATATCGCTGACCAGATCGAAAAGGCCGTGCGCGGCAACTCCGGCGTCATCGAGGAGGAGTTGCTGGTCGGCCCCTCCGAGGGCGACGAGGACTGATCTTTCAAGCTGCGCTCGCGGACAGCCCGGTCGGCCCTGCCGGCCGGCGGCTCCCGCCCGTGCCGCCGCGCCACCCCAGCAGCGCCGGCTCCTAACCGCGAGCCTGAGGACGCCCGGCCCCGCCGGGCGTCCTTTCTCGTTTTCGGCATGGCCAAGACCCGGGCTTTTCGTCCCGACGAAGTCAGACCCCGGCCTTTTCCTTTGAGCCAAGTCCCCGCCTTGGCTAAGGAACCTCCCGAAGCCATCTAGCGTCTCGCGCGCCGCTTTCCGCGCGCCATACGGAATCCCGATGCCGAGCCTCAACGACATC
>JAFKGN010000163.1 GCA_017307205.1 Caulobacterales bacterium
GCCGTTCGACGACGTCGAGACCATCGTCGTCAGCAACATGCACGAGCGGAAGATGATGATGTTCGAGCGGTCCGACGCCTTCGTCGTGCTGCCGGGCGGCATCGGCACCCTGGAGGAGATCGTCGAACTGCTGTCGTGGCAGCGCCTCGACCTGCACCGCAAGCCGATCGTCTTCTGGGACACGGCCTTCTGGCAGCCGTTCTTCGATCTGCTGGAGCACACGATCCGCGCCAAGCTGACGCCGCCGTCGCTGCGGGACAGCTATACGGCGGTGGACCGCATCGAGGACATCGTGCACGCCCTGCGCCGCATGGCCGGCGAGGAGAAGCCCTCGACGGCGCCGATGCCGCAGGTGGCGAGCGGCCTGACCTAGGCCGTTTCGCCCGCCAAACGCTTCAACGCCTTCTCGCGGCCGATCAGGGCCAGCAGCGGGCCCATCTCCGGGCCGTGGTCGAGCCCGGTCAGGGCGCGGCGCAGCGGCAGGAACAGGGCCTTGCCCTTGGCGCCGGTCTTTTCCTTCACCGCGTTGGTGAAGGCCGACCAGTCGAGGTCTTCCGGCAGCAGGGCCGCCGCCTCAGCCGCGAAGGCCGGATCGTCGATCAGCGGCTCGACCGGGCCGCGCACCACGCGCGCCCAGTTGGCGACGCCGTCGAACAGGCCAAGGTTGGCGCGGATCAGGGTCCAGAAGCCCTCGCCGAGGTCGCAGTCGATGGCGGCCAGGCGTGGCTGGGCCTCGGCGTAGCTCATGGCGTGCAGCACGCCGGCGTTCAGACGGGCGAGGTCCGCGCTGTCGTAGCGGGCCGGGGCGCGGCCCATTTTTCCGAAGTCGTAGCCGGTGGCCAGGGCCTGCAGGCTGGGCGCGGGCTCCAGCGGATCGGAGGTGCCGATCTTGGCGATGTGGGAGACCACGGCCAGGGGCTCGAAGCCCTGCTCGCGCAGGTCGCGGATCGACATCGAGCCGAGGCGCTTGGACAGCGCCTCGCCATCGGCGCCGACCAGCAGGCTGAAGTGGGCGAAGGTCGGCGGCTTGGCGCCGAGCGCCTCGAAGATCTCGATCTGGACGCCGGTGTTGGTGGTGTGATCCTCGCCGCGCACCACGTGGGTGATGGCCATGTCGATGTCGTCGACCACGGACGGCAGGGTGTAGAGGAAGGCGCCGTCCTCGCGGATTAGCACCGGGTCGGACATCGAGGCGGTGTCGACCTCGACCGGACCGCGCACCAGATCATCCCACTTCACCCGCTTGCCTTCCAGGCGGAAGCGCCAGTGCGGACGGCGGCCCTCGGCCTCCAGGGCGGCGATCTCCTCGGCGGTCAGCTTGAGGGCGGCGCGGTCATAGATCGGCGGCTGGCCGCGCGTCAGTTGCACCTTGCGGCGGCGATCCAGTTCCTCGGCGGTCTCATAGGCGGGATAGAGGCGGCCCTGCGCCTTCAGCCGCTCCATGGCCTGGTGATAGACCGGGAAGCGGGCCGACTGGTTATGACGCTCGTCCCAGACGAGGCCGAGCCACTTGAGGTCGGTTTCGATGCCCTCCTCGTACTCCTTGGTGGAGCGCTCGAGGTCGGTGTCGTCGATCCGCAGCACGAACTGGCCACCCTTCCCCTTGGCGAACAGCCAGTTGACGACCGCGGCGCGGACGTTGCCGACGTGGATGCGGCCGGTGGGCGACGGGGCGAAGCGGACCTTGACGGTCATGG
>JAFKGN010000125.1 GCA_017307205.1 Caulobacterales bacterium
CCGGCGTCGCGCCGGGCGACGAGACGGGGCAGGGGCCCGGCGCGGCCTCGTACCTGGCCTCGACCCTGGCGGCGAGCCTGGAGCTGGTGAAGGAAGGCGCGCTGGAGGCTCGGCAGATGGAAGCCTTCGCCGACGTCTATCTGCGGCGGCGCGAAACGCTGCGTGAGCCGGAGGCCGTGGACGCATGAGCTTCATCAGCGAAGCCGAATTCGACACCGTTCGCCGGATCGAGGCGCTGCTGTTCGCCGCCTCGGGGCCGATGAGTGTCGAGGACCTCGCCCAGCGCCTGCCGGAGGGCGCGGATGTGGATGGCGCGCTGCTGCGTCTCGCCCGGCTGTACGACGGCCGGGGCGTGGAGCTATCGCAGGTCGGCGGGCGCTGGCGCTTCACCACCGCGGCCGACCTCGCTTTCCTGATGACCGAGGAGCGGGAGGACCCGCGCCGGCTGTCGAAGGCCGCCCAGGAAACCCTAGCGATCATCGCCTACCACCAGCCGGTGACGCGGGCAGAGGTCGAATCGGTGCGCGGCGTGCAGGTGAGCCGCGGCACGCTCGACGTGCTGCTGGAACTGGGCCTGGTGAAGATGCGCGGCCGCCGCCGCAGCCCCGGCCGCCCAGTGACCTTCGGCACGACCGACGCCTTCCTCCAGCACTACGGTCTCGCCAGCCTGTCCGACCTGCCGGGCATGGCCGAGATGAAGGCCGCCGGCCTGCTGGACCTCGATCTGCCGGCCGGATTCTCGGTGCCCGATCCCGCCGCCGCCTCGGAAGACGCGATGGAGGACCCGCTGGAAGAGAGCGACGCGCCCGAGTTCCTCACCGACTTCCTGGGCGAGCCGGAGGCCCGCTAGGGCGTGTGGATATCGGCGGAACCTGCCGTCACGCTTGAAGAAACACGCGCCTTCGTCGTCGCAGGCGCATGACGCCGGTTTCCCCTTCGCCCCGCATCGGCCTATATTGTCGGTGACAATGGTTTTTCGCGACCCGTCGGGGGGTCGCTGCACGGAGCTTCGCCGCCATGGGCAGCATGAGTTGGATTCACTGGGTGCTGGTGATCGCCGTTGTGGCGCTGCTGTTCGGCGGCGGCGGCAAGCTCTCCGGCCTCATGGGTGACGCGGCCAAGGGCGTGAAGGCGTTCAAGGACGGCCTGAAGGACGAGCCGGACGCCGACAAGAAGTCGACCACGATCGCTTCGTCGGAAAAGGATGAGAGCCGCGGCTGACGCGGCCTAGCTTCGGACCGATTTAGGGAGCGAGGTGTCGCTCTCGGACTTGTCGGTCCGTCGCCCCAGCCGTAAAGCGCCCGCATGCTTCCCGAAATCGGCGCCTCAGAACTAATGGTCATCGCTGCGGTCGCTCTGATCGTGGTGGGGCCGAAGGATTTGCCCGTCTTGCTACGCAAGGTCGGGCAGTTCGTCGCGCGCCTGCGCGGCATGGCCAACGACTTCCGCTCCAGCTTCGACGAGATGGCGCGCCAGTCGGAACTGGACGAGTTGCGCAAGGAAGTGGCGGCGATGCGTTCGGGCCAACTGCCCACCGCGCTGAGCTCGGCCGACGACGGCACGGTGAGCCAGGTGTTCGAGGACATCGACGCCAGCCTGAACGACCGGCCGCTGTACGACCCCGGCGTCACCCAGGACTACATTCCGCCGGACGCCGAGCCTGAGGTCGCTGCGCCGGCGCCGAAACGCGCGCGCAAGCCGAAGACCACCATCGAGGTGCTGCCAGAGGCCGCGCCGGCAAAGGCGCCTGCCAAGCCGCGCGCCAAGGCTGCCGCCAAGACGGCTTCGACAAAGGCGGCTTCGACAAAGCCGGCTTCGGCCAAGACGGGGCGGGCCAAGTCGTGAGCGGTGTGAATCCCGACGAATCCGAAATCGAAGCGTCGCGCGCGCCGCTGCTCGAGCACCTGGTCGAACTGCGCAAACGGCTGATCATCTGCGTGGCGGCGCTGTTCGTCGGCTTCGCGATCTGCTTCGCGTTCGCGGCCCAGCTGTTCGAATTCCTGATGCATCCCTTCGAGGTCGGCGCCGGCCTCCTGGCCGCGCAAAAGGCCAGCGGCGGACACCACGGCCCGTTCGACTTGTTGCTGGCGCTGGTGAACCTGAAGGACGTGCCGGCGGCGCAGGCCGGCGCGCTGAAGTTCGTGTTCACCGCGCCCCTGGAGTTCTTCTTCACCAAGTTGAAGCTGGCGGCGTTCGGGGCGGTGATGATCGCCTTCCCGGTGCTGGCCTGGCAGATCTACGCCTTCGTCGCGCCGGGCCTCTACAAGCGCGAGCGCCACGCCTTCCTGCCGTTCCTGATCGCCGCGCCTCTGCTGTTCCTGCTCGGGGCGGCGCTGGTCTACTTCGTGATGCTGCCGTTTGTGCTGTGGTTCTCCCTCAGCCAGCAGATCCTCGGCGCGGGGGCGATCTCGGTGGAGTTGCTGCCGAAGGTCTCCGACTATCTCACCCTGGTGACGACACTGCTGCTAGCCTTCGGCCTATGCTTCCAGTTGCCGGTGGTGCTGACCCTGTGCGGCATGACCGGCCTCGTCTCGGCCAAGATGCTGCGCGATGGCCGTCGCTACGCCATCGTCGGCGTGTTCGTGGTCGCCGCGGTGGTCACGCCGCCGGACCCGATCAGCCAGCTGATGCTCGCGATCCCCATCTGCCTGCTCTACGAGATTTCGATCTGGTGCGTGTGGGTGATGGAGAAGCGCCGCGCCAAGGATGCGGCGAGCACGGACCTCGTCGCCACCTAACACCGGTCGTTAAAGCTGAACCGCTAGGATCGCCTTCGCCCTGAAGCAAAAGGCTCCAGCTGCTTGACCTATGTCGCCCCCACCGCGTCCCGAACGGCCGCGCCGACCTACGCCGAGATGACCGCGGCGCGTGAAGCCCGCGCGGAGGCCGCCGAGGCGCGCAAACGCGCGGTCGAGGCCAAGGCCGGCGAGGCCCTGAGCAGCCCGAAGCTCAAGGCCTCCGACACCGCCAAGCAGCAGGCGCGCGCCAAGGTGCAGTCGCTGATCGAGCGGCTGCGCATCTTCAAGAAGCTGTTCTCCGGCGATCCCAAGCAGATGGCGAAGGCGTTGGCGCAGCTGACCAAGGAATTGCGCGAGGCGGTGAAGGCCTACAAAGCGGCCGGCGGCCAGGAGATGGGCATGACCGGCGAACTCGCGCGTGGCGTCACGACCCCCGCGCCGGAGGCGGCTCCCGACGAGACCAAGGCGACCCAGGCGACCGGCGAGACCTCGGGCGAGGAACCGGAAGGGCCGGGCGAAGACAAGGCCGAGGCTTCGGCCGTCGATCCGGCCCAGGGCGGGGCGCTTTACGAAGCGGTGAAAACCCGAATGCGTGAAACCCTGGCCGAGGGTGATCTCGACTTCATCAAGGAGGTGCGCGGCGTGGTGAAGGCCGTGCGCGACCTTCTGGAAAGCGCGCGCACCAAGGCGATGGGTTCGCGGCCCGACAAGGCGACCCAGGAGAACTTCAAGGACGCCGACGAGCAGATGAAGGCTCTGAACAAGGAGCTTGAGGATATGGAGCGCGACGTCCGCCGCGATGCGCCGACCGTGGGCTTGCGGCTGTCGATCGCGGCCTAGCTTCGGTCCCCGCCGGAAGAGCGCTGAAATAGGGCAGGGCAGGCCGCATCCGGCGTTGCCTCCCGCCCCCGATGCGCCTTAAGGGATCGACTCCTTCCGTTCCCGGCGCTTTTCCATGCACGACATCAAGGCCATCCGCGACAACCCGGACCGCTACGCGGCCGCCTGGGCGTCGAAGGGTCTGTCGGTGTCGGTGGGCGACATCCTGGCCATCGACCAGCGCCTGCGCGCGGCCCAGACCACGGCTCAGGAAGCCCAGGCCAAGCGCAATGAGTCGTCCAAGCTGATCGGCCACGCCAAGGCCAAGAAGGACGAGGCCGAGGCCCAGCGCCTGATGGCCGAGGTCGAGGGCCTCAAGGGCGTGCTCGCCCGGGCCGGCGAGGATGAGGCCGCCGCCGCCGCTGAACTGCGCGACGTGTTGGCCGCCCTGCCGAACCTGCCGGCGGAGGACGTGCCGCCGGGTGAGGACGAGCACGGCAATGTCGAGCGGCGCCGCTGGGGCGCCGCACGCAACATCGAAGCGCCCAAGGATCACGTCGATCTCGGCGCTCCGCTCGGCATGGATTTCGAGGCCGCCGCCAAGATGAGCGGCGCGCGGTTCGTGGTGCTGAAGGGCCAGATGGCCCGCCTGGAACGCGCCATCGGCCAGTTCATGCTCGATGTGCAGACAAACGAGCACGGCTACACGGAAGTCTCGCCGCCGCTGCTGGTGCGCGACGACGCCATGTTCGGCACGGGCCAGCTGCCGAAGTTCGCCGAGGACCTGTTCCGCACCACCGACGAGCGCTGGCTGATCCCCACCGCCGAGGTCTCGCTGACCAACATCGTCCGTGAGGCGATCACGGCCGCCGAGGAACTGCCGCTGCGGCTGACCGCCCTGACGCCGAGCTTCCGGGCCGAGGCGGGCTCGGCCGGGCGCGATACGCGCGGCATGATCCGCCAGCACCAGTTCTACAAGGTCGAGCTCGTCTCCATCACCGCGCCGGAAGACAGCGACGCCGAGCACGAGCGGATGACCCAGTGCGCCGAGGCGGTGCTCAAGAAGCTGGAGCTGCCGTACCGCACCATGCTGTTGTGCGCTGGCGACATGGGCTTCGGCGCCCGCAAGACCTACGACCTTGAGGTGTGGCTGCCGTCCCAGGCGACCTATCGCGAGATCAGCTCCTGCTCGAACTGCGGAGACTTCCAGGCCCGTCGCATGGACGCCCGGTTCAAGCGGGCCGGGGAGAAGGGCACGAACTTCGTGCATACTCTCAATGGCTCGGGCCTCGCCGTCGGCCGCACCCTGGTGGCGGTGATGGAGAACTATCAGGGCGAGGGCGGGCGCATCGCCATCCCCGCCGTTCTGCAGCCCTACATGGGCGGGCTGACCCACATCGGTGGTGAGGGATGAGGATCCTCGTCTCCAACGACGACGGGATCCACGCGGAGGGGCTGACGGCCCTGCGAACCATCGCCCATGCGCTTTCGGATGACGTCTGGGTCTGCGCGCCGGAGGAAGAGCAGTCCGGCAAGGGGCGGGCGCTGACCCTGTCGGACCCGCTGCGCGTGCGTCGGCTGGAAGACCGGGTGTTCGCCGTCAACGGCACGCCGACCGACTGCGTGATGCTGGCCGCCCAGGAAATCCTGCCGGGTCTGCCGGACCTGGTGCTGTCGGGTGTGAATCGCGGCCAGAACGTCGCCGAGGATACGAGCCTGTCCGGCACCGTCGCCGCCGCGATACAGGGCATGGCCCTGGGCGTGCCGTCGATCGCCCTGTCGCAGGCTCTGAACGAGTTCCACGATCGCGAGCAGGCCCGCTACGACACCGCGGTGACCTATGCGCCCGGCATCATCGCCAAGCTGCTGGAGCTGGGCTGGCCGGGCGACGTGGTGATGAACCTGAACTTCCCGTGCCGCGCGCCGGACGAGGTGACTGCCGTCGAAGTGACCCGCCAGGGCTTCCGCGGCTATCACGGCATGCACGCTGTGAAGCGAACCGACGTGCGCGGGCGCGACTACTATTGGGTCGGGTTCGAGAATCGCGAGATTCCGCATCAGCCCGGCGCCGACATCACCGCCGTGCTCGAGGGCCGGATTTCGGTGACGCCGCTGCATATCGATCTGACGCACGCTGAGACCGCGCACCGCATGCGCGGACAGCTCGGCGGCGCGCCTCCCAAACTGGCCGCCAAGGTGGGCGCGTAGAATGGCCGCAGGCGACGACGTTCCCGAGGGCACGCCGGCCGAGCGCCTGGCCAAGCTGGTCCTCGCCCTGCGCTCGCAGGGGGTGACCGACCCCGGCGTGCTGGGCGCCATCGAGAAGACGCCGCGTGACCTGTTCACGCCCGAACTGTTCCGCGAACGCTCGTGGGAGGATCAGGCCCTGCCGATCGCCTGCGGCCAGACGATCAGCCAGCCGTTCATCGTCGGCCTGATGACCCAGGCCCTGACCCTGGAGCCGCGCTCACGCGTCCTGGAGATCGGCACTGGCTCCGGCTACCAGACCGCCATTCTCTCGCGCCTGGCCCGCTTGGTTTATACGGTCGAGCGCTATCGCACCCTGATGAAGGAGGCCGAGGCGCGCTTCGCCGTACTGGGGCTGACCAACATCATCACGCGCTTCGGCGACGGCGGAGAAGGTTGGGCCGAGCAAGCGCCGTTTGACCGCATTATGGTCACAGCTGCAGCGGATGAAGAGCCAAAGAGACTGCTGGCCCAGCTCAAGCCCTCGGGCGTGCTGGTCGCCCCCGTCGGTCGCGGCCCTGTCCAGACCCTGATCCGCTATGCGGGGGACGGGAAGGGCGGCTTCGTTCAGGAGAGCCTGGGCGAGGTGCGGTTCGTGCCGCTGCTGGAGGGGACGGCGAAGGAGCTCTGAGCTCCGGCGACCGCCGCCTCTTAACGAACGGTTTACGCTGTTCGGCCGAAGACAGACCCGAATGAAGGAGCCGCGGTGATGCGCCGATCGATCCCCCACATCGCCCTATTTGCCGGCTCGTCCTTGAAGATGATTCCGGCCGCGAAAGCCTGTCTGACCGTCCCGGCGATCGCGGTACTGGCCGCCGCGCTGGCGGCCTGCACCACCTCGCAGTACGCGCCGCGGGAAGGCTACAACCCCGGCCCGACGCGCGAGGTGCCACGGCCGAACTTCCCGATCGCCCCTCCGGGCCCGCTGTCGACCGCGCCGGCCGACGCCCCGGTGGCGACCACCCCGCCGCCCCCGCCGCCGCCCCCGCCGCCGCCCGCGGCGGAATCTGACGCGCCGACGGCGCGCCCGAGCGGCACAGTGACCAGCCAGTCGCTGCCGCCTCCGCAGGCGCAGCCCTACTCGCCGCCGCCTGCGAGCAGCAACGTACCGCCGCTGCAGAGCACCCCGGCGACGCCGCCGCCCGCCAGCCCCAGCAGCTATGTCGCCCCGCCGCCGGCCCCGGTGACCACCACCACCACGGTGACCAGCGTCAGCGGCCGCGTCGTCGACGTCTCGGGCGGACCGCAGAGCTATACGATCAAGAACGGCGACACCCTGACGTCGATCTCCAAGCGCATGGGGCTGACGCAGAAGGAACTGGCCGACCTCAACGACCTTGAGCCGCCCTACGCCCTGCGCGCGGGCAAGACGCTGAAGGGCCCGGCGACCAAGGCGAAGGCCTATGTGGTGGGGCAGGGCGACACGATGTTCGCCATCGCCCGCCGCTTCACCGTCACCGCCGCCGCCCTGGCGGAAGAGAACGACCTGCGGACCTCGTCGTCGATCCGCGCCGGCCAGCGCCTAACCCTGCCGAAGGGCTACAAGGACACCGGCCCGGTGCGCCGCACGGTGACCAATACGGTTCCGGGCGTCGCCTCGACCCAGGTCGCCCAGACCCAACCTCAGCCCTACACGCCGCCGCCCAGCGCGACGCCGAGCACCACAGTGACCACGACGGCCTCGGCCACCCCGACGCGTCCGGCCACGACCACCACCACGACGACCACGACCGCCCCGCCACGCCCGGGCGCCGCGCCGGTCACGACCACCACGACCACGGTTCGCCCGGTTGGGCCGCCGCCAGCGGTCGCCACCAACCTGCCGGTCAACAGTCCGGCGATGACTGACGCCGAGATCGCGGCCGCTGGCCGGGGCCGGTTCGCCTGGCCGGTGCGTGGACCGGTTATCTCCGGCTTTGGCCCGACGGGCGCGGGCGGCCAGCGCAACGATGGCCTTGATCTTCGCGCCCCCGAGGGCGACCCCGTGCGGTCAGCGGCCGCCGGCGAGGTGGTTTACGCGGGCAATTCGGTGCCCGGTTTCGGCAATCTGGTGCTGGTCAAGCACGACGACGGCTGGGTGACGGCCTACGCCCATCTCGCCCGCGCCGACGTGCGGATGCAGCAGAAGGTCGCCCAGGGGCAGCAGATCGGTCAGGTCGGATCGAGCGGCGGCGCCCCGGAGCCGCAACTGCACTTCGAAGTGCGCTACGCCCGGTCCCCCAAGGACAATGCGCGCCCGATCGATCCGGCGCTGGTGTTGCCGAAGTAGAGAAGGGGGCGCTGCTTTACAGAGGCAGCGCCACGCCTTTTTCCCCCGCCAGATCCCGCACGAACTGCCAGGCGACGCGGCCTGAGCGGCCGCCGCGCAGCTGCGACCATTGCAGGGCGCGGCGTTCGAGGTCGGGCGTCTCCAGGTCGAACTTGGCGGCGTAGCCGCGCACGGCTTCGAGGTAGGCGTTCTGATCCATCGGCGGGAAGCCGATCCACAGGCCGAAGCGGTCTGAGACGCTGACTTCCTCCTCGGCGTCCTCCTTGGCGGCGAACTGGCCTCGATCCTCGTCGTGACGACGCGGCATCAGATGGCGGCGGTTGGACGTGGCCACCAGCATGACATTCTGCGGCGGACCGGCGACGCCGCCCTCCAGCGCTGACTTCAACGCCTTGGCCTCCGCCGCCCCGTCCTCGAACGACAGGTCGTCGCACAGCACGACGAACTTCTCGGGCCGCTTGCGCAGCAGTTCGAACAGGGCGGGCAGGTGGGTGGTTTCGTCACGGTCGATCTCGACCAGCCGCAGGTCCGGCGCGTGGGCGGCCACGTGCATGAACACCGCCTTGGTCATCGAGCTCTTGCCGCCGCCGCGCGTGCCCCACAGCAGGGCGTGGTTGACCGGGTAGCCCTTGGCGAAGCGCTCGACGCCCTCCAGCAGGCGGGACTTCTGACGATCGACGCCGACCAACATATCCAGCGGCAGGGCGTAGTCCGGCGCGCCGATAAAGGCCCCGGTCTTGGCGTCGTGGCGGAAAAGCCTGGCCGTGGAGAAGTCCGGCTCCGGGCGCACAGGCGGCGCGATACGCTCCAGCGCCTCGGCGATGCGGGTCAGGATCGGCTTCAAGTCGGCGAATTCACTCATGATGAGCGCCGTTTAGTGTGGCTTTGCGCGCATTGCAAAAGCGGAACCGAGTCCCTAGTTTCCGCCGACCTCGAACAGGGCGCTGACGCAGCTGCCCAATAAGAACGATTTGGAGACGAGATGCCCCAGGGCGGACCTCAGGACCTGCTGATTCAATTCGCGCCGATCATTCTCCTGGTCGTGCTGTTCTACTTCATGCTGATCCGCCCGCAGCAGAAGCGCGCCAAGGAGCACGCCAACATGCTGGCCAACATCAAGCGCAACGACAGCGTCGTGCTGTCGAGCGGCGTGCTCGGCAAGGTGGTGCGCGTCGAGGACAAGGAAGTCGGCGTCGAGATCGCCCAGGGCGTCACCGTGAAGGTGCTCAAGGGCATGATCACCGAGGTCCGTGCCAAGGGCGACCCCGCCCCGGCGAACGACGCCAAGGCCTAGTAGCGTTTAGAGCCGGGCGCCTCCGATGATCCAGATTTCACGCTGGAAGGTCATCGCCATTGCGATTTCGGTCGTGTTCGGCGTGCTCTTCACCCTCCCTAACGCCCTGCCGCAGGCGACGCTCGACGCTCTGCCGGGGTTCGTGCCGAAGCAAAAGCTGAACCTCGGGCTCGACCTGCAGGGCGGCTCTCACCTGCTGTTCGAAGTCGACACGGCGTCCCTGCGCGCCGAGCGCCTGGCCAACGTCATCGAAGACGTTCGCACGACTCTGACCGAAGACAGCATCGGCTTCGGCGAACTGGGCCAGCGCGGCGACCTCGTCAGCGTCCGGATCACCGATCCGACCAAGACTCAGGCCGCGGCCACGGCTCTGCGCAACCGCATCGGCGCGCCCCTGGCGGGCGCCGTCGGCGGCCGCGACATCAACGTCAATATCCGTGAGACCAACCGCATCGAACTGGCCTTCGCCCCCGAGGCGATGGCCGCCGACGCCTCCAAGGCCGTCGATCAGTCGATTGAGACCATCCGTCGCCGCATCGACAGCCTCGGCACCAAGGAACCGACGATCATCCGTCAGGGCACCAACCGGATCGTCGTTCAGGCCCCGGGTGAAAGCGATCCGCAGCGCCTGCGCGACATCATCGGCCAGACCGCCAAGCTCACCTTCCAGATGGTCGACGAGAACGTCAGCGCCGCCGACCTGGAGGCCGGCCGCGCGCCCCCCGGCAGTGTGATCCTGCCGGACGAGTTCGGCGCCCCCCTGGCCGTGAAGCGTCGCGCGGTGGTGACCGG
>JAFKGN010000126.1 GCA_017307205.1 Caulobacterales bacterium
CGTGGCCGCGCAGACGGTCGAGTTCCTCGCGGACGTCGGCCTTCACCGCCATGGCGGCGGCTTACTGCACGATGCGGTCGGGCGAGGCCGCCTCGCCGACCAGCTCGACCATGCGGCGCTCGAAACGCTCCTTCAGGGCGGCGGGCTGCAGGGCGGCTTCCGCCTCGGCGGCCGTCACCAGGCTCTCGATGCGATCGACAAGCCCCGTGAGCACGGGAGCGAGCGAGACGCCCTCCTCGCGGCGAGCGGCGGCCAGGGCGTCGAGAGCGGCGCTCAGGCTGACGGCCATGGCGGCCTCGACCGCCGCGCGGGTCTCGGGATCGTCCGTCTCTTCGCCCGTCTCGATGACGCCGCGCAGGGCCAGCAGGCCGTCGGCATTGGGCGTGGTGGCGCGGCCCTCGTCGACCAGGCGGCCGGTTACCGCCAGGTAGCGTTCGAGCTGCTCCACGTTGATCGTCGCCTGAGCGGCGGACTCGGCCCGCCGGGCCTGGATGCCCACCGTCACCTGACCGCGCTGCAGCCGCGCCTGGGCGCCTTCGCGGGCCTGACGTTCCAGGGCGTCGAACCCGGGCGGCCCGCGGAAGCGGACCTCCAGGTTGCGGCCATTCACCGAGCGGGCCTCAACGGCCCAGGTCCAGGCGCCGTGGGCGCCTTCCGCGCGGCCGAAGCCGGTCATGCCGCTGAGGCTCAAGTGGGCGGTCCTTGCATGGGGCCGGTCTTCGACGCGCGCTGCCGTTCGATCTGGCGCCAGCGGGCGACGTTGGCGTTGTGCTGTTCCAGCGTCGAGGCGAACACGTGCCCGCCCGTGCCGTCGGCGACGAAGTAGATGTCGTTGGAGTCCGGCGGCGCCAGGACGGCGGCGATCGAGGCCTCGCCGGGATTGGCGATCGGCGTCGGAGGCAGGCCGTCGATCTGGTAGGTGTTGTAGGGGGTCGCCGCCGCCACCTCCGAGGCCAGCAGGCCCCGCCCGAGCGGTCGGCCGCGGCTGATACCGTAGATGATGGTCGGATCGCTCTGCAGGCGCATGCCCTGGCGCAGGCGGTTGACGAAGACGGCGGCGACCTTCGGCCGCTCGCCGGCGACGCCGGTTTCCTTCTCGACGATGGAAGCCAGGACAATGGCCTGCTGCGGCGTGTCGAACGGCAGGCCTTCCTTGCGCTGCGGCCACAGCCGCGTCAGCAGCTCGTCGCGCGCGTCCATCATCCGGCGCAGCACCCGCGCCCGGTCCTCGCCACGTTGAACCTCATAGGTCTGCGGCAGGATCGAGCCTTCAGGCGGGATGGGAGCGACGCCGGTCAACTCCTCGGCCTTGCTGAGGATCTCCACGGCCATCTCGGAGGTCAGGCCCTCGGGGATGGTCACCCAGTGGCGCACCACCTTGCCGTCGCGGACGTCGTGCAGCACGGAGGCCATGGCGGCGCGGGACTTGAACTCATACTCGCCGGCCTTCAGGCGGCGGGCGGCGCCGCTGGCCTGGGCCATGGCGACGAAGATGGCGCGCGAACGGATGACGCCCGCCCGCTCCAGGGAAGAGGCGATCTCCGGCAGACCGGCGCCGCTGCGAAGGATGACCGTGGTCATGGGCGCGCCGTCACGCGGGGCGGGACCCGGCCCCTGATAGGTCCAGATCGCCCAGAGGCCGACGGCCACCAGGACCAGGGCCACGGTGGCGAACGCACTCCCCGCCCCCACCGCCAGACGACGCAGCGGAGAGACCGTGCGAGACGCCGACGAAGGGCGAGGTTTGCGGGTCACGAGACCTTCTTGAACACCACGGAGGCGTTGGTGCCGCCGAAACCGAAGCTGTTGGACACGGCCACGTCGATCTTCATCGGCTTGGCCTTGTGCGGCACGAGGTCCATCGCGGTCTCGACCGCCGGATTATCGAGGTTGATCGTCGGCGGCGCGATCTGATCACGGATCGCCAGCACCGAGAAGATGGCCTCGATGGCCCCGGCCGCGCCGAGCAGGTGACCGGTCATCGACTTGGTCGACGACATGGACACGTTCTTGGCGTGGTCGCCCAACAGACGCTCCACGGCGCCGGCTTCGATGCCGTCGGCCATGGTCGAGGTGCCGTGGGCGTTGATGTAGTCCACGTCCGAGGCCTGCATGCCGGCGTCCTTGAGGGCCGCCTCCATGGCGCGATAGCCGCCGTCGCCGTCCTCGACCGGAGCCGTGATGTGATAGGCGTCGCCGGACAGGCCGTAGCCCGCGACCTCGGCGTAGATCTTCGCGCCGCGCGCCTTGGCGTGCTCGTACTCTTCCAGCACCACGACACCGGCGCCCTCGCCCATGACGAAGCCGTCACGGTCCTTATCGTAGGGGCGCGAGGCCTTGGTGGGGGTCTCATTGAACTCGGTGGCCATGGCGCGGCAGGCGATGAAGCCCGCGATGCCGACCCGGCAGATGGCCGCCTCGGCGCCGCCGGCGATCATCACGTCCGCGTCGCCGTGGGCGATCAGGCGGGCGCCGTCGCCGATGGCGTGGGCGCCGGTGGCGCAGGCGGTAACGACCGAATGATTCGGCCCCTTGAAGCCGTAGCGGATCGAAACCTGGCCCGAGCCGAGGTTGATCAGGGCCGACGGAATGAAGAACGGGCCGACCTTGCGGGGGCCGCGCTCGTGCATCTCGATCGAGGTGCGCTCGATGGTGGCCAGACCGCCGATGCCCGAGCCGATAATGACGCCGGTGCGCTTGCGCTCGTGCTCATCCTCGGGCGTCCAGCCGGCGTCGGCGACGGCTTCGTCGGCGGCGGCGATGGCGTAGAGAATGAAGTCGTCGACGCGACGCTGATCCTTGGGGCTCAGGGTCTTGTCGGGATCGAAGCTGCCCTCGACATCCGGACCGCCTTCGCCGCGGCCGTCAACGCGCGGCACCTCGCCGGCCACTTGGCAGGCGAAGTCGGTCGGGTCGAAGGTCGAGATGCGGTTGAGGCCGGACTTGCCGGCGAGGATGCCCTTCCAGGTCACGTCCACGCCCTGTCCCAGGGGGGTGATCAGTCCGAGGCCGGTGATGACAACTCTACGCATGGGTCAACTCCACGAGTTTCGGCAGGGCCAAAACGAAAACCGCCGCGCACGTGGGGCAAGAGCCCGACGCCGCGGCGGTTGAAATCTAGGATGGAAGCGGCTTAGGCGCCGCTCTTCTCCGCGATGAACTTCACGGCGTCGCCAACCGTCTGGATGTGCTCGGCGGCGTCGTCCGGGATTTCGATGTCGAACTCCTCTTCGAACGCCATGACCAGCTCGACGTTGTCGAGGCTGTCGGCGCCCAGGTCGTCGATGAAGCTGGCCTTCTCGGTGACCTTTTCCGGGTCAGCGTCCAGATGTTCGATGACGATCTTACGCACGCGCTCGAGGATGTCGGACATTCGATAAGTCCCTCTTTAGTGTGACCGTCTGGAACAAGTCCTGCTCCAGAACGCAAATTCGCTGACCGCCTAACATGTTCCCCAAGGGGAGACCAGCAGGGCGGGAGCTAGATCATCGCCATGCCGCCGTTGACGTGCAACGTTTGGCCCGTGACGTACGCCCCAGCTTCACTCACGAGGTAGACGCACGCCGCGGCGATGTCCACGCCCGTCCCGAGCCGACCCGATGGAATCTTCGTGAGAATCGCCTCGCGCTGGGCGTCGTTCAACGCATCCGTCATAGGGCTTTCAATAAAGCCCGGGGCCACGCAGTTCACGGTCACGCCACGGCTGGCCACTTCCTGCGCCAGGGCCTTGGAAAAGCCGATCATGCCCGCTTTCGAGGCGGCGTAGTTGGCCTGACCGGGGTTGCCGGTGACGCCGACGATCGAGGTGATTCCGACGATTCGGCCCGAGCGGCGCTTCATCATGCCCTTCATGGCGGCGCGGCTGAGTCGGAAGTACGATTCGAGGTTCACCCGGATCACCGAATCCCAGTCGTCGTCCTTCATCCGCAGCAGCAGACCGTCGCGGGTGATTCCCGCGTTGGCGATCAGGATGTCGAGCGGAGCCGCGGCCTCTTCGGCGCGGGCGACCAGGCCGTCGACCGACTCGGGGTCGGAGAGATTGGCGGCCACGGCGGTGGCGCGCTCGCCCAGCTCGGCGACCATGGCGTCGAGCGCCTCCTGACGGGTGCCGGAGAGCACGACGTGAGCGCCCTGAGCGTGCAGGGCGCGGGCGAGGCCCCGCCGATACCGCCGGTGGCGCCGGTGACGAGGGCGGTCTTGCCGGAAAGATCGAACATGTTGCGCTCCTTAGAGGCTGGACGCGAAGGCTTCGAGGTCGGCCGGCGTGTTCAGCGGCGTCGCCTCGGCGTCGGGGGTGATGCGCTTGACCATGCCCGACAGCACCTTGCCGGCGCCGGCCTCGGCGAAGCGGGTCACCCCGCCGTCCCCGGCCAGCCAGATCATGCTTTCGCGCCAGCGCACGCGGCCGGTGACCTGCTCCACCAGCATGCGGCGGATGGCCTCCGGGTCGTTGGTCGGGCGAGCGGTGATATTTGCGACAAGCGGGGTCCGGGGTTGCAGGACCGTCGCCTCCGCCAGGGCGGCGGCCATCTCGTCGGCGGCCGGCTGCATCAGCGGGCAGTGGAAGGGGGCGGAGACGTTGAGCGGGATGGCGCGGGCGCCGAGCGCCTTGGCCTCCTCGATGGCGCGGTCGACGGCGGCTTTGTCGCCGCTGATCACCACATTGCCGTTGTTGTTGTCGTTGGCGACGACGCAGACGCCGAGCTCGGAGCCGGCCTTGGCGGCCGCCTCGGCCAGGGCGACGTCGGTCTTCGGCCCGATCAGCGAGGCCATGGCGCCCTGCCCCACCGGCACGGCGCGCTGCATGGCCTGGCCGCGCAGCTTCAGCAGGCGGGCGGCGTCGGAGATGCTCAACGAGCCGGCGGCGGCCAGGGCCGAGTACTCGCCGAGGCTGTGGCCGGCCACGAAGGCGGCGCGTTCAACGGCGACGCCGAACTCCTTCTCCAGGGTTCGCATGACCGCCAGGGAGACGGCCATCAGCGCCGGCTGGGCATTCTCGGTGAGGGTCAGATCAGTGTCCGGGCCTTCGCGCATCAGCGTCGAAAGCTTCTGACCCAGGGCGTCGTCGACCTCCTGGAAGACTTCACGGGCGGCGCCGAAGGTGTCGGCGAGCTCAGCGCCCATGCCGACCGCCTGGCTGCCCTGACCGGGGAAAAGGAAAGCGAGAGTCATGAGGGGTTGGTTTCCATGTCGCGGTCAAAACCGGGGTCGAGGGTTAGGGGAAAGCCCCGCGGGCGGCAAGCAGGGCCTTTAAACGCCCGGCCTTGCAGGATTTCTGGTCACAACCTCTGTTGCGTTCGCCGAAATATGGCCGTTACCTCGCGGTCCTATGGTGCGACCACGCTTCGCGCCCCCGGGGAGAGAACCGATGAAACGCCTTCTGATCTGCGCCGCCGCCTTCAGCCTAGCCGCCACGGCCGCTTCCGCCGCCCTGCCGACCGGCGCCAAGGCCCCGGACTTCAAGACCACCGCCGCCCTTGCCGGCAAGGACCACCCGTTCGACCTGGCCGCCACCCGCAAGAAGGGTCCGGTGGTGCTGTACTTCTTCCCGGCCGCCTTCACCGCCGGCTGCACCGCCGAGGCCCACGAGTTCGCCGAGGCGACCCCGGACTTCAACAAGCTGGGCGCCACCGTGATCGGCATGACCGGCGCCGCGCGCGTCAACGGCCAGATGGCCATGGGCGACGCCGCCGCCATCGAGGGCATCAAGCGCTTCTCGTCGGAAGAATGCCGCGACAAGTTCGCCGTGGCCCTGGCCAGCCCGGACACCATCAAGGGCTATGACGTGGCCAACGCCACCAACCCGGCGATGACCTCGCGCACCTCGTATGTGATCGCGCCGGACGGCAAGATCCTGATGTCCTACACCGACGGCAACTTCGCCCAGCACGTCTCCAAGTCGATGGAAGCCGTGCAGGCCTGGAAGGCCAGCGCCAAGAAGTAAGGTCTCCGCGTCAGTGGATCAGCGGCGGGGCTGGATGGCGACATCCGGCCCTGTTTGCGTTTAGGGCTTCTACTTTTGTCCCTTTCGTCATGGCCGGGGGAAGTCCCAGCCATCCATGAACGCCGCCCGTGGGGCGCGCGCCAGCGCGCGACCGAGCCTCACCGCGCATGGGTCGCCGCGACAAGCGCGGCGATGACGATGTTGAAGTATAAGTAAAAACGGTCGTGTTCAGATGGACCTGGGCGGAAAGTGTGGGCCCAAGACTCTCCCCTCGATCTTCTGGCCGGGCTCGGCGTTGCAATCGACCTTGGCGCAGGCGCGGGTCATGACGTCGGCGCGGATCACCGGCGCGAAGGTCAGCACCAGTTGGCTGGCCATGGGCGGCAGCACGGAAGTCTTGGCGGCGATCACCTTGCCGCTGTCGGTTTCATAGAAGGCGATCATTTCCCGCAGCTGGTCGGGGGTGAAGGTGCGGGCGGTGATACGGGCGGCCTCGTCCAGCATCAGCGGCATGGCGTCGTCCATCGCCTCGGCGGCGGAGGAGACGATGGCGTCGCGCTCGTCCTCGGTGAGGTTGGCCCGGGCGCCGAGGGTCTCCGGCGTCGTCAGGCTGGTGAGGATGGCGCCGAGTTGGCCTTCGAAGCCGATGGCGTCGAAATAGCGTTTGGCCAGGCCCACCGTTTCGGGCTGTGCTACGGGCATGACCTCCGCCGCCACAGGCTGGATCAGGGCCGGCGTTTCCTCCGCCTTGGCCGAAACGATGCCGATCGCGAAGGCCGCAACAGCGGCCAGACTGGCGATAGCGAGATTCATCGCGCGCTCCATCCTCGGCCGGAGCCCTTGTCCCACAAGGGTTTGCGTGAGCCCGGCGCTGTCAGGAGAACGCCGCTCGAAGCTTGCGGTTGCCGGCATTTTGCTGTAGACGCGCCCGCTTCGCTTGGAAGGCGGTCTTCGCACGGATTGTCAAAGGCGGTGGGGGTTCTCCCCGTCGCGCCGTACGCAAGATCCATCGCTGCCGTCGGACTTCCGCCGACGGACGCGCCGCCCTCCTCAACGGAAGAAGGACATATGGCCCTCTACGAACATACGGTCATCGCGCGGCAGGACATCTCGCCGCAACAGGCCGAAGCGCTCAACGAAGAGCTGAAGACCCTCATCGAAGGCCTTGGCGGCCACATCGCCAAGATCGAGTACTGGGGCCTTCGCAACCTCACCTACCGCATCAAGAAGAACCGCAAGGGACACTACTCCCTGCTCGCCATCGACGCCCCGGCGCCGGCGGTGAAGGAGATGGAGCGCCAGCTCTCCATCAACGAAGACGTTCTTCGCTACCTGACCATCCGCGTCGAAGAGCTCAACCTGGAGCTCTCGCCGGTTCTCGCCCGCCGCGACCGCGAGCGTGAGCGCGAGCGCCGCTTCGACGACGTGCCGGCCTGAGGATCTCGACCATGAGCGATACCGAAACCACCGCCCCCGCCCCGGCGGCCGGCGCTTCCGCCGGCGGCGCCCGCCGTCCGTTCTATCGTCGCCGCAAGGTGTGCCCGTTCTCGGGCGCCGATGCGCCGAAGATCGACTACAAGGACGTGAAGCTGCTGCAGCGTTACGTCTCCGAGCGCGGCAAGATCGTGCCGTCGCGGATCACCGCCGTCTCGGCCAAGAAGCAGCGTGAACTGGCCAAGGCCATCAAGCGCGCCCGCTTCCTCGCCCTGCTTCCCTACGTCGTGAAGTAAGGGGACCCGACCGATGAAAGTCATTCTGCTCGAACGCGTCGAGCGCCTCGGCGCCCTGGGCGATGTGGTCACCGTGAAGGACGGGTTCGCCCGTAACTTCCTGCTGCCGCGCTCCAAGGCTCTGCGCGCCAACGCCGCCAACCTGAAGGTCTTCGAAGGCCAACGCGCCGAAATCGAAGCCCGCAACGCCCGCACCGCCGCCGAAGCCGCCAAGGCCGGTGAAGGTCTGGACGGCACCAACTACATCATGATCCGCCAAGCCGGCGAGAGCGGCCAGCTCTACGGTTCGGTCTCGGGTCGTGACGTCTCGGACGCCATCAACGCCGAAGGCGGCAAGGTCGACCGTTCGATGGTCGTCCTCGACAAGCCGATCAAGACGCTGGGCGTTCACAACGTGAAGGTGAAGCTGCACGCTGAAGTCACCGTCTCGGTGAACATCAACATCGCCCGCAGCCAGGACGAAGCCGAACGCCAAGCGCGCGGTGAGAACGTGATCGCCTCGCAGTTCGAGGAAGAGCGTCTCGCCGACGAACAGGCCGCTGCCGACCTGCTGGAAGGCGGCGCCGGCCAGCTGGAAGCCGAAGCCGCCTACTAAGGCGTTCTTCCCTTCCGAAAAGATCGAGGGCGGTCCGGTGACGGACCGCCCTTTTTCTTTTCCCGATGCGATCTGAACATCGCTCGCCGAACAATGGTCACGCTTTTGACATTGTCGCCAAAACGTCACAGTTGGCAAAACTAAAGTCGACGAGAGCAAAACTCGCCGTCCGAACCCCTTCAAGCCGCGTTTAGCGACACATACGTGACGTGTCGCGCAGCCGCCTCCCACGGCCGCATGAAGGGGAATTAAAACAATGGCTTATCGCGCATACCTGCTGGCCGCCGCCTCGGCGGCCTCGCTTTGGGCCGGCCAGGCCCTGGCGCAGACCGCGCCCAGCGACACCGCCGTCGAGGAGATCGTGGTCACCGGCACCCGCGCCGCCAATCGCTCGCGGCTCGAAACCCTGGCCCCGGTCGACGTGATCGACAACGCCGCCCTCACCCGCCAAGGCACCGGCACGGAGCTGGCCCAGTCGCTGTCGAGCCTGGCGCCCGCCATCGACTTCCCGCGCCCTGCCATCACCGACGGCACGGACCACGTTCGCCCGGCCACCCTGCGCGGCCTCGCGCCCGACCAGACGCTGGTGCTGATCAACGGCATCCGCGGCCACATCGGCGCCCTGGTCAACGTCAACGGCTCGATCGGCCGCGGCTCGACGGCCTTCGACCTGAACACCGTGCCGGCGGTGGCGCTGGGCAGCGTGGAAATCCTGCGCGACGGCGCCTCGGCCCAGTACGGCGCCGACGCCATCGCCGGGGTGATCAACCTGCGCCTGCGCGAAGCCAGCTCGGGCGGCGGCGTCACCTACAACTACGGCGTCTACAACACGACCGTGGAGACGGCGCGCGGCTCGCGCGACGCCAAGGACGGCGTGACCCAGTCAGTCGCCGCCTGGCAGGGCTTCTCCCTGCCCAACGACGGGTTCCTGACGGTCTCCGGCGAGTACGCCAACCGCCAGCCCACCAACCGCTCCGACTATCTGAACCTGGCGGCGCTGCCGAACTACGGGACCGCCAAGGTGATCGGCCGCTTCGGCGATCCGAAGGTCGAGAGCTATTCGCTATGGGCCAACGCCGGCCTGCCGCTGAACGACGTCTGGTCGCTCTACGGCTACGCGGGCTACCAGCACCGCGACAGCGAGTCGCCGGCCACGGCCCGTCCGTACAACAGCGCCGGCAACCTGACGGCGGTCTATCCGGGCGGCTACCTCCCGATCATCGCCGCGGAGATCAAGGACTACACCACGGCGGGCGGCATCAAGGGCGAGGTGGCCGGTTGGGCTACCGACCTTTCGGTGTCGTGGGGCAAGAACGAGCTCGACTACCACACCAACAACTCGATCAACGTCACCTACGGCCCGAGCAGCCCGAAGAACTTCTACGCCGGCGCCCTGGCCTACGATCAGACGATCGTCGACCTCGACGTGAGCCGCGGCTTCGAGGTTGGATTCGCCGAGCCCCTCAACGTGGCTTGGGGTCTTCAGTACCGCGACGAAGGCTTCAAGGTTTCGCCCGGCCAGCCGGAATCCTACAGCAAGGGTCCGTTCGCCGGCGCCCCGCTCAGCCAGGGCTTCGGCGGCTTCCGTCCGTCGAACGCCATCGACATCTCGCGCCACAACTGGTCGGCCTACGTCGACCTTGAAGGCCAGGTGACCGACAAGTTCCTGGTCGGCGCCGCCGGCCGCTACGAGGACTACTCGGACTTCGGATCCAAGGGCACCGGCAAGCTGTCGGCCCGCTACGACTTCACCCCGGCCTTCGCCCTGCGCGGGGCGATCTCCAGCGGCGTGAAGTCGCCTGCCCTGCAGCAGCAGTACTTCAGCTACACGGCGACCAATCTGGTCACCACCGTGATCGGCGGACAGCCGGTCTCCACCCTGATCGAGAGCGGCAAGTTCCGGGTCAACGACCCGGTGGCGCTGGCGCTCGGCGCCAAGCCGCTGAAGCCGGAGACCTCGGTCAACTACAGCCTGGGCGCGGTGATCCGGGCCGCCGGCTTCGACGTGACGGTCGACGCCTATCGCATCGAGATCAAGGATCGCATCGTGCTGTCCGACAATCTCGGCGTGGTCGGGCCGAATCAGAGCCAGGCCCTGGTCGACGCCATCCAGACGATTCTCTCGCCGTTCGGCGTCAGCGCCGCCCAGTTCTTCTTGAACGGCGTCGAGACGACGACCCAGGGCGTCGACGTCGTGGCCCGCTATCGTTGGAACACCGACACGCTCGGCCGCTTCGACTTCACGGGCGCCGCCAACTTCAACCACACCGACGTGACCCGCACCCCCGACCTGCCGCTGATCACCTCGGCGTCGCAGCCGGCCTTCCTGTTCGACCGCGGCAACGTGCTCTCCTACGAGCGCGGCACGCCGCAGCGTAAGCTGGTGGCCACTGTCGACTGGTCGAACGACAACTGGGGCGCCTCGTTGAAGGCCACCAACTACGACAGCGTGCTGGTGCCGAACAACAACCCCAGCCTCGACTACGAGACCGGCAGCGCCACCCTGGTCGACATCGAAGGCCGCTACACCCTGCCGAAGGGCGTCGGCCTGGCGCTGGGGGTCAACAACCTGTTCGACGAATATCCCAACGCCACCCCGGCGACGATCAACAGCCCCACGGGCTCCGTGGGCTTCCCGAGCTATTCGCCGTTCGGCTTCAACGGCCGATTCCTCTACGGGCGGATCAGCTACAACTGGTAGCTTAAGCCTTCAAAGGCTTGAGAAATTCAGGGCGCGGGCCGCGAGGTCCGCGCCCTTTTTCTCGCGATCAGAGAATTGTCACGCAGGTATAATTTCCCGCCCCCGCGCCTCTCACATCGTGAAAAGTGCGTTTTTGCAGCAGCGCTGCTCGCAAACGCGCGCATTGCGACCCTTCTTTGCGGGATCAGCAGAAAATTCCACCCGAACCCCTGTTCGCAGCGCTTCGGAATGATCTCCTTTCCTCAACGCAGGGACGCGCCGGTGTCGGAACCGGCCCAGATCCAGGCGACCAGGGAGTGACGATCAGGACGGCCCAACAGCAACACGGGGGTCATCCATTGCCTAAGTACACTCAACGCGCGCTGCTTCTCGCGGGCGTCTCGGCCGGTCTCATGCTCAGCGCGGGCGCCGCGATGGCGCAGCAGGCCGATGTCGAGGAAGTCATCGTCACCGGCACCCGTGTGAGCGGTCTTCGGGCCGTCGACAGCCCCGCCCCTATCCAGGTGCTCGGCGCCGACCTGCTGACCAAGACCGGCCAGCCGGACCTGATTCAGTCGCTGGCCCAGAACGTTCCGTCGTTCACCGCCCAGGCCTTCGGCGGCGACGCCGCCGCCATGACCCTGTCGGCCAAGCTGCGCGGCGTTTCGCCCAACCACGCCCTGGTGCTGGTCAACGGCAAGCGCCGGCACGGCACGTCGAACCTCGCGGTGCTCGGCGGGCCGTACCAAGGCGGCGCCACCACCGACCTGAACTTCATTCCGGTCGCCTCGATCGACCACGTTGAAGTGCTGCTCGACGGCGCGGCCGCGCAATACGGCTCCGACGCCATCGCCGGCGTCATCAACATCATTCAGAAGAAGCGCAGCAGCGGCGGCCAGATCACCGCGACCGGCGGCGAATATATCGACGGCGGCGGCCGCACGGGCGCCCTGGCCTTCAACGGCGGCTTCGAGCCCTTCGAGAACGCCTACGTCAACGTGACGGCCGAGACCAAGTACCACGGCTTCAGCTTCCGCGGCGTCGCCGACCCGCGCACCTACAACGGCCCGCACAACGCCGGCGCCGTGAACAGCCCGGCCCGCAGCTATCCGCAGATCGTCAATGCGCCGGGCTACCCGAACCTGAACCTGATCGCGGGCGACCCGCAGTACCGCATCAGCACGATCAGCTATAACGCCGGCTACGAACTGCCGAACGGCGTCGAGATCTACAGCTTCGGCAGCTACGGCGATAAGTTCGCCCAGGCGCACGAGAACTACCGCCTGCCCAACGTCGTCACCGGCAAGTCGCCGACCGACATTCCCTTCCAGTACGGCTTCGATCCGCGCCTGCGCTCGGACGAGCAGGACTACTCCTTCACCCTCGGCGCCATGGGCGAAGTGGGCGACTGGACCTGGGACCTAGCCAGCACCTACGGCCGCGACGACGTCAAACTGACCGTGATGCAGACGGCCAACGCCGACCTCTACAAGGACACCTCGACCCTGACGACGCCCGGCTACACGCCGCGCAACATCGTGGCCGGCTCGTTCATGGCCGACCAGTGGACGACCACGTTCGACGTGACCAAGACCATCGACGTCGGCTTCACCGAGCCGATGACCTTCGCGGCGGGCCTGGAGTATCGGGAAGACGGCTACGGCATCGCCGCCGGCGACCCGGCCTCCTACTACAAGGGCGGTTCGCAGTCGTACTACGGCTTCGCCCCGATCAACGCTGGCAACTACAAGCGCGACTCCAAGGCGGCCTATGTCGACCTGGCGGCGAGCCCTGTGGACGGCCTGAAGCTCGACGCGGCCCTGCGCTACGGCAAGTTCTCGGACTTCGGTGAAACCACGGTGGCCAAGCTGACCGGCCGCTACGACTTCACCGAGCTGTTCGCCCTGCGCGGCACGGTCTCAAGCGGCTTCCGGGCCCCGACCCTGGCCGAAGGCTACTACGCCGGGATCAACGTCTCGCCGAGCTCGATCAGCGGCCAGCTGCCTCCGAACTCGCCGGGCGCCGCCCTGCTGGGGATCAACGGCCTGAAGCCGGAAAAGTCGACCAACTACAGCTTCGGCTTCGTGGCCCACCCGATCTCGCGCCTGTCGATCACGTTCGACGCCTACCAGATCGAGATCAAGGACCGCATCGTCGGCTCCGGCACGCTCTACGGCGACGCCTCGAACAAAGCGCTGCTGCGTTCACCGGCGGTGCTCGCGGCCCTGGCGGCCAACGGCGTGCAGATCGATCCGTCGATCTACACCAACGCCAACTGGAGCATCGGCGTCAGCCTGTTCACCAACGGTCTCGACACCCGCACCAAGGGCGCCGACTTCGTGATGAGCTATGCCAGCGACTTCGACGCCTACGGCACGGTCGACTGGGTGCTGACCGCCAACTACACCGACACCAAGGTGACCCGCATCGCGGCGCCGCCGTCGCAGCTGGCCGCGGGCGTCTCGCTCTTCGACCGCGCTTCGATCGCCAACCTGGAGTCCGCGGCGCCGCGCTACCGCGTCGTGGCGGGCGGCACCTGGAACCTCGACAAGTGGAGCGTGTCGCTGAAGGAGTCGGTGTTCGGCCCCGCCAGCGGCATGAGCCTGGACGGCTTCGACGCGACCTGGCGTGAGACCAAGATCGACGCCGCCGTGGTGACCGACCTGGAGGTCAGCTACGAGGTGCTCGAGGGTCTGAAGCTGACGGCCGGAGCGAACAACCTGTTCAACAAGTACCCGAACCGGATCAACGGCCTGCTGCGCCAGCACCAGCTGCAGCAGAACTCCAACGCCTATGTGACCCAGTATCCGACGTTCTCGCCGTTCGGCATCAACGGCGGCTACTACTACGGCAAGCTGACCTGGACCTTCTAAGGTCCGAACGAGACCAGGGGCTGGGGGGCCGGACGCGCAAGCGTCCGGCCCTTGGCTTTTCAGCAATATCAGACCAGGGCCTTGCCCATGCGGACCAGCGGCACGGCGTAGCCGCCGCTGGTGGTGGCGGTGAAATGCTCGATCGGGGCGTAGCCGCAGGCGCGGTAGAGCGGTTCGCCCGCGAGGGTGGCGGCCATCTCGCAGCTTTGGAAACCTTCGGCCCGCGCCGCCGCCTCGCAGGCGTCGAGCACGCGACGGCCGACGCCGCGCCGCGTGAAGTGCGGATGGGTGTACATCGCCCTCACCCGCGCCGGCTCCGTAGTCGGATCCAGCATCCGGGCGTCGCGCCCGGCCGAATGGTCGCCGCCGAACAGCGTCGCCCGCCGGCTCCAACGCACCAGCTGGCTGTCGAGCCCCATCACTTCGAACGAGGCGGCGACGCCTTCCGGCGGCAGAAAGGGCTTGAGAAGGTCGGCGATCGCCAGGTCCATCAAGGTTCTGAGGGCCGGCAGGTCGATTTCGGCGGCAAGGCGGAGCGAAAGGGATTCGGACATCGCTGCGACCTTATTCGACGTAGCGGGCGCGGATCATCCACAGGGTGCAGGAATCATGTGGAAGGCGCAGAACGCCGCATCGTTTCGCGCCGCACCCTTCGCTACTGATTAACGAATGGCTATCGTCCCCGTCCTCGACCTCCGCCCCGTCTCGAACGATCCCGCGCCGAATGTCGCGCCGTCGAACCTTGAGGCCGAGCAAGCCTTGCTGGGCGCCCTGCTGTACGACAACGCCGCCTATGAACGGCTGAGCGACCGACTGCAGGCCCGCCATTTCTATGAGCCTTTCCATGCGCGCCTGTTCGGCGCGGTGGAGACCCACATCCGCAAGGGCCAGCTGGCCGACCCGATCCTGCTGGCCGAGCAGTTCAAGGCCGACCCGGCGTTCGAGGAACTGGGCGGCCTGCGCTACCTGGCCGACCTCGTCGACCGCGCGCCGCCGGCGGCCAACGCGCCCGACTACGCCCGTGCTGTGTACGACCTGGCGCTGCGCCGCGAGCTGATCCGCGTCGGCGGTGAAATCGCCACCACCGCCCAGGGGACCGAGGACGGCCGCAGCGCCCGTGACCAGATCGAAGCGGCCGAACAGCAACTCTACAACCTGGCTGAGACCGGCGGCAGCGACCAAGGCTTCGTGGACTTCGGCAAGGCGCTGAGCGGCGCCCTGGAAATGGCGGCCGAAGCCTTCGGCCGCGACGGCGCCCTGGCCGGCATCTCCACCGGCCTGATCGATCTGGACCAGAAGCTCGGCGGCCTGCACCCCTCGGACCTGCTGATCCTCGCCGGACGCCCGTCGATGGGTAAGACGGCGCTGGCGACCAACATCGCCTTCCACGTGGCCAAGAGCTACGCCTGGGAGCCGCAGCCGGACGGCAGCAAGAAGACCGTCAACGGCGGCGTCGTCGCCTTCTACTCGCTGGAAATGAGCGCCGAGCAGCTGTCGATGCGTATGCTCGCCGACGTTTCCGGCGTGTCGTCCGATCGCCTGCGCAAAGGCGAGATCGACGCCAGCGAGTTCGGTCGCCTGCGGGACGCCGCGCTGGAGATCCAGGACGCGCCCTTCTACATCGACGCCACCGGCGGCCTGTCCATCGCCAAGTTGACCGCCCGGGCGCGTCGCCTGAAGCGGATGGTCGGGCTCGACCTGATCGTCGTCGACTACCTGCAGCTGATCACCACCGGCGGTGACGGCGGCGGCGGGGCCAGCGCTCAGAACCGGGTGCAGGAAGTCTCGATGATCACCATGGGTCTCAAGGCCTTGGCCAAGGAACTTAGTGTTCCGATCATCGCCCTGTCGCAGCTTTCGCGTCAGGTCGAGCAGCGGGACGACAAGCGGCCGCAGCTGTCCGACCTGCGGGAATCCGGCTCGATCGAGCAGGACGCCGACTGCGTGATGTTCGTCTACCGCGAGGCCTATTATCTGGGCCGGGCCGAGCCTAAGGAGGGCACGCCCGAACACCTGCAGTGGCAAGAGGACCTCGAGAAGGTGAACAACCAGGCCGAAGTCATTATCGGCAAACAGCGTCACGGCCCGATCGGCACGGTGCGCCTCGCCTTCCACGCCGACACCGTGAAGTTCGGCAACCTCGCCCGCGAAGGCCGGTTCGAGCCCCGGTGACCGGAGCCACGCTTACCGTCGATCTGGACGCCCTCGCCGACAACTATCGCCTTCTGCGGGCCGAGGCCGGGGTGGAGATCGCGCCGGCGGTCAAGGCGGATGGCTATGGCCTGGGCGCCGGGGCCGTCGCCGGACGGCTGTGGGCCGAAGGCGTGCGCAGCTTCTTCGTCGCCCGCCTGGCCGAGGGCGAAGCCCTGCGCGTCGCGCTGGGGGACAGGGTGGCGAGCATCCAGGTATTGGACGGCATGACGCCCGGCGCCGGGCCGCGCCTTGAGGCCGCCCGCCTGACGCCGGTGCTCAGCAGCCTCGATCAGGCCGAGGCCTGGATCGCCTTCGCCGGCGAGCGCCTGCCGGCCGTGCTGCACATCGACACCGGCATGAACCGTCTGGGCGTCAGCTTCGATGAGGCCGAGCGCCTGGCGGGCGAAGGGCGGCTGCGTCTCGATCTGGTGATGAGCCACCTGGCTTGCGCCGACCAGCCGGGCCATGCGCTGAACGGCCAGCAGCTTGAGCGCTTCATCGCCGCCCGCGCCCTGTTCCCCGACGTGCGAGCCAGCTTCGCCAACTCGGCGGGCGTCTTCCTGGGGTCGGACTATGCCTTCGATGTCGCCCGGCCGGGGATCAGCCTCTATGGCGGCGGCCCGCTGGCCACACCCGACGCGCGGTTGCGGGCCGTGGCGACTGTCGAAGCGCCGATCCTGCAGGTGCGCCGGGTGCAGCCGGGCGAGAGCGTGGGTTATGGCGCGGTCTTCGTCGCCGAGACGCCGCTGGACGTCGCCATCCTGGCGGCCGGCTATGCCGACGGCTATCCGCGCAACGCCAGCCCGGCCGCCTTCGCGGCGTTCGACGGCGTTCCGCGTCGGCTGCTCGGGCGCGTCTCCATGGACCTCATCGCCGTCGATGTGACCGAAACTGACGCAAGGCCCGGCGACAAGGTCGAGCTGTTGGGGCCGAACGCGCTGGTCGACGATGTCGCCGCCGCCGCCGGGACCACGGCCTACGAGATCCTGACCCGGCTGCCGCTGCGCGCGCAGCGCACCTATCGCGGCGCCGTCTAGGCTTCGCCTCCACGCTTAAGGAACGCCATGGCCCGCGACGGCGCCGTCTACGCCTGCCAGTCCTGCGGGACGGTCCATTCGAAGTGGGCCGGCCAGTGCACGGGCTGCAACGCCTGGAACACCCTGGTCGAGGAGGTGCAGAGCCGCGCCCCAGGCAGCCTGAGCGCCAGCAAGCCCAGCAAGGCGCGCGGCCTCGCCTTTGAAGGCCTGGAGAGCGACACCCCCGCCCCGCCCCGCTTCTTCACCGGAGTGGAAGAGTTCGACCGCGTGCTCGGCGGAGGGGTGGTGCCGGGCTCGGCCATCCTCGTGGGCGGCGACCCCGGGGTCGGCAAATCCACCCTGCTGCTGCAGGCGGCGGCGGGCGCCGCCGCGCGGGGCTCGAAGGTGGCCTACATCTCCGGCGAAGAGGCGGTGGAGCAGATCCGCAGCCGCGCCGCCCGCATGGGCCTGGCGCAGGCGCCGGTGAAGCTGGCGGCCGAGACCTCGCTGCGCGAGATCCTTGACGGATTGAAGCGTGACGCCTTTGACCTGGTGATCATCGACTCCATCCAGACCATGTGGAGCGACGCCCACGAGGCGGGGCCCGGCTCGGTGACCCAGGTGCGCGCCTGCGCCCAGGAGCTGGTGCGGCTGGCCAAGAAGAAGACCATCGCCGTCATCCTCGTCGGCCACGTGACCAAGGACGGCCAGATCGCGGGGCCGCGTGTGGTGGAACACCTGGTCGACGCCGTCCTCTCGTTCGAAGGCGAGCGCGGCTATCCGTTCCGCATCCTGCGCGGCGCCAAGAACCGCTTCGGGGCGACCGACGAGATCGGCGTCTTCGAGATGGGCGACGCAGGCCTGCGCGAGGTGCGCAATCCCTCCACCCTGTTCCTCGGTGAAGGCGGCGCGCGGGCGGCGGGCTCGGTGGTGTTCGCCGGCATCGAGGGCTCGCGCCCGGTGCTGGTTGAGTTCCAGGCGCTGGTGGCTCCCTCGGCCTACGGCACCCCGCGCCGGGCGGTGGTGGGCTGGGACTCGGGGCGCCTCGCCATGGTGCTGGCCGTGCTGGAATCGCGCTGCGGCCTCGGGCTGGGCAACCGTGACGTCTACCTCAACGTGGCCGGCGGCCTGCGCATCACTGAACCGGCGGCGGATCTGGCGGCGGCGGCGGCGCTGGCCTCCTCGGCTCTCGATGAAGCCCTGCCGCAGGATTGCGTGGTGTTCGGGGAGATCAGTCTCTCGGGCGAGGTGCGGCCTGTCAGCCGGGCGGAGTCGCGGCTGAAGGAGGCGGCGAAGCTGGGCTTCACCAAGGCCCTCGCGCCGACCGGCGTCGGCGAGGCGGCGGGCGTGAAGATCGCGGGCGCAGGGCGACTGGCGGACGCGGTGCGGCGGATCTCGGAGCAGAGCTGGACATAGCCTCCTCAGGCGACTTGGTCTTACGTCGCGAAGCGGAGCGCTCTAGAGCTTGTTCTTCGTTGCAGGTTCCGGGGCGCAACCACGACGAGCATCTCCAGCAGCACGCGCTTCGCCCCGTGGCACAGGGCTGATCGCAACGCCTTCCTGATGATGGTCGGTTTTGTCTGGATCGGAGCGCTGTCCGGCTTCGGCAAGAACAGCTTCGTGCATATCCGCGACCGCGGCCTCGACTATCCGCTGATCGTGCACGTGCACGCGGTCGTGTTCGTGGGGTGGCTGGTCCTGTTTGCGGTTCAGTTGGCCCTGATCCGCAGCCACCGTGTCGAGTTTCACAAGCGCCTCGGCCTGGCAGGCGCAGGGCTGGCGGCGGTGATGGTGGTGCTCGGCCCCGCCACGGCGCTGGTCAGCAGCACCGCGCGCTACGCGGTCACCCATGCGACGCCGGTCTTCCTGCCGATTCAGATGACCAACACCATCAGCTTCGCAGGCCTGGTCGCGGCGGGGCTTCTGCTGCGGGGTGCCCCGTCCGCCCACAAACGCCTGATGTTGCTGAGCCTTTTCCACATCAGCGCGCCCGGCTTCAACCGCCTGCTCAATCACATCATCTCCGCGCCGCTCGGCCGATCCGTGCCGGGGCAGTTTGTCGACATGTTCGGCTTCAGCGTTCTACTGATCGTCGCCCTCGGCGCCTACGACCTTGCGACGCGGCGAAGGCTGCACCCGGCCTTCGTCCTGGGGGCGGTCTGGTCGCTGGCCTGGCAGGTGCTCGGCATCGCGGGCAAGGTGAGCGACACCGGGCACGCGTTTTCGCTGTATCTCATCGGCCACTGAGGCCGTCGGCGTGCTGAGCGCCCTACCCGCCCGGGTGCAGGCCCGGCGCTTCCTAGCCCGTGCGGGCGACGTATTCGGTGTAGCCGCCGCCGTATTGGTGGACGCGGTGTAGCGGACCTCGAAGGCGTCGTGGAAATAATTCCCGAGACCGGCGAATGCCCTTCGATGGAGACACGTATCCAGGCTGCCTTACACCGTCCACCAATCCGTAGAGACGCTACCGCCAATGGCGGGATCAGAAGCATATCTGCCGCTCTCCAGGCCGA
This sequence comes from Caulobacterales bacterium, assembly GCA_017307205.1. Classification (GTDB taxonomy): domain Bacteria; phylum Pseudomonadota; class Alphaproteobacteria; order Caulobacterales; family Caulobacteraceae; genus Caulobacter. The sequence goes on from JAFKGN010000126.1 coordinate 19,545, forward strand.
TCCAGCTTGCGATAAAGCCGTTGTCGTTGCGCCACAGAATATCGGCGCGACCATCTCCGCTGTAGTCGCCGATGCCGACGATCTTCCAAGCTGGAGAAACGGCCTGGCTTACGCCGTAGTTGTAGCTGAACCCGCCATTGGCTTGGCCTAGCCAGCCATTCAACGCGCCGGCGTCGTTGCGCCACAGTGGATCCGCACGGCCATTGCCATCGAAATCGGCCACTCCGACGAGCGTCCAACCTGCCGCCACTGAAGGGGTGGCCGTGGGACCGGCCGTGAACTCGCCATTCGCCTGACCCTGCCACACTGCAGTCTGGCCATTCTCATTGCGCCAAAGAATATCCGATCGCCCGTCGCCATCGAAGTCGCCGAAAGCGAGCGGCTTCCAGTCAAGCGATACCGTGCCCCCCACGGCTGAGGCAGCGGCAAAGCCGCCACCGGCCTGGCCAAGCCAAGCCGTGATCCACCCGTTGTCGTCCCGCCAAAACAAGTCCGAACAGCCGTCGCCGTTGAAATCACCGACGCCTTCAACCTTCCAGGCGCTCGACACCATCCCTCCTAACGAGGCGTCGCCGACGAAGCCGCCGCCGTCCTGGCCGAGCCAGCTCGCGAGCCAACCATTGTCATCACGCCAGAACAGGTCGGAACATCCGTCTCCATTGAAGTCACCGACACCTTCGACATTCCAGGCGCTCGACACTGTCCCGCCGACTGCCGCGTCGCCGGTGAAACCACCACCGGCTTGGCCGAGCCAACTGGAAATCCATCCATTGTCGTTGCGCCAGAACAGGTCCGAGCGGCCGTCGCCGTTAAAGTCGGGGCCCAAGGATTCCGGCGTCGTCTTGGACGACAGGTGCAGCTCAACGCCTCCGCCACTCGCAGCGCCGGCCACCAGCTTGAGGGCGGGAGGCTTGTTCTGCAGGGTCAGACTGCCGCCGGTGTAGGTCAGGGTTGAGCCGGTCAGCGAAAAACTGAAGCTCGCCAAGTCGGCGTCGGTGATGACGATCGTCTCGCCCAGCGCCAGGTCGGTGATGGTGTCGCCGTTAAGGCCCGCTGCCGTATCACGGAACGCGTCTTGCCCCGCGCCGCCGGTCAGGATGTCCGCTCCAAGCCCACCGCTCAGTATATCCGTGTCAGCCCCGCCGACGAGTATGTCCGCGCCGTCCCCGCCGGTGAGAAAATCGTCGCCCGCGCCGCCCTCAAGCCGGTCGGCGAAGGCGCCGCCGAGAAGGGTGTCGCCGCCCTCTTCGCCGTAGACTTTCACGGCGCTTTGCGCGGCCGCGCCTTCATAGCGATCGTTCCCAAAACCCAGGTAGGCAGCGCCGGTGATCCAGCCGGTATTCACCAGCAAGTCATCGCCGTAGCCAAGGTCGACATTACCATCAAA
>JAFKGN010000164.1 GCA_017307205.1 Caulobacterales bacterium
AGCGCCTGGGAGCGCGAGAAGCGCGAGCGCCGCGAACAGCGGGCCGAGATCGAGGCCGATCCCTTCGTCCGTTCGGTGATGGACGCCTTCCCCGGCGCCGAGATCGTCGAGGTGCGGATCGCCCCGCCGGTGGTCCCGGCCGACTATGTGGCGGAGGACGAGGCCCAGATCGCCGCCGAGGCCGACGCCGAGCAGGGCATCGAGAACAACAACTCCAGTGAGGACTAGCGTAGCGCGATGAAAGATCTCGGCTCGATCATGAAACAGGCCCAGGCCATGCAGCAGAAGCTGGCCGACGCCCAGGCGAAGCTCGCCGAGCTGTCCGTCGAGGGGACCAGCGGCGGCGGCATGGTGACCGTGACGCTTAAGGGCGGCGGCGCGCTGTCCGGCGTGGTGATCGACGACAGCCTGCTGACGCCGGGTGAAGGCGACGTCGTCGCCGACCTGATCGTGGCGGCCCACGCCGACGCCAAGCGCAAGCTGGACGCCAAGCAGGCCGAGATGATGCGCGAAGCCGCCGGCCCGATGGCCGGGATGATGGGCGGCATGCCGGGGCTGCCGTTCTAACTTGGGCGCGACGGCGGGGCCTGAAATCGAGCGACTGATCGCCCTGCTCGGCAAGCTGCCGGGCATGGGGCCGCGTTCGGCGCGCCGCGCGGCGCTGGCCCTGCTGAAGAAGCGCGAGCAACTGCTCGGTCCGTTGGCCGACGCCATGGCCACAGCCCGGGATCGGGTGCTGACCTGCACCACCTGCGGCGCGCTCGACACCAGCGATCCCTGCACGGTCTGTTCGGACAGCGAACGTGACGCGACCCTGCTGTGCGTCGTCGAGGAAGTCGGCGCCATGTGGGCCATGGAGCGCGCGGGCGCCTTCAAGGGCCGCTATCACGTGCTCGGCGGCCTGCTCTCAGCTTTGGACGGGCGCGGTCCCGAAGCCCTGCGGATCAACGACCTGCTGACCCGAGCCGGCGACGGCGTCGTGCGAGAGGCGGTGCTCGCCCTGCCCGCCACCGTCGACGGCCAGACCACCGCCCACTACGTGGCCGAACGGCTGGGCGCCTCCGGCGTGAGCGTGACGATGCTGGCGCGCGGCGTGCCGGTCGGCGGCGACCTCGACTGGCTGGACGACGGCACCATCGCCCAGGCGATGCGGGCGCGGCGGCCGGCTTAGGCCGACGCCCCCACAAAGTTCGTCATCCTGAGCAGCGCCGCAGGCGCGTGTCGAAGGACGCAGAGCATTTCCGCGCCGCCCGACCGCCACGACCGCATTGCGTCCTTCGACACGGCCGCTACGCGCCCTGCTCAGGATGACGCAGGTTGGGGACGGAGAAGCGACGCGCTTTCGTCATCGCCGGACTCGCGCTAGGAACGGAGCATGAACGCCGTTTCGCCTGAGCTGATCGCCGTCGTCATCGCCGCCTTGGTCGCGGTCGTGGCCCTCGCCTGGGCCATGATGGAGCGCAAACGGGCCGCCGCCGCCGAGGCGCGGGCCTGGGAGCTGCAAGGCCGCTGCGCCGAGTCCGAGACCCGACTGCGGATGATCGACGAGCAGGCCGAAATGCAGGCGGAACTGATGCGCGCCCATGCCGAGGAGGCGGCCCAGGCGGCCGCCGCCGCCCTGATCGCCCGCACCGACGAGACCTTCCGCAGCCGCGAAC
>JAFKGN010000165.1 GCA_017307205.1 Caulobacterales bacterium
GCTGATAGGAGTCGGCGTAGGACATGGCGTTCATCGGACAGCCTCGGCGTAGAGGGCGGCGCGGTAAAGTCGCATGGAGAAGGCGCGGAGCGGGATCGGCGCGAGGTCGGCCAGCGCCACGGCCTTGATCATCGGCCGCCACAGGCCGCGCGCCGGAACGAGGCGCAGCAGTCGGGCGACCTTGTAGCTGGGGTAGCTGCTGACCACCTCGCGGTGGGCGGCGACGACGCGGGCGAAGTTGGCGGCGGACTGCTCGTACTTGGCGGCGATGGTGGCGGCCCGGTCGAGGCCCAGATGGCTGGCGGGATTGTCGACGTGGGCGATCGGCCAGCGAGCGGCGACGCGCATGGCCCACTCGACATCCTCCCAACCCCAGCCCGAGAAGCCCTCGTCGAAGGCCACGGTTTCAAACACCGCGCGGCGGACCATCAGGTTGGAAGTGAACACGTGCTTCTCCGGCTGCAGGGCGCGTTCCGCCGCCGGGGTGCAGTCGCTGTGCAGCGCCATGGCCCGGTGCAGGGCGTGCTCACGGGTGACCGGCGTCTGGTCCAGCGAGAAGCCGCCGAAAGCGACCATCGGCCCGCCTTCGGTCGCCAGGCCCGTCCAGGCCCGCAGGAAATCGCCGCGGTCCGGCAGCATGTCGCTGTCGAGGAACAGGAAGGTGGCGGCGCGGGCGTGACGAGTAAGTCGGTTGCGGCCCTTGGCGCGGCCCTCGTTCGCTGAGAGGCGGACGTAACGCACCGGCAGGCGGGCGGCCTGCACGGCCTCCGCCACGCGCTGCGCGAGGGCCTCGTCGCCTGAGCCGTCGTCGAGCAGCACGATCTCGGTGGACGCCTCTTCGCGATCGAGCGCCGCCAGCAGGCGTGCGGGATCGTCGCGCCAGAACGGGATCAGGACCGACAGCCGCGGCTGGGCGTCTGCCCAGGCGGCGTTGTCGACCAGCCATTCGGTGATGTGGGCGGTCATGCGGCGGCCCTCCGGCGCAGGGTCTGGGCGATGCCGAGCGCGCGATGGCGCAAGCCGGCGTCGAACCAAATGATGAGGGCGCCGTAGACGGCGGCGCCGACCCCGGCTTTCAGACTCAGTTCCGCCACGCCGCCGAAGGCCGGGATCGCGGACACGGCGAGGCTCATCGCCGCGCAGGCCAGAGCCACGCGCTCAACCGTCCGCCAGGGAATCGGCAGGGCGCAGACCCGACGGCCGAGCAGCCAGGCGCTCAGGCCGCCGACGCCGTAGCCGGCGACCGTGGCCCACAGGGCGCCGTCGAGGCCGAAGCGCGGGGTCAGGACGAGGTTCAGCGCCAGGTTTCCGATCGCCGGGATCGCCAGGGCGAGCAGCAGCAGGCCGGTGCGGCGGGCCAGGGTGAAGGCCTGCGAGAAATAGTAGGTGGTCAGGCCGCTGATCAGGGCGCTGGCCGCGACCCAGGGCGTGACGCGGGCGGCGTCGGCGCGCAGGGCCTCGCCGACCATCAGTTCGCAGAGCGGCCCGGCCACGAGGGCGAGGCCGACGGCGGCCGGCGCGGTGATCAGCAGCATGGCCGAGGCCTGCTCGCGGGCGGCGTCCTCCAGCGCGGCGCGGCCGCCGCGTTCCAGCGCCATGACCATGGCCGGACCGCCGGCCATCCCGAGCCAGATGAACAGCACGTCGAGGGTGCGGC
>JAFKGN010000037.1 GCA_017307205.1 Caulobacterales bacterium
CCAGCCCCAGCACCGCCATGAAGCCCGCCAGCTCAAGGGCGAACTCGCCCTGCGCCGCGACGAGGGGCGCCGCGTCGGTGGCGACGGCGATTCTCACTGGCCGGCCCGTCATCTCGATCCGCCGCGTCACCACCAGCAGGCGGCGGCCGAACGGGCCATCGATCTTGCTGATCCGCCATTCGCTCGGCGACGTCTCGCCGACGGGCAGGCCCTGGTCCCACAAGGAGCGCGACCGCAGCACACCCGAGGCCGACGAGACCTGCCAGTAGAGGCCGCTCGATGGAGTCTCGAACCGGGGGTCCGTCGGCTCGGCGTCGAGCGCCAGCGGATCGGCCGGAGCGCGAAGGGCGCCGGCCAACATCACTCCGACCCGCGTCAGGGCCTCGGCTTCACGGCGCTCCACATGGCGGCCGAACAGCCAGGTCATCGCCAGCCAGGCGACGGCCAGGGCGGCCAGGATGGCGACGCTGCCGCCCAGTAGCAGCCGCAGGCGGAGCGAGGACGGTCTCAAGGCGCGGCCGAGAGCCGATAGCCGAACCCGCGATGGGTCTCGATGGCGCGCGGGCCGATCTTGCGCCGCAGCCGTACGATCAGCGCCTCGATGGAGTTGGTGTCCGCAGCGTCACCACCGTAGAGTTGTTCGGCCAACTCCCCCGCCGAGACCGCCCGGTCGGCGTTGTGGCCCAGGTAGTCGATCAGGCGAAACTCCAGCGGCGACAGGCGCACCGGGGCGCCGCCCTGGGTCACCGTCATCCGTCTACCGTCGATGACGAGGTCGCCGACCTGCAGCACCGGCGAGGCGAGCCCCGCGCTGCGCCGCACCAGGGCCCGCACGCGCGTGGTCAGTTCGCCGACCTGGAATGGCTTGGCCAGATAGTCGTCTGCCCCAGCCTCGATACCTTCGACCTTCTCGGTCCAGTCTCCGCGCGCCGAGAGGATCAGCACCGGAAAGCCTCGCGCCTCGCTGCGCCAGCGCCGCAGCACCGACAGGCCGTCGAGGCGGGGCAGGCCAAGGTCCAGCACCACGACGGCGAAGTTTTCGTCCCCGGCCCGCCGCCAGGCGTCCAGCCCGTCGCGCGAAAGCTCGGCCGCGAAGCCGGCGTCGTTCAGCGCCCGGACCACGTCCGGCCCCACCACAGGATCATCCTCGACGACCAGGGCGCGCATTCAGTCGTCGTCCTCGCGCAGCACAGCGCCGCTGCGGGCGTCGACGTCGACCTCGATCACCCGGCCATCGCGCCCAAGCACCCGCACCTCATAGACGAAGCGTTCGCCGCGCCGTTCCAGCTCGACCTTGAGGATGTCGCCGGGCACGCGCTGGCTGACCGTGGTCAGGATACGCGGCAGGGGCAGGATCTCCTTGCGCTCCAGGGCGCGGCGCGCGGCCTGCTGGTCGGCCCGGCCGTCGGCGGCGGCCGGACTTGCGAGCGAGGCAAGTCCGAGTGCAACGGCGATGGTGAGAGAACGGAACATCAGCCAAGCCTAGCTGTGTTCCGCTGATATTTCGCTGACGGCCGGCGGCGGGCGTCTGTCAGGCGACCGCCTGCATGCTGCTCCTGAGTTCAGGGGAGTGAGCATGTCGTATCGATTGGGCCTGTCGGGGCTGGCGCTCGCCGCCGGTCTCCTCATCGCCGGCGCCGCCG
>JAFKGN010000127.1 GCA_017307205.1 Caulobacterales bacterium
ACGGGGAAGTTGCGCTGCTCCAGGCAGCCGAGCAGCTCGACGCCGACCGCGCCGGTGGCGCCGACGATGGCGACCGTCTGGGGTCTCACGTTCGGGTTCTGTTGAAAGTCCATGGTCTCGCTCTCCGGTTTGAACCGGTGGGCGGGGGTCATGGTTGGCGTTGCGCACTTGAGACCCCGTCCATCCGGCGGGGTCTTGGGGGTGTTACGCGGCGATCGTGCGCGCACCCCCAGGCCCCGAGAGCCCGGTGGTTTTAATGGTGCGCTTAATGATCATGATCGATCGCATGGGCGGGGCCATACAGCGGCGGGCGGCCGGTTGTAAAGGCCGAGGTTGCGCTCAGCCTTCCGGCAGGGTGGTCGGCGCGGCCAGCGCCGGCTGGGCGGCGGGCTGGGGCGGCGGGCGCTGGAACTTCAGGCTGCGGCCCTGGAAGAAGGCGCCGGTTTCCATGGCCAGCTGCTCGTGGGTGATGTCGCCGTCGACATAGGCGGTGCCGTAGAGGCGGACCTGCTTGGCGGTGATCGAGCCGACGACGCGGCCGCGGACGTCCACCGTCTCGGCGTAGACGCCGCCCTCGACATGGCCAGTGTCGCCGATGGTCAGGCGGCCGACGCGGATGTCGCCCTTCACCGAGCCGTCGATGTGCAGGTCGCCTTCGCCGGTGACCGAGCCCTCAATGCTGGCGTCGGCGCCGACCAGGGAGGCGACGCGGGGGGCGGCCTTCTTGCCGCCGCCGTGCGGGGCGTCCGAGGGCGAGGCGGGCAGGGCGTCCGGGGTCTTAGCCGGCTTGCTGAACATACTCTCCAGCCTTCAGGAAGCGGTTGGGGTTCTGGGCGCGGCCGTTGACCCACACTTCGTAGTGCAGGTGGGGGCCGGTCGAGCGGCCAGTCGAGCCCATGGCCGCGATGCGCTGGCCGATGCCGACCCGCTGGCCGACGCTGACGTTGAAGCGCGACAGGTGGCCGTAACGGGTCTTGAAGCCGCCGCCGTGGTCGATCTCGACGGTGTTGCCGTAGCCGGCGCGCTGGCCGACGAACGACACCACGCCCGGGGCGGTGGCGACTATCGGGGTGGCGATGGCGCCCGGGAAGTCGAGGCCGGAATGGAAGGCGGGGCGGCGGGTGAAGGGATCGAGCCGCACGCCGTAGCTGGAGCTCTGGGCCGGGTTGGTGGTCGGCTTGTAGAAGGGCAGGCGGTCGGCGGCGCTTTCCAGGCCGCGCATGGCGCCCATGTCGGTGGCGGCGTCCTGAATGCGGGCGGCGAACTCGGCGTCGACGTCGAGCACGGCGGCCAGGGCGCGCGGATCCTTGGTCTCGATCAGCGGACCGCCGAGCGCCGAGCCGCGGGCGGCGTAGCTGTCGGGGTTCAGGCCGGCGAGGCGGAAGGCCAGACGCAGGCGCTCGGCGCGGCTCTTGGCGTAGGTCTCGGCGGCGACGATCAGGCGCTCCTGATCCAGGCGGGTGGCCTGGACCCGTTGGACGGGAGAGGCATTGGCGACCAGGCGCGGCTTGGCGGGCGCCAGGGCCTGCTGGACGCCGGGCGCGCCCTTGAAGTCCTGCAGCAGCAGGGCCAGCGCCGCGTGGCGCTTCTCCACCGAGGCGGCGAGGTCGTTGATCGAGCCGTTGGTATCGGACAGCTGGGCGACGGCGCTGTTGAGGCGGGCCTGGCGGTCGGCGCCGAGGCGCTCGTAGTAGGAACGGAGCTGGACGAGCTGCTGCTCGCTCTGGCCCTGCGACAGGCCGCCGATCAGCATCGCGCCCGTCGAGATCAGCATCCAGGCGGCGCAGGCCGCCACGACGCCGACGCCGATCAGCTGGTTGCGTGTGGAGAGGACGTAACCGCGCATCTCGCCGTGCGAGCGGACGTAGAGGTGCCGTTCAGGGAAAGACTGGAGGGGCGAATGCCGCAAACGCTTCACGCGCGCTACGTCCATCGCCAAGCCCCCCAACGCCGGTAACGGGTGGCATATGCAATGATCGGAAACAGCGGTGCAAGCGCCAACACGTCGCAGACGGGCGCGATTCGGCCGGATAAGGCCTAGTTTTTCTGAGCTAAGCATCTCCAGCGCTGGGCGCCACCGACATCCGATGCGGATTCGCAGGATGCCGGGGCGCTGCGGCGCAACTGCAACACCTAATGACCTCTAACGTCGGCCAGGCGACGCTCGGGGCAAGAATTTGTGACGTTAGAGCGCCTGGGCGGCGGCCAGGACGTCTTCGGCGTGCCCCGCGACCTTCACCTTGCGCCAGGTGCGGCGGATGACGCCGGCGCCGTCGATCAGGAAGGTGGCGCGCTCGATGCCCATGTAGGTGCGGCCGTAGAGCACCTTCTCGCCCCAGACGCCGTAGGCCTCGACGACGCCGCCCTCGGGGTCGGCGCCGAGCTCCACGGTGAGGTCGTACTTGGCGCGGAATTTCCCGTGCTTCTTGGCGGTGTCCTTGGAGACGCCGATGACCACGGCGCCGGCGGCCTCGAAGGCCGGCTTCAGCGCCGAGAAGGCGATGGCTTCGTTGGTGCAGCCGGTCGTGTCGTCCTTCGGGTAGAAGTAGAGGACGACGTTCTTGCCCTTGAGGGCGGCCAGCGAGACGCGGCCGGTGTCGGTCTCAAGGTCGAAGTCGGGGGCCTTGTCGCCCGCAGCCAGTTCGATGGTCATCCGTCACTCCGATCCGCGCGAGGTGATTGCATGCGCGAGCGTCTCCCTCTAGCGAAGGCCTATGCTCGAATTCAACAGGCGCTGCATGAACCGTCTCCCTATCGCCGTCCTGATCGCCGGCTCCATCCTCTCCTCCGGTCCCGCCTTCGCCGGCGCGGCGACCGACGCGGCGGCCAACGCCCAGCTGAAGGAGTCGATCCTGACCACGACCTCGGCGGCGGCGATCAACGCCCGCTGCGAGGCGGTGCTGGCCCTGGGCGAGAAGGCCAAGGCCGAGCTGGAGGCGATGAAGGGTCCGGCCACCCTGGCCGCCGACTTCGCGGCCTTCGATACCCTGCAACTGGTGCTCGGCGACGGCGGGCAGGAAATCTACCTCGTCTCGCAGACCAGCCCGGTGAAGGAAGTCCGCGAGGCCGCCGAGGCCTGCGTGCCGAAGATCTCGGACCTGGGGACCAAGGTCTCGCTGTCGCGTCCGATCTTCGACCGGCTGACGGCGATCCCGACCCGGGGGCTCGACGCCCGCAAGGCCTTCACCCTGCAGAAGATGCTGACCAACTACCGCCTGGCCGGCGTCGACAAGGACGATGCGACGCGCGCCAAGGTGACGGCGCTTCAGAAGGAGATCACCGAGATCGGCCTGAAGTTCGCGGCCAACATCCGCGACGACAAGGGCGACATCAAGCTGAAGCCCGAGGATCTGACCGGCCTGCCGCAGGACTATATCGACGGCCACAAGCCGGCGGCCGACGGCTTCGTGCACCTGACTTACGATTATCCGGACGTGATCCCGGTCTTCGACTTCGCCAGCAAGCGCGAGACGCGCCGCGTGGTGCAGCTGGCCTATCGCAACCGCGGCTGGCCTGCCAATGAGACGGTGCTGAAGTCGCTGCTGGCCAAGCGCTATGAGCTGGCCCAGACCCTCGGCTACGCCGACTATGCGACCCTGATCACCGCCGACAAGATGATCGGTAATCCGCAGCGCGCGGCGACCTTCCTCGATGACGTCAACGCCGCCGCCAAGCCCGGCGCTGACGCCGACATGGCCGAGCTGCTGACCTTCGCCAAGACGGTCGATCCGTCGATCACCCGGCTGGAAAGCTACGACAACAGCTACATGAGCAACCTTCTGCGCAAGCAGAAGTACGCCGTCGATGCGGCCGAGGTGCGCCAGTACTTCACCTACGACAAGGCGCGGACCGGCATCTTCCAACTGATGACCGACCTGTTCGGCGCGCAGTTCAAGCCGTGGAACACGCCGGTGTGGGACAAGAGCGTCTCGGCCTGGGAGCTCTACGACAAGAGCGGCAAGCTGGTCGGGCGCTTCTACCTCGACATGCATCCGCGCGAGGGCAAGTTCAATCACGCCGCCCAGTTCGGCATCCGCACCGGCGTCGAGGGCCGTCAGGTCCCGGTCGGAGCGTTGGTGACCAACTTCCCGGCCACCGGGCCGATGGACCACGGCGACGTGGAGACCTTCCTCCACGAGTTCGGCCACCTGATCCACGCGCTCTATTCGGGTCACACCGAATACGGCGTGCAGTCGATGAGCAACCTGCAGTGGGACTTCATCGAGGCGCCGTCGCAGCTGCTCGAGGAGTGGGTGTGGAACTACGACACCCTGAAGACCTTCGCCGCCAACCCGCAGGGCCAGCCGATTCCCGAGGCCCTGGTCGCCAAGATGAACGCCGGCCGCCGGTTCGGCGAGGCGACGAGCTGGAAGGGCCAGCTCGGCTACGCCGCCGTGTCGCTGAACTACTACAACCGCAAGCCGGACTTCGAGCTGTCGCCGATGTACGACGAGCAGATCGCCCGCTACTCGCAGTTCCCGCCGGTGCCGGGCTCTCACCCCTACGCCAGCTTCGGCCACCTCGATGGCTATTCGGCGGTCTACTACACCTACGTCTGGTCGAAGGCGATCGCGCTGGACCTGTTCACGGCCTTCCAGAAGGCCGGCATCCGCGACCCGAAGGTGGCCGAGCGCTACCGCCAGATCGTGCTGGAGCCGGGCGGCTCGCAGGACGCCAATGTGCTGATCCAGAACTTCCTCGGCCGGCCGCTGAGCCTCGAGGCGTTCAAGACCGAGTTGCAGAAGAAGTAGGCACAGAACCGCTCACCCCGGCGAATGCCGGGGCCCAGATGGAACGCGCTGGCGTGGGCTCCGATGGTCTCAGAGCCCGCCCGGATCACATTGGCGGTCTGGATCTGGGTCCCGGCATTCGCCGGGATGAGCGGGTTTTTCTCTAAGCCGGCACCGCCAGCTTAATGGTCTTGCCCTTGGCGACCTTGATGCGGCCGTCAGCGTCGAGGTCTGCGAGCGTGACCAAGGCCCGTTCGTCCGAGACCTTCACGTCATTGACCTTGAAGCCGCCGCCCGCGATCAGGCGGCGCGCCTCGCCGTTGGAGTTGGCGAAGCCGGCCAGCACCGCCAGGGCGGTGTTGCTGACGCCGGCCTCAAGGTCCGCACGCGGAACCTGGAAGGTCGGCAGGTCGGCCGAAAGCGCACCCTGCTCGAAGGCCTTCTCGGCCGCCGACCGCGCCGCCGCGGCGGCTTCGGCGCCGTGCAGCATGGAGGTGGTGGCGTCGGCCAGGGCCTTCTTGGCGTCGTTGATCGCGGCGCCTTCGAGGGCCTCGAAGGCGGCGATGTCGGCGTCCGAGATGTCGGTGAACAGGCGCATGAAGCGGCCGACGTCGGCGTCCTCGGTGTTGCGCCAGTACTGCCAGTAGTCATAGGGGCTGAGGGCGTCGGCGTTCAGCCACACGGCGCCGCCCACCGTCTTGCCCATCTTCTGGCCCGAGGCCGTAGCGAGCAGGGGCGTAGTCAGGCCGAAGGCGGGCTTGGCGTCGACGCGGCGGATCAGCTCCACCCCGTTGAGAATGTTGCCCCACTGGTCGGAGCCGCCCATCTGCAGCACGCAGCCGTAGCGGCGGTTCAGCTCCAGGAAGTCGGTCGCCTGCATCAGCATGTAGTTGAATTCGAGGAAGGTCAGCGGCTGCTCGCGGTCGAGCCGCAGCTTCACGGACTCGAAGCTCAGCATGCGGTTGACGGTGAAGTGCACCCCGTAGTCGCGCAGGAACTCGAGGTAGCCGAGCTTCGACAGCCACTCGTCGTTGTCGAGCATGATGGCGTCGCTCGGCCCGTCGCCGAAGGTCAGGAACTTCTCGAACACGCCCTTGATGCCGGCGATGTTCTCGGCGATCCGCTCCTCGGTGAGCAGCGGGCGCTGGGTGTCCTTGAAGCTGGGGTCGCCCACCTTGGTGGTGCCGCCGCCCATCAGGACGATCGGCTTGTGGCCGGCCTGCTGCAGACGCCGCAGCAGCATGATCTGGATCAGGTGGCCGACGTGCAGGCTGGGGGCCGTGGCGTCGAAGCCGATGTAGCCGATGATCGTGCTGCCGCCGGACGCCTCATCCAGCTCGGCCGGATGGGTGATGGAGTGGATATAGCCGCGCGCCTGCATGGTCTGCAGGAAGGACGATTTGAAGGGCAGGTCGGTCATGGCGGCTAGCTAGGTTTTGCCGCCCATGGCAGTCAAGCCGCATGCGCGTTCTCGGATTCATGACCGGCACTTCCCTCGACGCCGTCGACATGGCGGTGCTGGAGACGGACGGCGAGGCGATCACCGCCTTCGGACCGGCCGGCGAGCGCAAGCTGACCGAGGGCGTGCGCAATCTGCTGCTGGAGACGACGCACCAGGCGCTGAAGTGGCCGCGCGGCGTTCCGGCCCCGGTGATCTTCGCCGAAGCCGCCGCTGCGGTGGCCCAGGAGCACTTCGAGGCGGCCGACGAATTCCTGGCCGCCAACGGCCTGACCTGGTCCGATCTCGACCTCGTGGGGATGCACGGCCAGACGGTGCTGCATGAGCGGCCGACGCCCGAGCGGGTAGGCCGGACCGTGCAACTCGGCGACGCCCAGGCCCTGGCCGACCGTTGCGGCGTGCCGGTCGCCTTCGACTTCCGCACCGCCGATGTCGCGGCCGGCGGGGAGGGCGCGCCCCTGGCCCCGATCTATCACCGGGCCCGCGCCCTGGCCTCGGGCCTGACCCTGCCTGTGGCGGTGCTCAATGTCGGCGGCGTGGCCAATGTGACCCTGATCGACGGCGAGGGCGATCTGCTGGCCTTCGACACCGGCCCCGGCAACGGCATGATCGACCTTCTGCTGCAGGCCCACGGCACCGGGCGCTACGACGAGGGCGGCAAGCTGGCGGCGTCCGGCTGGGTCGACGAGGACGCGCTGCAGACGCTGTTTGATCATCCCTACTTCGCGGCCCCCCCGCCGAAGTCGCTGGATCGCTATGACTTCGCGCTCGACGCGGTGGCCGACCTTTCGCTGCCCGACGCGGCGGCGACGCTGGTGGCCTTCACCGCGCGGACGGTGGCGCTGGGCGTCGCCCAGGGCAAGCAGCGGCCGACGGCGCTGATCGTCTGCGGCGGCGGTCGGCACAATCCGCAGATCATGAAGGCCCTGGCCGAGGTCGTGCCCTGCGACGTGAAGGCGGCCGAGGACTACGGCTGGCGCGGCGACTCCATCGAGGCCGAGGCCTTCGCCTACCTTGCGGCCCGCACCGCCAAGGGCCTGCCGATCAGCTTCCCCGGCACCACGGGGGTGAAGGCGCCGATGACGGGCGGGCGGATTGTGACGCCGTCAGCCTGAATTCGGCCGTGTTCGAAGCCGAGCTTGGCGTTCGGGCAGGGGTGACGGAGACTTCGACGATGATCGCCCGCGCCCCGCTCGCCTCCGCCGCCCTGGTCGCCGCGCTTCTGGCCGGCCCGGCCCTGGCCGCCGATCCCGATGTCGATGGGGTGATCGTCACCCGGCCGGGCACGCCGCCGGCCCTGACCACCGACCAGAAGATCGCCAACATCCTGGCCGCCGCCCGCGCCGAGGACGACGCGGTCGACACGCGCGAGATCGCCGGCCCGCGTCAGGTGCACGGTGAGGCCAGCGTATCGGTGGGCACCGGCGGCTATCGCGCCGCCTCGGTCTCGGCCCTGATCCCGGTGGGTGAGAACGGCACGGTCGGCATCGCCTACAGCCAGGCGCAGGGCGGCCGCGGCTTCGGATACGGCCAGGGGTTCGGCGGCCCCGGTTTCGGTGGTCCGGGCATGCGCGGCGGACAGAGCCAGGCGCTCGGCCTGTCGCTCGACTTCCGCGACAGCAAAAAGGCCGACGCCTGCGCGCCGGCCTTCTATGATGGATCGCGACCCGTCGAACCGGTCTGGGCGAGCGAAGCGCGGGGCGGGCGTTCGGCCTGCGTTAGAGACTGAGGGGCCGCCCTCGCCCTTCGAGGCCGCTACGCGGCGCCTCAGGATGAGGGCTACTTCGAGCTCTGCAGGTCAGTCGAAAACCTCATGCTGAGGTGCGAGCGCAGCGAGCCTCGAAGCACGAGGTTTTCGCCTCAGATCGGGTTCGCTTCGATCCGCTTGTCGAGATAGGCGCCGACGCGGGTTTCGACTTCCGGCAGGTGCTCGGCCCAGAAGTGGGTCGCGCCGTCGACCAGTTCGTAGTCGATGACGATGCCCTTCTGCGTGCGCAGCTTGGAGACCACGCGCTCGACCTCGACCGGCGGGGTCACGGTGTCGGCGCCGCCGTGCAGAATCAGGCCCGAGGCCGGGCAGGGCGCCAGGAAGCTGAAGTCGTACATGTTGGTCGGCGGCGAGACGCTGATGAAGCCGTCCGTCTCCGGGCGGCGCATCAGCAGCTGCATGCCGACCCAGGCGCCGAACGAATAGCCGGCGACCCAGGTCTGCGAGGCGGCGGGGTTGTTGGCCTGCAGCCAGTCCAGCGCCGTGGCCGCGTCGGCCAGTTCGCCGATGCCGCCGTCGAACTCGCCCTGGCTGCGGCCGACGCCGCGGAAATTGAAGCGTAGGGTCGCGAAACCGCGCTTCATGAACAGGTGATAGAGCTGCACCGCGCACGGATGGTTCATCTGGCCGCCGGCGCGGGGGTGCGGGTGGAGGATCAGCGCGATGGGCGCAGTTTCGGTCTTACCCGGGGCGTAGCGACCTTCGATGCGGCCGGCCGCGCCCGTCAGAACCACTTCAGGCATGAATCCGTGACCTCAAAATTATGCTGCGCTGCGGCTTAATAGTTGACCGCTGCGGTTGGTCTTTATAAATCCGGAGCATCGGCGTGCCGGCCCTGGAAGGCCGCGCCTGTAGCACAGCGCCACAGCGAAAAGCACGCTTTCTGTGAAGGGTTAGCCATGCGGCTCAGCACCAAGGGACGTTACGCCGTCATGGCGCTGGCTGATCTGGCCGCCCGGCAGGACGCGGTGGCCGCGCGGGGCGTCGCTCTGGCCGAAGTGGCCGAGCGCCAGCAGATTTCGCTCTCCTATCTCGAACAGCTGTTTTCGCGCCTGCGTCGGCGCGGCCTGGTGGTCAGCGCCCGTGGTCCGGGCGGCGGCTATCGCCTGGCGCGGGGCGCCGAGGCCATCACCATCGCCGAGGTGGTGCTGGCCGTGGACGAGCCGCTGCGCGCCACCCGCTGCAAGGACGGCGGCAAGGGCTGCATGGCGCGCGGCGAACGCTGCGTTACCCACGACCTCTGGGAAGAGATGGGCCGCCAGCTGTACGGCTATCTCGCCTCCGTCTCCCTGGCCGACGTGCTGAACGGCTCGCTGCGCCGCGTGCGCCGGGCGCCGCAGGAGTCGGCGGCGTGGGAGGCGGCATGAGCGGCGTCTACCTCGACTACAACGCCACCGCCCCGGTTCGCCCCGAGGCGATCGAGGCTGTGACCCGCGCCCTGGCGTCGACGGGCAATCCCTCGTCGGTGCACGCCGCCGGCCGCGCCGCGCGCGCGACGGTGGAGACGGCGCGGGCCGAGGTCGCCGCCCTGGTGGGCGTGAAGGTCGGGTCGGTCACCTTCGTCAGCGGCGGCACGGAAGCCAACGCCCTGGCCATCGAGAGCGCGCGGGCCGCTGGGTTCGAACGCATCGTGGTCAGCGCCGCCGACCATGACGCGACGATCGAAAACGCCAAGGCCAGCGGCCTGCCCGTCGAGGTCTGGCCGGTGGACGGCGAGGGCCTGGCCGATCTGATCTGGCTGCGCGGAGCCATGACCCAGGGCGGGCGGACGCTAGTCTGCATCGCCCTGGCCAACAATGAGACCGGCGTCGTGCAGGACGCGGCGG
>JAFKGN010000128.1 GCA_017307205.1 Caulobacterales bacterium
CCCGCCAGTGCCTGCTCAATCCGAACCGCAACCCGGGCTGGGACCAGGCGGCCGCCGAGGCCGCCCTGAAAGCCTCGCTCGGCGCCAAGAAGGTGCTGTGGCTGGGAGACGGACTGGTCGAGGATCACACCGACGGCCACGTCGATAACCTGGCCCGCTTCGTTGGCCCTGGCGTCGTCGCTTGCCCGGTCGCCTTCGGCCGCGACGACCCCAACGCCGAGATCTATGCCGAAACGGCCCGTCTGCTGGCCGGCATGACCGACGCACAGGGCTCGCCCCTGCAGGTGATGCGCATCCCCTCGCCGGGCCGCATCCTGAATGAGGACGGTGACGTGGTTCCCGCCTCGCACATGAACTTCCTGATCGCCAACGACGCGGTGATCGTGCCGCTCTACAGCGAGGAGGCCGCCGGCTACGCCATCGAGGCGCTGGAGGCGCTGTTCCCCGAGCGCGAAGTGATCGGCCTGCCGTCCAAGGCGATCCTCACCGGTGGCGGCTCGTTCCACTGCATCACCCAGCAGGAGCCGGCGTAATGGCCCGCACCATCTCCGTCGCCGCCCTGCAGACCAGCTACGACATGGACCTGGCGGCCAACATCAAGAAGACCGAGGACCTCGTCCGCCAGGCGGCCGACCGCGGCGCCCAGGCGATCCTGCCGTCCGAGCTGTTCCAGGGGCCGTACTTCTGCGTCGCCCAGGAAGAGCGCTGGTTCGCCGAGGCCAAGCCCTGGCGCGAGCATCCTTGCGTCACCGCCCTGGCGCCGCTGGCGGCCGAGCTCGGCGTCGTGCTGCCGATCTCGATCTTCGAGCGCGAAGGGCCGCACTACTTCAACAGCCTGGTGATGGTCGACGCCGACGGCCGGGTCATGGGCGTCTATCGCAAGAGCCATATCCCGGACGGGCCGGGCTATATGGAGAAGTACTACTTCCGCCCCGGCGACACCGGCTTCAAGGTCTGGGACACCAAGTTCGGCCGTCTCGGCGTCGGCATCTGCTGGGACCAGTGGTACCCGGAAGCCGCCCGGGCCATGGCCCTGATGGGCGCCGAGGTGCTGTTCTACCCGACCGCCATCGGCTCTGAGCCGCACGACCCGTCGCTCGACACCGCCGCGCCCTGGCGCCGGGCGATGCAGGGCCACGCGGTGTCCAACGTCATTCCCGTGGTCGGTGCCAACCGGATCGGCTTCGAGCCGTGGGAAGGCTATCCGAACGGCGGCCAACGCTTCTATGGCTCCAGCTTCATCGCAGATCATCGCGGCGACCTCGTCGGTGACCTGTCGCGCGATGAAGAGGGCGTCACGGTCGCCAGTTTCGACCTCGATTTCCTGGCCACCCACCGCGCCGCCTGGGGCTTTTTCCGCGACCGTCGGCCGGAACTTTACGGCTCGCTGGTCAACCCCCGGCCGGCTTAAGTCGGCCTCACACGAAGCGTTGCGAAAAGGCGATTCCGGCGCTTGCAATGCCGGCGGCTTTCAGCGATAAGCCGCCTCTCGATTTTGGGCGGGCGTAGCTCAGTGGTAGAGCACAACCTTGCCAAGGTTGGGGTCGAGAGTTCGAATCTCTTCGCCCGCTCCAATATCGAACGTTGAAAGGGCCGCCCTCCGGGGCGGCCTTTTTCGTTTCCGCCGCTGGGGCGTTAGAGTTCGATCATGAGCGTCGCCTTCACCCGCGAAGAGGACCTGGAGTCCACCGCCGCCGATCTGCCTGATCGGCCAATCTCGCAGAACCGCAACCTCGTCACCCCTGAAGGCCTCGCCGCGATCGAAGCCGAGCTTGAGGCGGCGCGCGATGCCTACAACGCCGCACGCCTGGCCGGCGACGTTTCCACCGACCGCACCGCCATGGCCCGCGCCACCCGCGACCTCCGCTACTGGTCGGCCCGCCGCGGCACGGCCGAGCTGACGCCCTTCGAGGGCGGCGAGGTGGTCCGCTTCGGCGCCCGCGTCACCTTTGAACGCGAGGATGGCCGCCAGCAGACCTACCGCATCGTCGGCGAGGACGAGGCGGACCCCAACGCCGGGCTGGTCTCCTATGTGGCTCCCCTGGCCCGCGCCCTGCTCGGCAAGAGCCTGGGCGACACCGCCCAGACGTCGGGCGGCGAGGTGGAGATCGTCGCCGTCGACTAGACCGCCACGGCGCGGGCCCGCGCTCGCTTCACCAGCGGCAGGCACAGCAGATAGAGCGCCGCTCCCGCCAGCCACATTGCGCCCGGCCATGCCGCGCGCGTCGCGAAATAGCCGGTCGTGATCGCCACCGGGCCGATCACTGAGGCGAGGCTGGTGAGGCTGGCCAGCAGCCCCTGCACCCGGCCTTGCGAGTCCTCGTCGACCTCGGCCGAGATCAGGGCCTGCAAGGCCGGCGCTCCGACGCCGCCCAGGCAGAAGACTGGCAGCAGGGAGAAGGCGACCCAGCCGGCGGTGGCGAAGGCGATGGCCACATAGGCCGCGCCGTCCGCCGCCATGCCGACCAACATCGCCCGCCGCTCGCCCCAGCGTTCGGACAGCGGCCCGGCCACGAAGGCCTGGGCGAGGGCGTGAAACAGCCCAAAGCCAGCCAGCGACAGGCCGACCGTCGCCAGACCCCAGCCGTAACGGTCCTCGCCGTGCACCACCCACAGCGCCCCGCCGACCTGGCCGATCAGGGCGATGATCAGTAAGGCGCCGATCAGGGGCGCCAGGCGCGGGAAGGTGAAGGCCCAGCGCAGCGGCGCGAAGGGGTTCAGAGAAACACCCTCAGCCTGCGCGTCCGGCGTTCTCGCCTCGCGCAGCCACAGCCACACCAGCGTCAGGTTGGCGGCGTTGAGTGCGGCGGCCACCAGGAACGGCGCCCTCAGCCAGTGCTCACCGATCACCCCGCCGAGCAACGGACCGGCCACGAAGCCGAGGCCCATGGCGGCGCTCAACTGGCCGAAGTTGCGGGCCCGGCGCTCCTCCGGCGTGATATCGGCCACGTAGGCCGAGGCGACGGCCATGCTGGCGCTCGTCGCGCCCGCGATCGCCCGGCCGACGAACAGCAGGACGAGGCTCGGCGCCAGGGCCATGAACAGGTAGTCGACGGCCGCGCCGGCCAGGGCGATCAGCAGCACCGGCCGCCGCCCGATGCGGTCGGACAGCGCGCCCAGCAGCGGCGCGCAGAGGAACTGCATCGCCGCGTACAGCGCCATGAAGGCCCCGAGCGACCACTCCAGGCTCCCCGCACCGCCGACGCTGCGCAGCAGGTCGGGCATGATCGGCCAGGTGAGACCCAGGCCCATGCCGTCCAGCAACACGATCATCAGCAGGGCGACCATGCGCCGGTCCATCGGAAACCTTCGTTCTTTAAAAGAGCGGGGCTCTTACAGGCGATCCGGTCGAGGCAGAAGCCGCCCGGCGGCCCGGTCGGCGGTTTGAGAAAGACTGGCGCCCAAACGCCACGCTCGCTTCGCATACGGCCCGACGCACGGCATAAGCAGCCTTCCGATGCCGTCCACCGCTCCCATCCCCCGCGATCCGCTCGACGCGGCGCGCGCCATTCTTCGCGACACCTTCGGCCATGCGGATTTCCGTGGGCTGCAGGCGGGCGTGGTGGGCGAGGTGCTGGCCGGGCGCAGCGCCCTGGCCGTGCTGCCCACGGGCGGCGGCAAGAGCCTCTGCTATCAGATCCCTGCACTTGTCCGTCCGGGCCTCGGCCTCGTCGTCTCTCCATTGATCGCCCTGATGGCCGATCAGGTCGCCGCCCTGCAGCAGGCCGGCGTGCGCGCCGCGCGGCTGGAGAGCGGCCTTAGCCTCGACGACCGCTCGGCCCTGTGGCGGCGCATCGAGGGCGGCGAGCTCGACCTGCTCTACCTGTCACCCGAAGCCCTGATGGCCGGGCCGACGCTCGACCGGCTGGCCCGCACGCCCCTGGCGTTGATCGCTGTCGACGAGGCCCACTGCGTTAGCCAGTGGGGTCACGATTTCCGGCCCGAGTACCGCATGCTCGGCCGTCTCGCCGACGCCCTGCCGGACGTGCCGCGCCTCGCGGTCACCGCCACCGCCGACGCCCGCACGCGGGAAGACATCCGCCGCGAGCTTCGCCTCGAAGGCTGCGCCGAGTTCGTCGACAGCTTCGCCCGCCCCGAACTCGCGCTCTCGGCGGAGCGCAAGCGCGGCAAGGGACACGCGCGGGTCGCCGAGCTGGTCGCCGCGCGCCCGGGCAGGGCGGGGGTCATATATTGTGGCTCCCGCGATGGCGCCGAGATCCTGGCCGAGGCGCTGCGCAAGGACGGCGTCGACGCCACGGCCTATCACGCCGGCCTCGACAAGGACGTCCGGGCCGAGCGGCTCGAGCAGTTCCTGGAGGCCGAGGCGGGGGTGATGGTGGCGACCATCGCCTTCGGCATGGGCATCGACAAGCCGGACGTGCGCTACGTCATCCATGCCGATCCGCCAGCCTCCATCGAGGCCTACTGGCAGGAGGTGGGCCGCGCCGGCCGCGACGGCCAACCGGCGGAGGGCATCACCCTCTATGGCTCGGCCGATCTCGCCTGGGCTCTACGCCGGCTCGACAGCCGCGACACTTCCGCCGAGGTCAAGTCGGTGCAGGCCCGCAAGGCCCGCCAGCTCTACGCCATGCTCGACGGCGCGACCTGCCGCGCGGCGGCCGTCCGCCGCTATTTCGGCGAGGAAGCCGTGCAGGTCTGCGGCCAGTGCGACCTTTGCCTCGCCCCGCCCAAGCTGACCGACGCCACCGAGCTGGCCCAGAAGGCGCTCTCGGCCGCCCATCGTCTCGGCGGCCGCTTCGGCCGCGGCCGCCTGGTCGATCACCTCACCGGCAAGACCAAGGATGTGATGGACTCCGAGAAGGCCCTCTCGACCTGGGCCATCGGGGCCGACACCGCGGCCAACACCTGGCGCGATCTTGTCGACCAGCTGCTGTTCGAGGGGCTCCTGAAAGAGGACCCCAACGACGGCCGCCCGCTGGTCGGGCTCGGCGATGCGGACGGCGTGCGTGCGGTTTATCGCGGCGAGCGGCGCGTCTCGGTGCGCGAGCAGCTCGCGGCAGCGAAGTCCTCGCGTGGCCGCAAGGGCGCAAAGGCGGCGTCGCTCTACGTTGATCCGGCCGACGTCCATCTATTCGAGGCGCTGCGCGGTTGGCGCCGCGAAGAGGCCGGCCGTCAGCATGTGCCGCCCTATGTGATCTTCCACGACGCGACGCTCGCGGCCATCGCCTGCTCGCGCCCGCGCACCGAGAGCGCCCTGCGCGCCGTCGATGGCGTCGGCGAGGGCAAGCTCGCCCGTTATGGCGAGGCGGTGCTCAAGCTGGTGCGGGAGAACTGACTCTTAACCGCCTCCACCTAGCGTCCTCGCGGGAGACGCCGCGTGATCCGTTCGGTTTTCAGCTTCAAGGGGACGTTGGATCGCAAGGGCTTCGCCCTGGCTTGCGGCGGGGCGTTCCTGGCCATGATTGTGTCGGGCGTCGCGCTCTTCCTGCTCATCGCTGGACCGTTGGCCTTCGCGGCCATGGAGGGCTTTCTGGCGAAGCCGCTTGCGTCAGCCCTCGTGCAACTGGCCGAGTCAGTCGCTGTTCTCGCCGTCGGCCTTCCCTACGTCTGGGTTGTGTACGCTCTTTCCGCCCGCAGGGCGCGGGCCATCGGTCTTGATCCCTGGTTGTTGCTGGCTTCCTGGCCGTTGGTGAGCGTGCTCGATCACTATCTGTTGCGGCAGATGATCAGCGCTCGGTTTGTCTGGCCCCTCGCCGGCTTCACGCCGATAGGCGGGGTGTGGCACGCGGCGACACTGGCCATTCTTTTCATGGCCCCCACTCGGGGTGCGCCCACGGCTTTGGCTTCAGCGCCGCGGCCTCGACCGCCATCGACCTATGCAGGTCCGCCTCGCGCCACCTTCGGTCAGCGCAGCTGAATTCAGCTCGGATTCGATTTCGTCTTCGCCCGCTTCCAGGCCCATCGCGCCAGCAGCAGGCCAAACCCGGCCACGACCACGCCGGTGCCGGCCTGCGCGGGATTGGCGTCCTGGCCCAGGACCTTGATCCCGTGCAGCAGGCTGTAGATCCCGAAGCCCATCATCACCACGCCGACCAGCAGCATCATGCCGACGCTGAGCCAGTGCGAGGCCTGGGCTTCCCAGCCGGTCTCTTGTTCGTTGTCGCTCATCGCCCGATCAGGTCCCAGCGGTTGCCGTAGAGATCCTCGAACACCGCCACGCTGCCATAGGCCTCATGGCGCGGCGCCTCAAGGAAGCGCACGCCCGCGGCGATCATCCGCGCATGGACGTCGGCGAAGTGGTCGACGTTGAGGAAGAAGCCGACTCGGCCGCCTGTCTGGTCTCCGATCCGCGCGGATTGCGCATCGCCGCTCGCGCGGGCCAGCAGCAGCCCCGTCTCGGCCCCTGGCGGCGTCACCACGACCCAGCGTTTGGCGCCCATGGGCGTATCTTCCGTCAGCACGAAGCCCAGCTTGCCGACATAGAAGGCGATAGCCTCGTCGTAGTCGCCGACGACGAGGGTCACGAGGCCGATGCGCATTCGCGCCGCGCCCTAGACGTCCACCTCAGCGTCCAGCGCGTTGGCCTGGATAAACTCGCGGCGGGGCTCGACCATCTCGCCCATCAGGCGGGCGAACATGTCGTCGGCCTCGTCGGCGTGGCCCACCTTCACCTGCAGCAGGGTGCGCGCCTCGACGTCGAGGGTGGTCTCCCACAGCTGGTCGGGGTTCATCTCGCCCAGACCCTTGTAGCGCTGGATCGACAGGCCCTTGCGGCCCGCGTCCATCACCGCGTTGACCAGGTCGATCGGCCCGCGCACGGGGCTCGACTTGTCCTTGCGGCGGAAGACGGCGCGGCCGGAAAAGCTCTCGGCCAGGGCGCCGGCGCGTTCGGCCAGACGGCGGGCGTCGGCGGCGTGCAGGGTCTGGTCGTCCAGCACGATGCGCTCGGAAACGCCTCGCTTCACGCGGCTGAACACGAAGCCGGTCTCGCCGCGCTCGCCCGTCCAGTTCCCGTCGCCTTCGTCGGCGTAGAGGTCGAGCCGCTTGGCCGCGGCGGCCGGATCCGGGCTCTCGCCCAGCAGGCCGGCCAGGGCCGCCTGTTCGACGGCGAAAGCCGGCACGCGGGCCGCGAGGCGGTCGATATTGGCGCGAGCTTGGCGGGCGGTCTGAACCAGCGCCAGCAGGTCGCGGCCGGTCAGGCGCTCGCCGCTGGTCAGATCAAGCTCGGCCCCGTCGACGCCTTCCTCGATGAGGAAGGTTTCCATCTCGGCGTCGTCCTTCAGGTAGCGGGACGACTTGCCCTTGGTGGCTTTGTAGAGCGGCGGTTGGGCGATGTAGATGTAGCCGCGCTCGATCAGCTCCGGCATCTGCCGGTAGAAGAAGGTCAGCAGCAGGGTGCGGATATGGGCGCCGTCGACGTCGGCGTCGGTCATCAGCACGATCTTGTGGTAGCGCACCTTCTCGGCGTTGAAGTCCTCGCGGCCGATGCCGGCGCCCAGGGCGGTGATCAGGGTGCCGACCTGCTCGCTGGACAGCATCTTGTCGAAGCGTGCGCGTTCGACGTTGAGGATCTTGCCGCGCAGCGGAAGGATCGCCTGGTTCTCGCGGTTACGCGCCTGCTTCGCCGAGCCACCGGCACTGTCGCCCTCGACGATGAACAGTTCGGACTTGGCCGGATCGCGCTCCGAGCAGTCGGCGAGCTTGCCGGGCAGGGAGCTGATATCGAGCACGCTCTTGCGGCGGGTCAGTTCGCGCGCCTTGCGGGCGGCCTCGCGGGCGGCGGCGGCCTCGGCGATCTTCTGGACGATCATCTTGGCTTCGTTGGGATGCTCCTCGAACCAGGTCGAGAGTCCCTCGGTGCACAGAGCCTCGACGGCCGGGCGCACTTCCGACGAAACCAGCTTGTCCTTGGTCTGGCTCGAGAACTTCGGGTCAGGCACCTTGACCGACAGCACGCAGGTCAAGCCTTCGCGGGCGTCTTCGCCGCTGACGCTGACCTTCTCGCGCTTGGCCGCGCCCGAGCTTTCCGCGTAGTTCGAGATCACCCGCGTCAGCGAGGCGCGGAAGGCCGAAAGGTGCGTGCCCCCATCCCGCTGCGGGATGTTGTTCGTGAAGCACAGCATCTGCTCGTGATAGCTGTCGTTCCACCACATCGCGAGGTCGAGCTCGACCTTGCTGTTGACGCCGCGCACCACGATCGGGGCGCTGATCAGCGGCTTCTTGGCCTTGTCGAGGTGGCGGACGAAGGCTTCGACGCCGCCGTCATAGTGCAGGATTTCCTCAAACGGCTCGGCGTCGCGCAGGTCGCGGAAGACGATGTGCACGCCGCTGTTCAGGAAGGCGAGCTCGCGCAGGCGGTGCTCCAGCGTCTTCCGGTCGAAGTTGATGTGGCTGAAGGTTTCCAGCGACGGCATGAAGGTCACTTCGGTGCCGGTGAGCACGGTCCCGGCGCGCGGGCCTTCGGTGCGGTTCGGCGCCTCGCCGGTCTCCTTCAGCGAGACGACCGCGTCGCCGCGCTCAAAGCGCATCTCGTGCGACTTGCCGTCGCGATAGATCTTCAGTTGCAGCCAGTCGCTGAGCGCGTTCACCACCGACACGCCCACGCCGTGCAGGCCGCCGGAGACCTTGTAGCTGTTCTGGTCGAACTTACCGCCGGCATGCAGCTGGGTCATGATGACCTCGGCCGCCGAGACGCCCTCACCCTCGTGGATGTCGGTCGGGATGCCGCGGCCGTCGTCTGTGATGGTCGCCGAGCCGTCGGCGTTCAGGGTCACGCCCACGCGGGTGGCGTAGCCGGCCAGGGCTTCGTCGATGGCGTTGTCGACCACCTCGTAGACCATGTGGTGCAGGCCCGAGCCGTCGTCGGTGTCGCCGATGTACATGCCGGGGCGCTTGCGCACCGCGTCGAGGCCTTTGAGAACCTTGATGGATTCAGCGCCGTACTCGGACGCCTGGGCGGCCTCGGGGATCGCGTTTTCGTCGCTCAAAATCAGTCGTCCATGACCACCAGGCCCGAGGCGTCCACGCGAACGCCGAGGGCCCGGCCCTTGAGGGAATCGAACAGCGACTCGTCGGTGCCGGTGAGAAAGGCCTGCAGTCCGAGCGCGCTGATCTCGTCGCCGAGCGCGGCCCGCCGCAGCGGGTCGAGGTGCGCGGCGACCTCGTCTAGCAACACTATAGGATTCGGCCCCGAAATGGCACGCGAAAGTCGCGCCGCCTGGGCCAAAACGAGGTTCAGAATCAAGGCTTTCTGCTCGCCGGTGGAACATTCGGCGGCGGGCCGGTCCTTCTCGGCGTGAAGCACCGAAAGATCGCCCCTGTGCGGCCCGGTCAGGCCCCGTCCGGCGGCGGAGTCGCGAGGTCTCGCGGCGGCTAGGGCGGCGGCCAGACGGCCCTCGATTTCCGCCTCGTCTTTACCCGCCAGAGCCATCTGTTCCCACTCTCCGGTGAGGCTCAGGATCGCCTGGGGAAAGGGCCGGTCGCCGCGGCCGTCGATCTCGCTCTGAAGCGCCGTCAGCGTCCGCGCCCGCGCGGCGTCCATGCGCGCGCCGGCCTAGGCCATGCGGGCCTCCAGCGCCTCCAGCCACAG
>JAFKGN010000129.1 GCA_017307205.1 Caulobacterales bacterium
GACTTCAACGGCGACGGGCGTTCGGACCTGTTCTGGCGCAACGACAGCGGCGCGATCGCCGTGTGGCAGGGCCAGGCGGGCGGCGGGTTCACAGGGGCGGCGGCTGTGAGCGGCACGGTCGCCAACACCTGGACCCTGGTCGGCGCCGGCGACTTCAACGGCGACGGGCGTTCGGATCTGCTTTGGCGCAACGATACCGGCGAGATCGCCGGCTGGGCGGGTCAGGGCGATGGCGGGTTCGCCAGCATCCCCGGCGTCAGCGGCGTGGTGCCGAACGACTGGAAGATCGCCAACATCGGCGACTTCAACGGCGACGGCCGGGCCGACATCTTCTGGCGCAACGACAGCGGTCAGCTCGCCAGCTGGCTCGGCAAGGTCGGCGGCGGGTTCACCCAGGACGCGGCGGTGGGCGGAGCGATCCCGACCGACTGGTGGACTATCTAGGGCGAAGGGGCGCGCCCCTTATTTCCCGCGCGCGTCCATGATCGCCTTCACCTGGGCGGCGGTGACCGGGTCCTTGTAGGCGTTGCCGAAGTGGGTGCGGACGTAGGTGACGACCTCGGCGATCTGCTGCGGGCTCATGGTGTCGTAGAAGTAGGGCATGCCGCCCTTGCCGTTGACGACCATGAAGATGGGGTACTCGGCCGTGCCCAGCTTGTCGTTGCCGGCCAGGGCCGGGAAGGTTCCCGCGCCGGTCGCGCCCTTGGCGTCGGCCATGTGGCAGGCCTGGCAGACCATCTTGTAGGTCTCCTCGCCGTTCTTCGGGATGACCGGCTTGGTGCCGCCGGGACCGGGTTCGTCCGCCAGGGCGGGAGAGGCGAGGAGGGCGAAGGCGGCCAGGGCGGCGAGCGTCTTGATGTGGGTCATGCTCAGGCCTCCAGGGCGCGCTTGTGCAGGCGGGTGATGGCGTCGATGGACGAGAGCAGTGCGCCTTCCATCCAGCATCCGACGTAGGAGGCGTGCTCGCCGGCCAGGACGATGCGGTCCTCGACGGCGACGAGCTCCTGGTAGTGGGTCTTGCGGGTGTCCTCGTTCCAGCGGGCGCAGCAGCCCATGACCCATGGGACGCGGTTCCAGGCGACCGAGGCGCCGTTCATGAACTCCTTGCGGTAGCTTTCCGGATGGAAGACCGACCCTTGCTCCAGCGCCGTCTCGATGCGCTGCTCCGGGGTCATGCCGGCGAGGCGATAGCCGCCGGCGTTGCTGGCGAAGGCGCCGAGCAGGACGGCCGGGCCGGTCTTGAAGTAGTCGAAGTTCGGGTAGGAAATCAGGCTTATGTCCTGGTTGGTGAAGGAGTGGCCGCCGAAGATCTCGGCGTCCTCCTCCCAGAAGCGGCGCTTCATCTCCAGGCCGATCTTCACCGAGTTGGAGTAGGGCACGGCCTGGATGGCGGCCGTCTTCTTCTCCGTCATGTTGGTCTCGATCTGGCTCAGCACCGCCAGCGGGATGGTGCAGACGCAGAAGTCGGCCTTGGCCTCGGTGGTCCCGCCCTTGGCGGTGTCGGTGTAGGTGACGGTGACGCCGGTCTTGTCCTGGAAGAGCTTGGTGACCTTGGCGTTGTAGGTGACGAGGTCGCCGACCTGGCGGGCGAAGCCCTCGCCGATCTTGCCCATGCCGCCGACCGGCTGGAACATGGTGGTCTGGAATTCCTCGTTCATGAAGAACGCCATGTTGGTGGCGATGCCCGAGCGGACGACCTGATCGAAGGGCAGGAGGTCGGACGGCTGCGGAGCGCCGTTGACGCCGCCGCCGGGGGGCAGGTCGTAGCCGCGGTGGCTGGAGGAGCGCAGGTTCTTGGCGTAGCGCATGTCGCCGTCGAGCATGCCCCAGTTGCGCAGGGCTTCCTTCAGGCGGTCCTGGTCCTCGGCGGTGAGCCTGGTGTCGAGGCTCTTCTGGTCGATGGCCTTGCCGAGCAGTTCGGCGACGTTGCCCTCGAAGTCGGCCGCGAGCGCCCGGTAGCGCTGCGGCTTGCCGCCGAAGGCGTCGGTGTTGTGAACATAGGCGTTGTGGTTGAACTGGATGAAGGGCTCCAGGGCGACGCCGAAGGCCTTGCAGTAGTGCAGCAGGGTGCGGTGGTGGTGCGGGATGCGCCACGGACCGGGGTTCAGGTAGTTGCCTTTGGCGAACTGCACGTTCTGGGTGGCGCCGCCCATCTCGGTGAACTTGTCGCCGCCATAGAGCGACCAGTTCCGGCCGCCGGCGCGGCCCTGGTATTCGAGGATGCGGACCTTGTAGCCCGCCTTGCGTAGCTCATAGGCCGCCAGCATGCCCGCGAGGCCCGCGCCCAGGATGATGACGCTGGCGCCGGGGCGGGCGCCGGAAAGGTTCGGCGGGCCGGGGAAGCGGGTTTCGGCCGCGTGGCCGAACTCGGTCATCATCGCATAGAGCGCCGCCGTGCCGCCCATCATGCCGATGGCGGAGAGAAGCTGGCGGCGCGTGGGCGCACCCCGTCCCGAAATCATGAAAGCATCCCCTGGTTCTTATGACCTCCAGGCATAAGGACCGATCCGGGGAAGGCGACGGCCGCCGCGCGGGCGGCTTCGGAAACGTTTGCGGTTGCGCAATTTCGCATCGGCGAAGACGCCGATTTGCGCAGCGCTTGCCGTCAGTCGGGCGACCAGCGGTATCCGACCCCGGGTTCGGTGACGATCAGGGTCGGCAGGGCGGGGTCGAGCTCGATCTTCTGGCGCAGCTGGCCGACGAAGACGCGAAGATATTGCACGTCCTCGACGTGGGCGGGGCCCCAGACGGCGGTGAGCAGCTGGCGGTGGGTGACCACGCGCCCGGCGCCCTGCACCAGCTGCGCGAAGAGATCGTACTCACGGGGCGACAGGCGGATCGGGGCGCCGTCGCGGGTGACGAGGCGCTTGACCAGATCGATGGTCAGGCCGCCGACGGTGATCACGCCGCTGACGCCGTTGGCCTCGATGCGGTGGCGCAGGGCGACGCGCAGGCGGGCGAGGAGCTCGCCGACCCCGAAGGGTTTTTCGACATAGTCGTCGGCGCCCGCGTCGAGGGCGTCGATCTTTTCGGTCTCGCGGTCGCGGGCCGAGAGGATGAGGACGGGGCCGGAGTAGAAGGCGCGGGCCTTGGCCAGGGCGTCCTTGCCGTCCATGTCGGGCAGGCCGAGGTCGAGGATGACGGCGTCGGGCGCCTTGCGGGCGATCTCGCGCAGGCCCTCGGCGGCGGTGTCGGCGCGGACCGGCTCATAGCCGGCGGCGTCGAGGGCCGGGCCGAGGAAGCGGTGGATCTGCGGCTCGTCGTCAATGACGAGGATGCGGGGTTTGAAGTCACTCATAGGAAGTCCACCGGCGTGGCGCGTTCCTTGGGCAGGCTGATGAGGATGCGGGTGCCTTTCCCCTCATGGATCGGGCTGGCGGCGGCGATGCGGCCGCCCATGGCCTCGACGAAGCCCTTGGAGATGGCCAGGCCCAGGCCCGCGCCCTTGCCGCGATCGGTGGCCTCGTCCATGCGGCGGAACTTCTCGAACACCCGTTCCAGCTCGGCGGTGGGGATGCCGCGGCCCTCGTCCTCGATGCTGATCACGACGTTGCCCCGATCCTCGTAGGCGGCGACCTCGATGGTGGTGTCGGCCGGGCTGTAGGCGATGGCGTTTTCGAGGATGTTCACCAGGGCCTGCTCCAGCAGCGAGGCGTCGGCCATCACCGCCGACAGACGATCTGGGAAATCCCAGTCGACCTTGCGGCCGTCAAGCCGGCGTCGGACGCGCTCGACGGCGGCGCGCAGGACGTCGCGCACATCGGTCCACTCGCGGCGGGTGGTCAGGGCGCCGCCTTCGAGGCGGGTCATGTCGAGCAGGTCGCCGACATAGCGGTTCAGGCGCTCGGCCTCCTCGCGGATCGAGACCAGCAGGTCGTCGCGGACGCGCACGCTCAAGGACTTGCCGTAGTCGATCAGGGTGGTGACCGAGCCGAGCACGGTGGACAGCGGCGTGCGCAGGTCGTGGCTGACCGAGTTTAGCAGGGCCGAGCGCAGGCGGTCGGTGCGGCGCAGGGCCTCGGCGTCGACGGCCTCGGCGGCGAACTCGGCGCGCTCCAGAGCGACGGCGCCCTGGTCGAGCAGGGCGGCGACGAAGCGCTCGGCGTCCTCGGTGGCGACGGCCTCGGGCTCGACGCCGGCCACCCCGGCGCGGGCGCGGACGCCCTGCAGGGGGCGGAAGGTCCAGGCGGCGTTGGGGAGCGTCCCCGTGCCGGCCCCGGCGGGCTCGCCCTTTTCCCAGGCCCAGCGGGCGGCGGCCATGTCGCCGGGGGTGATGGCCGGCGAGGGCGGCGAGGCGGCGGTGACGGCGAGATCGTCGCCCAGGGGAGCGAGGACGACGGCGCGGCCGCCGGTGGCGGCGGCCATCTGCTCGGCCAGGGCGACGGCGGCGTCGCGGGTAGTGGCGGCGGCCGACAGGCGGCGGGTGGCGGCCAGGACGGCGGCGATGGCCGAGGCGCGGCGGGAGGCGGCGCGGCTGTGGTCGCGCACCCGGCCGGTGAGCCAGCCGGTGGTCATGGCGACGGCGAAGAACACCGCGAAGGTGAGGACGTCGGCCGCGTGGCCGATGGAGAGGGTGAGGCGCGGCTCAAGGAACAGGAAGTTGTAGGCCACCGCCGCGGCGGCCGCCGCGGTGATCGCCGGCCACAGGCCGAAGGCCAGGCCGCTGACCAGCACGCTGAGCAGGAAGACCATGGCGAGGTTGGCGCTCTCCACAGACTGATCGACCAGCCAGGCGGCGCCGGCTGCGAGGGCGACCGTGCCGAGCGCGCCGAGGTGGCCGAGCCAGGGGCGACGGGTCGGCGGCGGGCGTGGCGGCGGCTCGGTGTGGCCGGTGGTTTCCTCGGTGATGATGTGCAGGGCCGCGCCGTTGGCCTCATCCAGAAGGGCGCGGATCAGGCTGCGGCCCCAGAGGCGGCGGCGGCGCGTCTTGCCGAGCACGATCTGGGTGACGTTGTTGCGGCGGGCGTAGTCGAGCACCGAGCCGACGAGATCGTCGCCCGTGAGGGTGACGGTGGAGCCGCCGAGCTGGTCGGCCAGCTTCAGCGCCTCGCGCAGCCGCTGGGACCCGACCGCCGAGGGGGCGGGGGCGTTGGGGCGCTCGACGTGGGCGACGGTCCACGGGGCGTCCATCATCATGTCGGAGAGGCGGCGGCCGGCGCGGACCAGGCCGCCCGCCATGCCGTCGGGGGCGACGAGCACGAGGATGCGCTCGCCCGCCGCCCAGGGGCCTTCGACGCCGGCCCGCTTCATGGCCCCGAGCAGCTGGTCGTCCACCGTCTGGGCGGCGCGGCGCAGGGCGAGCTCGCGCAGGGCGGTGAGGTTCTCCTCCTTGAAGAAGCGCTCGGCGGCGGTGCGGGCGGTGTCGCCGAGGTAGATCTTCCCCTCGCTCATCCGCTGGCGCAGCTCGGCCGGCGTGATGTCAATCAGCTCGATCTCGTCGGCCTTGGAGAGGGCGATGTCGGGCACCGTCTCGCGCTGGCGCACGCCGGTGATCTTGGTGACCACGTCGACGAGGCTTTCGAGGTGCTGGACGTTGAGAGTGGTCCAGACGTCGATGCCGGCGGCCAGCACTTCTTCGACGTCCTGCCAGCGCTTGGGGTGACGCGAGCCGGGGGCGTTGGAGTGGGCGTACTCATCGACCAGCAAGAGGCCCGGGCGGCGGGCCAGGGCCGCGTCGAGGTCGAACTCCATGAGCGTGGCGCCGCGATAGTCGATGGGCGCGCGGGGCATGACCTCCAGCCCGCGTAGCAGGCTCTGGGTCTCCTTGCGGCCGTGCGTCTCGACGACGCCGACCACCACGTCGCCGTCCTTGGCCGCCTCGCGGCGGGCGGCCTTGAGCATCTCGTAGGTCTTGCCGACGCCCGGCGACATGCCGAGAAACACCTTGAGCCGCCCCCGCTGGGCGCGGGTGGCGGCTAGGAGCGCATCGGGGTCGGGGCGACGCGGTTCGTCAGGGGTCATTGCGGCTTAGCTGTAGACCTCCCGAAGGCGGCGTCGAGGGCCAGATTGGTCTTCAGCACATTGACCGTGGATTGGCCGAGGAAGCCGAGGGCCGGGCCTTTGGTCTGGGCGGCGAGGATCGTCTCCACCTCGGCGACGGTGCGGCCGCGGGCGGCAGCGATGCGGGCGGCCTGGCTGCGCGCGTTGGCGGGAGAGACGTCGGGGTCGAGGCCGGAGCCCGAGGTCGTCACCGCGTCGGCCGGGATCGGGCCGGCGCCGCGCAGTTCGTCGGCGCTGGTCTTCACCCGCTCGGCGAGGGCCGGGTTCAGCGGACCGAGGTTGGAGCCGGAAGAGCCTGAGGCGTCGTAGCCGTCCGAACCGGCCGCCGAGGGGCGGGGATGCAGATAGCCAGCGGCGGTGAAGGGCTGGGCGATCAGGGCCGAGCCGATCACCTGGCCGGAGGCGTCGCGGATCAGGCTGCCGTCGGCCTGTGCGGGGAAGGCTAGGCGGCCGAGGCCGGTGACGGCTAGCGGGTAGGCGACCCCGAGCAGCAGGGTGAAGCCGAGGGTGAGCACTAGGGCGGGGCGGATTTGCGAGAGCATGTTCAGGTCCTCAAGCCAGGCCGAGCGCCGAGATGACGACGTCGATGGCCTTGATGCCGATGAAGGGAGCGACCACGCCGCCGAGGCCGTAGATCAGCAGGTTCCGCTGCAGCAGGCGGGCGGCCCCGATGGGGCGGTACTTCACCCCGCGCAGGGCCAGCGGGATCAGGGCGACGATGATCAGGGCGTTGAAGATCACCGCCGAGAGGATGGCGCTCTCCGGGCTGGCAAGGTGCATGACGTTGACCCCGGCCAGGGCGGGCAGGGCGACGACAAAGATGGCCGGGATGATGGCGAAGTACTTGGCCACGTCGTTGGCGATCGAGAAGGTGGTCAGGGCGCCGCGGGTGATCAGCAGCTGTTTGCCCACCTCGACGATCTCGATGACTTTCGTGGGGTCGCTGTCGAGATCGACCATGTTGCCGGCCTCGCGGGCGGCCTGGGCGCCGGTCTGCATGGCGACGCCGACGTCGGACTGAGCCAGGGCCGGGGCGTCGTTGGCGCCGTCGCCGCACATGGCCACGAGTCGGCCCTTGGCCTGTTCGGCGCGGATCAGGCGCAGTTTGTCCTCCGGCGTGGCCTCGGCGAGGAAGTCGTCGACGCCGGCCTCCGAGGCGATGGCGGCGGCGGTGACCGGGTTGTCGCCGGTGATCATCACCGTGCGCAGGCCCATGCGGCGCAGGTCCGCGAAGCGCGCCTTCACATTGGGCTTCACCACGTCCTTGAGGTGGATGACGCCGAACAGGACGCCGTTCTCGGTGACGGCGAGCGGTGTGCCGCCCGAGCGGGCGATGCGTTCGACCGCGGCGGTGAACTCGGCCGGAATCTCGTGCGGCTTGAGGGCGAGGTCGCGCAGGGTGGCGTCGACGGCGCCCTTGCGCCAGCTGTGGCCGTCGGCGTCGAGGCCCGACTGGCGGGTCGTGGCGCTGAACGGGATGACCTTGGCGCCGGCGGGCGCCTCGAGGGTCAGGCCCTGGTTACGGGCCAGCTCGACGATGGAGCGGCCTTCCGGCGTCTCGTCGCCGAGCGAGGCCAGCAGGGTGGCCCGCAGCATGGCTTCGGCGCGGACGCCGGGGACGGCGACCAATTCGGTGGCCATGCGGTTGCCGAAGGTGATGGTGCCGGTCTTGTCGAGCAGCAGGGTGTCGACGTCGCCGGCCGCCTCAACGGCGCGACCTGAGGTGGCGAGGACGTTGACCTTCAGGAGGCGATCCATGCCGGCGATGCCGACGGCCGAGAGCAGGCCGCCGATGGTCGTTGGGATCAGGCAGATGAACAGGGCGCCGAGCACAAGGGGGGACAGCTTCACACCCGAGTAGGCGCCGAGGCCGAGCAGGGTGACGACGGCGATCAGGAACACCAGGGTCAGGCCGGCGAGAAGCACGGCGAGGGCGATCTCGTTCGGCGTCTTGCGGCGGTCGGCGCCCTCGACCATGGCGATCATGCGGTCGAGAAAGGAGGAACCGGCCTCGGCCGTGACCCGCACCTTGATCCAGTCGGAGACGACGGTGGTGCCGCCGGTCACCGCCGAGCGGTCGCCGCCGCTTTCACGGATCACCGGGGCGCTTTCGCCGGTGACAGCCGCCTCGTTGACCGAGGCGATGCCTTCGATGATCTCGCCGTCGGCCGGGATGACGTCGCCGGCCTCAACCAGGACGATCTCGCCGACGCCGAGCTTATGAGCGGGGGTTGGGACGATCACCTCGTCGCCGCGGCCGGTCTTGGGATCAACGATCAGCTTGGCCTTGGTGGTGACGCGGGCGGCGCGCAGGGCGTCGGCGGCGGCCTTGCCGCGGCCCTCGGCGACGCTCTCGGCGAGGTTGGCGAACAGGACGGTGGCCCACAGCCAGAGCGCCATCTGCAGCGGGAAGCTCCAGTTCTGGCCGCCGGCGATGGCGATGCCGGCGGAGATCGAGGCCAGGAGGGCGACGATCCAGGTGGCGAAGATCACCGGATTGCCAGTCAGCTTACGTGGGTCGAGCTTGGCGAAGGCCTGGCCGGCGGCGCGGCCGATCATCGGGCCGGAGAAGCCGCCCGACAGGGTGGGGGAGGTCATGGTCATGCTGGGATGTCCGGACGAGGTCAGTGCGCGGCCACGGCCTGGAGCGCCTGGAAGTGCTCCACGATCGGGCCGAGGGCGAGGGCGGGGCAGAACTGCAGGCCGCCCATGATCAGGATCACCCCGATCAGGAGGCCGACGAACAGTCCGCCGTCGGTGGGGAAGGTCCCGGTGGTCGCGGCCAGCTTGGGCTTGGCGGCCAGGGCGCCGGCGATGGCCATCACCGGGATGGCGTAGGCGAAGCGGCCCAGCAGCATGCCGATGCCCAGGGTGGTGTTGAACCAGGGCGTGTTGGCCGAAATGCCGGCGAAGGCCGAGCCGTTGTTCGCCGCCGCCGAGGTGTAGGCGTAGAGCAGCTCGGTCAGGCCGTGGGCGCCGGGGTTGGCGAGGCTTTTCAGCGCGACGGGCAGCACGGCGGCGACCGCCGTGAAGCCGAGGATCGCCAGCGGCAGGATGAGCACCGCCAGCATGGCGTACTTCACCTCGCGGGCCTCGACCTTCTTGCCGAGATACTCCGGCGTGCGCCCGACCATCAAACCCGCCACGAAGACGGCGATCAGGGCCATGACGATCATGCCGTAGAGGCCCGAGCCGACACCGCCGGGCAGGATCTCGCCCAGCTGCATGAGGAACAGGGCGACCCCGCCGCCGAGCGGCATGAAGCTGTCGTGCATGCCGTTGACGGCGCCGTCAGACGCGCCGGTGGTGGCGGCGGCCCAGATGGCGGTGGACGGCGCGCCGAAGCGAACCTCCTTGCCTTCCATATTGACGTCGACCGTGGCTCCGGCCGCCGCGAGGGCAGGGGCGGGCTGGGTTTCAGCCGCGTAGATGGCCGCCGCCCCGGTGCTGACCAGGATGACCATGACCGCCGCCAGGGCGCGGGC
>JAFKGN010000130.1 GCA_017307205.1 Caulobacterales bacterium
TCAGATCTCGGGCGGCCCGCGCCAGGGCCGGGTCGCCCCGCCCGGCCACCCACGGCGCGCCCAGCACCGCCGCCTCCAACTCGTCCGATGTCAGCATCAGCGGCGGCAGGTCGAAGCCGCCGTCCAGAATATAGCCGATGCCGGCCTCGCCACGGATCGGCACCCGCTGGCCCATCAACGAGGCGATGTCGCGATAGATGGTGCGCTTGCTGGTCTCCAGCTCGGCCGCGATGGCGTCGGCCGTCAGCGGCTTCGAGCTGCGCCGAAGCACCTGGATGATCTGAAAGAGGCGGTCTGCGCGTCGCATTCCCGGACCATGCCTGATGACTGCTGACAGCATGGTGGCAGCAGGGTGGCGGTAGTCAATCTTCACCGGCCGGCGGACAGCCCGAAGCGGCCACGATGGAGGAGACCAAGACCATGCTGACCCTGTTCCACGCCCCCATGTCCCGCTCCGGCCGTATCCTGCGGCTGCTGGAAGAACTCGGCGCGCCGTACCAGATCGCCTATGTCGACATCCGCCGCATGGACGGCTCGGGCGGCCCGGACGCCTCCAATCCGCATCCGGACGGCAAGGTCCCCGCCCTGCTCGACGACGGCGCCCTGGTCACCGAATCCGCCGCCATCGCCCTCTACCTCGCCGACCTGCTGCCGGAAGCCGGCCTCGCCCCGCCGGTGGGATCGAAGGAGCGCGCGGCCTACCTCACCTGGATGGCCTGGACGGTCGGCGAACTTGAGCCGGCGGTGTGGTCGAAGATCACCGGCGAAACGGCGACCAACCCCTACGCCAACGCCCGCTACGAGGCGGCCGTCGACCGGCTGATCAGCGCCGTCTGGGTCGGACCGTGGCTGATGGGCCAGCAGTTCACCGCCGCTGACGTCATGGTGGCCGCCACCCTGCAGTGGGCGCGCGAGCACCTGCCGGAAAGCCCCTCGATCGACGCCTACCTCGAGCGCTTCAACGCCCGTCCGGCCGCGCTCAGCAGCATGGGCAAGGACTCGCCGCCGGCCAAGGCGAACGCTGCCTGATCGACCAGCCGGGGCGTCGCAAGACGCTCCGGCCCGCTCTTTGGGGCTGTTGAAGCTCCACTTTCACGCTAGGACTCTCCCAAGAAGTCTTTGGGAGGAACGC
The DNA here is from genome assembly GCA_017307205.1 of Caulobacterales bacterium. Taxonomy (GTDB): domain Bacteria; phylum Pseudomonadota; class Alphaproteobacteria; order Caulobacterales; family Caulobacteraceae; genus Caulobacter. The sequence continues at coordinate 1,133 of JAFKGN010000130.1, forward strand.
GAGTGCGGCTTTGGCCGACCGGTCTTGTCGGGCGCACCATGGTCATCGTCGGCGCGACGGTGCTGCTGCAGGTGCTCGCCAGCGTCACCTTCTATCAGCTGATCGACCGCGAGGCCGTCCGCGAGGATCACGCCCGCCGCATCGCCGAGCTGCTGGTCGTCGGCACCCGCGTCCATAGCCTCGACAGCAATCCGCAGGGCAACGACCTCGCCCAGGTGATGTCGACCACCTACCTCGACGCCCGGATCACCGATGTCGCGCCGCAGCGCCCGTCCATGTCCGACGGCGGCGCCATGGCTATCCGCCGCTACATGGTCTCCTGGGAGCCCGAACTCGCCCGCCACGAGCTGATCGTCTGGACCCTGCGCAGCCGGTCAGGCGCCCAGGACCTCGTCGGCGCCATGCAGCTGGCCGACGGCCGCTGGCTGAGCTTCCGCTCCCACGATTTCGCGCCCACGTGGCCTCTGGCCTTGCGGCTTACGGTCATGACCCTGCTGTTCTCGGCGGCGGGCCTGTTCGTGGCGCTCTACCTCCTGCGCCAGCAGGGCGAGCCGCTGCGCCACCTCGCCCAGGCCGCCCATCGCATCGGCGAAGGACGCCGGCCCGAGCCAGTGGCCATCGAAGGCTCGGCGGACCTGCGCGACCTCGGCTTCGCCTTCAACGAGATGCAGCGCCGCATCACCGGCATTCTGGAAGACCAGGCCCGCGCCATGGAGGCGGTCAGCCACGACTTCCGCACCCCTCTTGCGCGCCTGTCGCTGGCCTCGGAATTCATCGAGGACGAGGACGCCAAGACTATCCTCACCGACAATGTCGCCGAACTCGACACCATGCTGAACTCGCTGCGCGACTACCTGCGCGCCCAGCATCAGCCGAGCGAGCCCGGGCCGGTGGATCTTGCCGCCCTCCTGCGCCAGGTGATCACGCCCTGGCCCGGCGCACTACGCTACGAAGGTCCGGAGAATCTGGCCGCGACCACACACCGTGGCGCGCTCACCCAGGCCCTGATCCAGATCGCCGACAATGCCGTGCGCCATGGCGGCGGCGGGGAAATCACCCTGACCACGGACTCCGCCGGGCCTTTGATCGTGGTGCGCGACCACGGTCAGGGCATGACCGCCGAAGGCATTTCGCACATCTACGACCCGTTCTTCCGCGCCGACGCCGCCCGCCAGCGCAACACCGCCGGCTTCGGTCTGGGCATCCCGACCGCCGCCCGTCTGCTGAAGCGCTTCGGCGGGAGCATGGACGTCAGCAACCACCCTGAGGGCGGCCTGCTCGTCACCGTGAGGCCGCCGGCCGCGACCTAGCCGAAGCGGCCGGTGATGTAGTCCTGCGTCTGACCGAGGCGCGGATTGGTGAACAGCTGCTGGGTCTCGCCGAACTCGATCAGGTCGCCCAGGTGCATGAAGGCCGTGTAGTGCGAGATGCGCGCCGCCTGCGCCATGTTGTGCGTCACGATCAGCACCGTGACGTCGTGCACCAGGGTGTCGATCAGCTCTTCGATCTTGGCGGTGGCGATGGGATCCAGCGCCGAGGTCGGCTCATCGAGCAGCAGCAGCTTGGGTTCCGGCGCCAGGGCGCGGGCGATGCAGAGACGCTGTTGCTGACCGCCCGAGAGTTCCATGGCCGACTTGTCGAGGCGGTCCTTCACCTCGTCCCACAGGGCCGCCTGGCGCAGCGCCTTTTCGACCCGTCCTTCCAGCTCGGTCTTGTTCCGGATGCCGCGCACGTGCAGGCCAGCCGCCACATTCTCGAAGATCGACTTCGGGAAGGGGTTCGGCTTCTGGAACACCATGCTGACCAGCAGACGAACCAGGATCGGGTCGACGCCCTTGTCGACCAGGTTCAGCCCGTCTGGCTGCAGGTTGATCGCGCCCTCGTAGCGCACGCCGGGATAGAGGTCGTGGATACGGTTGAAGCAGCGCAGCAGTGTGGACTTGCCGCAACCCGAGGCGCCGATGATCGCCGTCACCCGGCGGTCGGCGATGTCCATGTTGATGTTCTTCAGCGCCTGGAACTTGCCGTACCAGAAGTTCAGGTCCTTGACCTGCGCGCGCGCCGTCGCCGGCGTCCGCATCAGCGGAGGAAGTTCGCGATCGAGAGAAAGGTCGGTCACTGAGGGTCGTCCCTAGGTCTTGAGCGCGCGGCGCAGGCGATAGCGGATGAAGATGGCCACGCCATTCATGGCCAGGGTCATGGCCAGCAGCAGCACGCCGGTTGCGGCGGCGTTGACGTGGAAGGCCGGCTGCGGCCGTGAGATCCAGTTGAACATCTGGATCGGCATCACCGTGAACGGCGACTGCAGCCAGTCGAAATTGACGAACGGCGGCGTTCCCTGCACCGGGCTTTCCGGCAGGAAGGCGATGAAGGTCAGGGCGCCGATGGTGATGATCGGCGCCGTCTCACCGATGGCGCGCGACAGGCCGACGATGACGCCGGTGATGATCCCGGGCCGCGCCGAGGGCAGCACATAGTTCCACATCACCTGCCACTTGTTGCAGCCGACGCCGTAGGCGCTCTCGCGCAGGCCCGACGGCACGGCGCGGATCGCCTCGCGGGTGGAGACGATGACGATCGGCAGGATCAGCAGGGCCAGCACCATGCCGCCGACCAGGATCGTCGGCCCCATGCCCAGCATGTAGACGAAGATGCCAAGGGCCAGCAGGCCGTAGATGATCGAAGGCACGCCGGCGAGGTTCGAGACGTTGATCTCGATGATGTCGCTGAAGATGTTCTTCGGCGCGTATTCCTCAAGGTAGAGGCCCGCGCCGATGCCGAGGGGCGCCGCCAGGAAGGCGGTGACGAACATCACCAGGGTGGTGCCCACCCAGGCCGAGAACACCCCTGCCCGCGCCGCCCGGCGCGAGGGGAAATGGGTCAGGAAGTCGTAGTTGATGCGGCCGATCCCGTCGTGCACCAGGTCGATGACCAGGGCCATCAGCAGGCTCATGACCAGCACCAGCACGATTACGCCGACCACGGCGAAGATCACGTCCTGACGACGCATCTTGCGCACCAAGGCCGCGCTGGCGGCGCGTTCGGAAGTTCCCATGGGGACGTCGATCGACATCAGTAGGCCTCCCGGAAGCGCTTACGCAGGAAGAAGCCGATCACGTTGAAGGCCAGGGTGATGAGGAACAGCACCAGGCCGGCCGCGAAGATCGTCGAATAGGCCAGGCTGCCGTGCGGCAGGTCGCCCAGGCTCATCTGCACGATGTAGGCGGTGATCGTCGCCGCCCCCTCGCGCGGGTCGGCCGTCAGGTTGGGGTTCTGGCCGGCGGCGATGGCCACCACCATGGTCTCGCCCACCGCGCGGGCGAAGCCGAGCAGGAAGGCCGCCGTCACGCCCGAGAAGGCGGCCGGGATGATCACCGTCATCGACATCCGCCAACGGCTCATGCCCAGGGCGAAGGCTCCCTCGCGCAGGCTCATTGGCACCGCGCGCATGGCGTCTTCGCTGATCGAGACGATGTAGGGCAGGATCATGATGCCCATCACGAAGCCGGGCACCAGCAGGTTGAAGCCCGAAAGCCCGGGGATGAACTGCCGCGCCAAGGGGGTCAGGAACAGCAGGGCGAAGTAGCCGAACACCACGGTCGGCACGGCGGCCAGCATCTCGAGGATCGGCTTCAGCGTCTCCCGCAGGTTCGGGCGGGCGAACTCCGAGAGATAGATCGACAGGGCCAGCCCCAGCGGCGTCGCCACCGCCATGGCGATGCCGGCCGCCCAGAAGGTAGCCGTCAGCAACGGCAGGATGCCGTAGTGGGCGTCGGTGAACACAGGCGTCCAGTGCGTATCGGTCAGAAACGCCAGCAGCGGCACCTGCTTGAAGAATATCCAGGATTCCGAGACCAGCACCCAGATGATCGCCGCGGTGATCGCCACCGACAGGGCCGCGCAGGCGAACAGAATGCCGCGCATCACCACCGACAGCAGCCGCCCCCGACGCAGATACGGATTGTTCCGCAGCGCCTCGTACTCGGATGCCTTGATTGACGTTTCAGCCACGCTCGCCCCCACTCACAACACGATCAGGGCTGGGCCGGCGCCTGGGCGTCGGCCAGCAGCTGCTGAGCGGTCACCCCGATCTTGGAGCCGCCCCCGAAGAAGCTGCCGGTGCGGCGCGCCTCGAACTTCTTTTCGGCGAGGACGTAGGCCTCCGCCGGCAGGGCCACATAGCCGACTTCGCCGACCAGTTCCTCGCTTTCGACCGGATTGAAGGCGAACTTCATGAAGGCCTGCACGTCCGGCTTGGTGTCCGCCTGGCGCTTGTTCACATAGTAGAACAGCGGCCGCGACAGCGGCTGGTAGCTGGCGTCGCGCGCGGTCTGCACCGACGGGCTCACGCACGAGCCGTTCGCCTGGCGGATCGGCGCGGCCTTCACCCGGCCGGCGTTCTCCCGCAGATAGGCGAGGCCCAGATAGCCCAGCCCGCCGGCGTCGGCGCCCACGCCGGTGACGGTGACGTTGTCGTCCTCGGTCGCCGTGTAGTCGCCCCGCGAGGAGCCTTCCTTGCCGTTCACCGCGGCGGTAAAATAGTCGAACGTGCCGCTATCGGTGCCCGGGCCGTAGAGCTTCAGCGGCACATCGGGGAACGAGGAGCGCACCTGCTTCCAGGAGCTCACCTTGCCCTGGGCCTCCGGCGCCCAGATGATCTTCAGCTCGTCCACGGTCAGGCAGTCGACGAAGCTGTTGCCTGGGTTGACGATCACCGCCAGCGCATCGAGCGCGATCGGCAGCTCGATGAATTCGACACCGGCCGCCGCGCAGGCCGCCATCTCTTCCTTCTTGATCGGTCGGCTGGCGGCCGCGATGTCGATCTCGCCGCGGCAGAATTTCTTGAAGCCGCCGCCGGTGCCGGAAAGGCCGGCCGTGACCCGCGCGCCCTTGGCCGCCTGGAACTCCTCGCCGAGCGCTTCGGAGATCGGATAGACCGTCGACGATCCATCCAGCCGCACCATCGCAGGCGGCTCCTTCGGCCCACCGCAGGCCGACAGGCCGACGCCGACCGCGGCGGTCGCGGCTGCAGCCAGGAGCAGCTTCTGCATCGGGAATCCTCTGGACGGCTCGCGGCCGAGTTGGCGCGACAGCTAGTTCCGCTGTTTCACACTTTTATGACACTCTTGCGAAGGTCACGCCCGTCCAGAGGCGATGCGGCGAGAAGACGCCCGAAAAGGCCTACTTCTTTTCGTCGCCCTTCACGGCGTCGCCGACGTCCTCGACGGTTTCCTTCACGCCGCCGACCACCTGATCCTTCTGGCCCTCACGCTTGAGGTTCTGGTCGCCGATCAGGCCGCCAACGCCTTCCTTGATCTCGCCCTTTGTCTGCTGGGTCGCGCCATCCTCGTGCTTCTCGCAGGCGGCGACGCTCATGAGGCCGAGGGCCAGGGCGGCGATGGTCAGGCGGCGGATCATGGAAGGCTCCTTTGAAGCTTGGCGTTGAAGCTCAAGCGTTCGAGGCGCTGAATGGTTCGCGCGCGCCAACAGGCTTCACAATCCGGGCGCAGGCTTCATCCGACGGAGGAGCGTAAAATGCCGCTGAAGTATCTCGACGACGACATCGTCGACTTGCGCAAACCGGACGGCTCGACCTGGCAGTATTACTGGGGCGATGCGGTCGAGGTGCTCGGCGAGGCCGACGGCGCCTTCAAGGTCAAGATGCATGGGCTTAAGGGCGTCGTGGATGAAGGCCTGATCAGCAACAAGACCAAGCTGCGCGCCACCGGCCTGCTCCGCCTGTCGATGGTCGATGTGCAGCAGGGCGACGGCCTGATCTTCGATACGCCCAAGGGCCGCGTGGTGTTCATCGACGGCGGTGAGAATCAGCTGTTCGCCCGTCACGCGGCGGCCCGCTACTCAGGAACCTCGGCCGCCGACCCGTTGGTGGTCGACGCGGTGATCGTCACCCACGGCGACGGCGACCATTTCATGGGCCTGACCGAATTCCAGAAATCGGAGACCCACACCGAGAAGCGCAAGCGCATCTTCATGACCGCGCGCCGGGTCTATCACAACGGCCTGGCCAAGCGGCCGGGCAGCCTCAACGGCGCCGACAGGCCGGATGTCGCCATGTTCGGCCAGACCAAGACCAAGGACGGCCGCCCCTATTGCGTCGAACTGGCCGACGACCCGCGCGACCTGCCGGACTCCGAGCTCAACAAGTACTTCGCGCAATGGAAGGCGACGCTCGTCGCGTGGAGCCAGCGCCTCAAGAGCAGCGTCAACGAGACCCTGCAGGTGCGCCGCCTCGACCAGCATGCGACCGACGCCTTTGACTTCCTGGCCGATGAGGGCATCGCCGTCGATCTGCTCGGCCCGATCACCGAGCCGGTCGGCGGCAAGACCGCCCTGCCCTTCCTGGCCGACCCGCCCGATGACGCGGGCCTGATGAACGGGGTCAAGCCGGTCAGCGGCTCGAAGTCATGGTCGGCCAGCCACACGATCAACGGCCACTCGATCACCTTCCGCCTGCGCTACGGCAACGTCCGCTTCCTGTTCACCGGCGACATGAACGAGGAGTCGATGCGCCGCATGCGCGAGGCCCTGCCCGGCGCCGCCCTGCGCTCGGAGATCCTCAAGACCCCGCACCACGGCTCGGCGGACTTCAGCTATCCCTTCCTGCAGGAGGTGAACGCCGTGGTGTCGCTGATCTCGTCGGGCGACGAGTCCGAGGCCAAGGAATACATCCATCCTCGCGCCACGCTCATGGCCGCCCTCGGCCGGGCGTCCCGCACCGTGCCGGCGGTGATCTTCTGCACCGAGCTGGCGGCCTTCTTCAAAACCCGCGGCTATGTGCCGGATCCGGCCGCGCCGGGGCGCACCTTCTTCGCCTTCGAACGCACCAACTTCGGCATCGCCCACGTGCGGACCGACGGCAAGCGCGTGCTGGCCTTCACCCATTCGGGCAAGCAGGGGATGAACGAGGCCTACCGCTTCACCGTCTCGCCGAGCGGCGAGGCAGTGTTCGATCCCAAGGTGGTCAAGCGCAGCGCGCCGAAGCTGCCTTAAGCTTCAGCCCCGCCGAAGCGCTGGGTCCATTCCTCGACCTGGGTGTCCTCGATCTTCTTGAACAGCACGTCCGGCGCCTGCACGGCGCGGCCTGCCTCGATGCGCGACAGCTCGGCGGCGGCGTCGACGCTCGGCCAGGTCGGCGGGAAGGGTTCGCCGAGGCCTTCGGTGATCTTCTCGGCGGCGAACGGGATGAACGGCGCGGAGATACGGGCGTAGAGGCCCGCCAGGTTGATCGCGGTGCGCACGATCACCGCCGCCCGCTCGGGATCGGTCTTGATCGCCGTCCACGGCGCGGCTTCCTGCAGGTACTCGTTGCCGGCCACCCACAGCGCCCGCAGCGCCTGGGCGCTCTTGCGCACCTCGATGGCGTCCATCTGCTCGGTCAGGTCGGCGAGGCCGGCCGAGATGGTCTCGAACAGCTTCTGCTCCAGCGGACCCGGCGCGCCACCCTCGGGCACGACGCCTCCGAACTTGCTCTCGTTGAACTTCAGGATGCGGTTGATGAAGTTGCCCAGCACGTCGGCCAGGTCGCGGTTCACCGCGCTGACGAACTGATCCCAGGTGAAGGCGGTGTCCGAACCTTCGGGCGCATTGGCGGTAAGGTACCAGCGCCAAAGGTCGGGCGGCAGCAGGTCAAGCGCCTGGTCCATGAAGACGCCGCGCTTGCCCGAGGTCGAGAACTTGCCGCCGTACCAGTTCAGCCAGTTGAAGGCCTTCAGCCGGTCGACCGTCTTCCACGGCTCGCCCGAACCCAGGATCGTGGCTGGGAAGCTCACGGTGTGGAAGGCGACATTGTCCTTGCCCATGAACTCGACGTACTGCGCGTCCTCGGCGCCCGCGTCGGTGCGCCACCAGCGCCGCCAGTCGGTCCCGTTGGCGTCCGCCCATTCCTGGGTGGCGGCGATGTATTCGATCGGCGCGTCGAACCAGACGTAGAAGACCTTGTCCTCAAAGCCGGGGCGCGGCAGCCCGTTGCGGGTCACCGGAATGCCCCAGGCCAGGTCGCGGGTGATGCCCCGGTCGATCAGCCCCTCGTCGAGATGCTTGTAGGCAATGGAGCGGGTCAGCTGCGGCCAGTCGGCGGCCTTGCCGTCCACCCAGCCCCGGATGCGGTCGGCCAGCTTTGTCTGCAGCAGATAGAGGTGGTTGGTGTCGCGCACCTCGATGTTCTTCGAGCCCGAGATCACCGAATAGGGCTCGATCAGCTCGGTCGGGTCGAGCAGGTTGCCGCAGTTGTCGCACTGGTCGCCGCGCGCCTTGGGGAAGCTGCAGTGCGGGCAGGTGCCCTCGACATAGCGATCCGGCAGGAAGCGGCGGTCGTCGATCGAGTAGACCATC
>JAFKGN010000131.1 GCA_017307205.1 Caulobacterales bacterium
CGCCAGGTCGGCAGGGTGGCCGCGCAGGAGATAGCGGCGGATCAGTTCGTCCGGCTGTTCGAACAGGCTCTGACGCACCGGCCACGGCCGCGTGCGGGCGACCTTGCGGGCGGCGTCGGCCGGGCGAGAGGCCAGATGCTGCAGCACGCGGGCCTCGCCATCGTCAGGGTCGAGCGCCAGGGCCGTGGCGAGGGCGGTCTGGGCTTCCAGCTGGCGGCCGGTGGACAGCAGGGCCTCGCCGAGCCTCGTGTGGCCGGCCGCGAGGTCGGGCAGGCGGGCGATGGCGCGCCGCGCCAGGATCTCGACCACATCCCACTGTTTGAGGCGGGCGGCCAGGGTGGCGGCGTGGTCGTAGGCCTTGCCGAGCAGCATGGCGTCGTCGCCGGCTTCGAGCGGCGGCAGAAGGGCGGTGAAGGCGTCGAGGGCGACATCGAGACGACGTTCGCGACGCAGGGTGTCGGCCGCCGCATAGGCGGCGGCGAGATCCTGTGGGGCTTGCGCGATGTCGGTCATGGCGCGAACCCTAGCGGGTCGGGCGCGCCGCCGCGAGCCTCGCCGCGGGGCGGGATGAAATCGGCGCAGCGGCGTCTTACATTATGGCCCAACGGCCGCTCCACGCGGCCCATCCCCAATCCTCCCGAGGTCCCACACATGTTCGGAACCAAGTCGCTGGAGATGCCCGCCCCCGGCGCCGCCCTGCCCGGCCGCCCCGAAGCGATCCCCACCGCCGAAAGCCACTTCGTCAACGGCCGCCCGCTGAAGGGGCCGTTCCCCGCCGGGCTGGAGGTCGCCACCTTCGCCATGGGCTGCTTCTGGGGCGTCGAGCGCATCTTCTGGAAGATCCCCGGCGTCTACGTGACCGCTGTCGGCTACGTCGCCGGCCAGACCCCCAACCCGACCTATCAGGAAGTCTGCACCGGCCGCACCGGCCACACCGAGGCGGTGCAGGTGGTGTTCGACCCCGCAGTCGTCTCCTACGACGCTCTGCTGAAGGCGTTCTGGGAGAACCATGATCCGACCCAGGGCATGCGCCAGGGCAACGACATCGGCACCCAGTACCGGTCGGGCATCTACACCCACTCGGACGCTCAGGTGCGTGCGGCGGAAGCCTCGAGGGCGGCCTACGCCGGGGCTCTGGCCGAGCGCGGCCTGGGGCGGATCACCACCGAGATCGAACCGGCGCCGGAGTTCTTCTACGCAGAGGATTATCACCAGCAGTACCTGGCCAAGAACCCGAGCGGCTACTGCGGCATCGGCGGCACCGGCGTGGTCTGCCCGATCGGCGTCGGCGTCGAGGCCTGACGCCTTAGGCCTGGACTAGAGGTTGCAATGGATCGCGCGTCGGCCGCCGCCGGCGCGCGATTTTTCGTTTGGCTTCAATGCGGCTGAGAAACAGGATTAAGCCATTGATAACCCTAGTTATCCACATTTTCCACCATGACGCGAAACCCACCGCGAGGCCCGGACGTTGGGATCGGCGACAGGGAGATGCTCATGGCCCAGACCGCCAGTTTTCAGCCCGAGCTCAGTGAGAGCGAGTTCGACGAGCTGTGCACCCACGTGATGGCCCAGGCGCGGCGCATGACCCGCAGCCAGATCCTCGACCTGGCCGACAACCTCCACGAACTGATCCGCAATCGGCAGGCCGTCGAACGCAGCTTCGCGCGCCGCCACGCCCACGGACTGGCCTGACGCCGCCCAGGCTGGACGCTTTGTGCGAGCGGGCGCATGAAGCGGGGTGTTTCTTTTGCGGACGCCTGAATGTTCTCGAAGATTCTGATCGCCAACCGCGGCGAAATCGCGGTTCGCATCATCAAGACCTGCCGCCGCTTGGGCATAGCCACGGTGGTTGTCTATTCCGAGGCCGACGCGGGTTCCCTGGCGGTGGAGATGGCCGACGAGACGGTCGCCATCGGCCCGGCCCCCGCCGCCCAAAGCTACCTCGTCGCCGACAAGATCATCGCCGCCTGTAAGCAGACGGGCGCCCAGGCCCTGCACCCCGGCTTCGGCTTCCTGTCCGAGAACGCCGACTTCGCCCAGCGCTGCGCCGACGAGGGGATCGTGTTCATCGGCCCGAACCCCGGCGCGATCCGGGCCATGGGCGACAAGATCGAGAGCAAGCGCTTCGCCCAGGCCGCGGGCGTATCCTGCGTGCCCGGCCACATCGGTGAGATCGCCGACACAGCCGAGGCGGTGAAGATCGCTGAGACCATCGGCTATCCGGTGATGATCAAGGCCAGCGCCGCGGTGGTGCGGGCCGAGGCGAAGGGCGCGTTCGGCGACGACCGCATCTTCATCGAGAAGTTCATCGAGAGCCCCAGGCACATCGAGATCCAGGTGCTGGGCGACAAGCACGGCCACGTCGTCCACCTGTTCGAGCGCGAGTGCTCGATCCAGCGGCGCAATCAGAAGGTCATCGAAGAGGCGCCGAGCCCCCTGCTGGACGAGACGACCCGCGCCGCCATGGGCGCTCAGGCAGTCGCCCTGGCCGAGGCCGTCGGCTACGACAGCGCCGGAACGGTCGAGTTCGTGGCCGGGCAGGACAAGAGCTTCTACTTCCTGGAGATGAACACCCGTCTGCAGGTGGAGCATCCGGTGACGGAGTTGATCACCGGGCTGGATCTGGTGGAGCAGATGATCCGCGTCGCCGCCGGCGAGCCGTTGGCGTTCGCTCAGGACGACCTGAAGATCGACGGCTGGGCGATCGAGAGCCGCATCTACGCCGAGGATCCCTACCGCAAGTTCCTGCCCAGCATCGGCCGCCTCGTGCGCTACGACCCGCCGACGGAAGGCGAGCAGGACGGCTATGTGGTGCGCAACGACACCGGGGTGCGCGAGGGCGACGCCATCTCGATGTTCTACGACCCGATGATCGCCAAGCTCTGCGCCTGGGCGCCGACGCGCGGCGAAGCGGTCGAGGGCATGGCGCGGGCGCTGGAGGACTTCCGCATCGAAGGCCTGGGCCAGAACACACCCTTCCTCTCGGCGGTGATGGACCAGGAACGGTTCCGCTCTGGCCGGCTGGCGACCAGCTACATCGCCGATGAATTTCCAGACGGGTTCAAGGGTCTCGCGGCCACGCCCTTCCAGCTCGACCTGATGACCGCCATCGCCGGCTTCATGCATCGCAAGGCGCTGCGCCGCGCGCGGGCGGCGACCGCCACGCCGGTGCGCACCGACTGGATCGTCTTCGTCGGCGGGCAGGCGCGGGCCGTGCGGCTGTCGGGCGAGGCGCCGTTCAGCGTCGAGATGATCGGGGAAGACCGATCGCTGACCCTCGACGCCATCGACTGGGCGCCCGGCCAGGCGCTGTTCCGCGGCCGCCTGGACGGCCAGGCGTTCACGGCCACGGTGACGCCCGCCGCCGAGGGCTTCGTGATCCGCCATCGCGCCGCCCTGGCGCGCGTGCTGGTGCTGACCCCGCGTTCGGCTGAACTGCACGGCAAGCTGCCGCCCCGCACGCCGCCCGACACCTCGCGCCGCATCGTCTCGCCGATGCCGGGTCTGGTGGTCAGCCTCGACGTCGCTGTCGGCCAGCAGGTGCGTGAGGGTGAGGCCGTCGCCGTGATCGAAGCGATGAAGATGCAGAACATCATCCGCGCCGAGCGTGACGGCGTGGTGGTCAGCGTCGGCGCCGCGGCCGGCGACAGCGTGGCGGCCGATCAGGTGCTGATCGAGTTCGCGGCATGAGCGACGAGCCGGTTAAGCCCACGCTTAATCAGTGGCAGGACCTCGCCGCGAGGGAGGTGAAGGGCGCCGACCTCACCTGGGAGACGCCGGAAGGCATTTCGGTGCAGCCGCTTTACACCGAGGCGGATGTCGAGGGGATCGACCCCGGCTTGCCCGGCTTCTTTCCCTTCACGCGCGGGGTGAAGGCGAGCATGTACGCCGGCAGGCCGTGGACCGTGCGCCAGTACGCCGGCTTCTCGACGGCGGCGGAGAGCAACGCCTTCTACCGCCGCAACCTCGCCGCCGGGCAAAAGGGCCTGTCGGTGGCCTTCGATCTGGCCACCCATCGCGGCTATGACAGCGACCATCCGCGCGTGGTCGGCGATGTCGGCAAGGCGGGCGTCGCCATCGACACCGTCGAGGACATGAAGGCGCTGTTCGACGGCATCCCGCTCGGCGAGATGAGCGTCTCGATGACCATGAACGGCGCGGTGTTGCCGTGCCTGGCCTTCTACATCGTCGCCGCCGAGGAGCAGGGCGTGAGCCCTGAGCGTCTGGAAGGGACCATCCAGAACGACATCCTCAAGGAGTTCATGGTCCGCAACACCTACATCTACCCGCCCGGGCCCTCGATGCGGATCGTGGCCGACATCATCGCCTTCACGGCGGCGAAGATGCCCCGGTTCAACTCGATCTCGATCAGCGGCTACCACATGCAGGAAGCCGGGGCGACGCAGGTGCAGGAGCTGGCCTACACCCTGGCCGACGGCATGGAGTATGTGCGCGCCGCGCAGGGCCAGGGGCTGGACGTCGACGCCTTCGCGCCGCGCCTGTCGTTCTTCTTCGGCATCGGCATGAACCTGTTCATGGAGGTGGCCAAGCTGCGGGCGGCGAGAACGCTCTGGGCCAGGATCATGCAGGGGTTCGGCGCGCGCGATCAGCGCTCGATGATGCTGCGTACTCACTGCCAGACCTCGGGGGTCAGCCTCACCGAGAAGGACCCGTACAACAACGTCATCCGCACCACGATCGAGGCCCTGGCGGCGACGCTGGGCGGTACGCAGAGCCTGCACACCAACGCCTTCGACGAGGCCATCGCCCTGCCGACCGACGCCTCGGCGCGGATCGCCCGCAACACCCAGCTGGTGCTGCAGCATGAGACCGGGATCACCAAGGTGGTCGACCCCCTCGGCGGCTCCTACTACGTCGAGGCCCTGACCCGGCAGCTGGAGGACGCCGCCTGGGCGATCATCCAGGAGGTCGAAGCCCTGGGCGGCATGACCCACGCGGTCGAGCAGGGTCTGCCGCAGCGGGCCATCGGCGAGGCGGCGGCGGCGCGTCAGGCCCGCGTCGACAGCGGCGAGGACGTGATCGTCGGGGTGAACAAGTATCGGCTGCAGGAAGAGGCGCCGGTCGAGATCCTCGACATCGACAACGCCGCCGTGCGGGCCGGTCAGATCGAACGGATCGCCGCCGTGCGGGCGAGCCGCGACGAGGCGGCGGTCGAGGCGGCGCTGCAGGCCCTACGCGACGGCGCGCGATGCGAGGCCAACCTGCTGGCGCTGAGCGTCGAAGCGGCCCGCGCCCGCTGCACGCTCGGCGAAATCTCCCTGGCGCTAGAAGATGTGTTCGGCCGCCACGCGGCGGTCGCCACAGCCACGGCCGGGGTCTACGGCCGCGCCTTCGAGGGCGACGCCCTGGCCGACGACGTGCGCTCCGGCGTCGAGGCGGTGGCCCGGCGCCTGGGTCGCCAGCCGCGCCTGCTGGTCGCCAAGATGGGGCAGGACGGCCACGACCGCGGCGCCAAGGTGGTCGGCGGCGCCTTCGCTGACCTCGGCTTCGACGTGATCATGGGCCCGCTGTTCCAGAAGCCGGAGGAGACGGCGGCGCTGGCGGTGGCCGAGGATGTCGACGTGGTCGGCGCCTCCAGCTTGGCCGCGGGCCACAAGACGCTCGTGCCCGAGCTCATCCAGCGCCTCGCCGCGCTTGGCCGACCGGACATTCGCGTCATCGCCGGCGGGGTGATCCCAGCCCAGGACTATGACGCCCTGCGTGCGGCGGGGACCGGCGCGATCTTCGGCCCGGGGACCAACATCCTCGAGGCGGCGCTCGAGGTGCTACGCCTGCTCGGCCACAACCAGCCGCCACGCTGAAGGGACTGCGAGCGAGGGTCGCCGCGAGGTTGCGCCCTTGTAATTTGACCGTCCGACGGCGCCGGGCGAAGGGCGAGGAAGGGCCTTCCGCCCCTCAAAGGACCTCTCCGAGTGACGACGCCCCGCTTTGCCGCGCTCATGGCCTTCTGCGCCGGCCTGGCCCTGACCGCAGCGACAAACGCGAACGCCCAGCAGATCGTGGACGGCACGAAGCCCGTCGACCTGCGCCTGGTGGACCCACAGGCCAACCTCGTCGAAGAACTGATCGTCAATTCCCCGCTGCCGGGGCCGGCCTGGTGGAAGGTCAGCGATGCGGACACCACCGTCTACGTGCTGGGCGTTCCGGCGCTGGCGCCGTCGAAACTGCAGATGGACGAGACCGTGATCCGTCGCCGGATCGACGGCGCCAATGTGCTGATCATGGGTCAGGAGGCGGACTTCAACATCATGCGCCTGGTCAGCCTGGCCATGACCGGTAGGCGCTTCTTCCTCAGCGACACGCCGATGCGCCAGAGCCTGCCGCCCGAGATGCGCGCCCGCCTCGAGGCGCGGCTGCGGGTGATGAAGGACGACCTCGACAGCATGGACGACGTCAAACCCGCCTTCGCTGGCTTCATCGTCGCCAACTCTGACGGCAATGGCCTGAAGATCGATCTGGGCGGCGTGCCGGATCGCATTCGCGAAATCGCCAAGGGCAAGGACATCGAGAAGCGGCCGCGCATACAGAATCTGTCGGGCTACAGCGTCGTCGACGGCATCAAGACCCTCGGCGCCGCACCGCAGCCGTTGCAGGAGCTGTGCCTCGACGCGGGCCTGCGCCAGGCCGAGAGCGGCCAAGGCGGGATCAAGCGGCTGTCCGAGCGCTGGGTGCGGGGCGAGGTGCGCGAAGTGCTGTCGGCTGATCGAGGCTTTGCGCGCTGCCTGGCCGCGACACCGGACATCGCCCGTGACCTGCGGGCCGGCCAGGCCGAGGCCGCGCGCGCCATCGCGGCGGCGCTGAAGACGCCCGGCAAGGCCGTGGCGGTGATCGAGCTGAGGTCGCTGCTGGCCGAGGGCGGGGTCCTGGATCAGTTGCGCGTTCAAGGCTTTAAGGTCGAGACGCCGGGCGGCTAAAACGCCTGTCCTGCGTAAAGTCAGAAAAACTGAATTGGCTCGGCGGCCCGATCGGCAGAGGCAGCGCGCCATGAAAACTCTGCCGTACGTCGTTCTCGTCGCCGCAAGCCTGCTCGCCCCCACGTTCGCCTCCGCCGCCGAGCAGCCGCTGGACGAGCTGATCGTGACCGCGACGCGGCGCGACGCCCTGCTGACCAGCTCCGCCGCCGGCATCGCCTACATCTCGGGCGACCTCGCGGCCTCGTCGGGGGTGCAGGACGTGCGCGAGCTGCAGAAACTGACGCCCGGCCTGCTCGGGGCGGCGACCTCGAACCCGACCTACCAGACGCTGCGCATCCGCGGCATCGGCACGGTGGGCGACAATCCCGGGCTGGAGTCGTCGGTGGCCGTGGTGGTCGACGGCGTCCGCCGAGCGCGAAACGGCGCGTCGCTGAGCGACCTCGGCGATCTCGACCACATCGAGGTGATCAAGGGCCCGCAGGCGGCGCTGTTCGGCAAGAGCGTCACCGCCGGCCTGATCAATGTGACCACCGCCGCGCCGACCTTCACGCCGAGCGCCTCGGGCGAGTTTGAAGTCGGCAACTACAACTACCGTGGCGGTCGCCTGACGCTGAACGGTCCGCTGATCGGCGACGAGCTGGCCGGGCGGCTCTACGTCTCGGCCCGCAAGCGCGACGGCTTCTACGACATCCGCACGGGCGAGGGTCCGCGCACCGAGACCGACGACAGCGATCAGAATTCCCTGGCGGTCCGCGGCCAGCTGCTGTGGCGGCCGGTCGAGGCCGTGTCGCTGCGGGTGATCGGCGACATCTTCAAGCAGGACGAAAGCTGTTGCGTCGGGGTGACCATCCGCACCGGCCCGAGCGCCGCCTGGGTCGACAGCCTGGCGACCGACGCCGGGGTACTGGCCCCGGCCGATCCGGGCCGCCGCCTCGCCTACTGGAACCGCAACACCCACGCCCGCATCGACGAGAGCGGTCTCTCCGCCCAGCTGACCTGGAAGGGCGACGCGGCGACCTTCAACTCGATCACCGCCCTGCGCACCTGGGATTCCGAGCTCGGCCAGGACTGGGACTTCACCTCGGCCGATGTCGCCTACCGGCCGGACGATGGCGGCTTCGCCTCGCGCTTCACAACCCTGTCCGAAGAAGCGACCCTCGCCGGCTCGCACGGCCCGCTGGACTGGCTGGTCGGCGGCTACATCGGCGAGGAGCGGCTGCGCCGCCGCGACGCACTGCTCTATGGGGCCGACTACGAAGCCTATCTCGGCCTGGTGCTGACCGGCGGGGTCAACCCGAACCGCGTTTCCGAACTGACCGGTCTGCCCGTGGGGACGAGCTACGTCTCCGGCCAGGGCGAGCGCGACGAGTATCGCCAGGCAGCGCGCACCACCGCGATCTTCACCGACAACACCCTGAAGCTCTCCGACGTCTTCTCGCTGAACGCAGGCCTGCGCCTGACCGACGACGACAAGACCCTGCGCGCGACTTTCAGCAACACCGACGGCGGCAAGGCCTGCGCCGCCGCCCTGGCTCGCGGCGCGGCCTCGACCGGCACGCTCTGCCTGCCGTGGTCGAACCCGGCGTTCAACAACTACAGCGCACGCCAAACCAGCAACGACCGCAACCTCTCCGGCCACCTGAAGCTGATCGCCCGCCCGAACGCCGACCTGACCCTCTGGGCCGGCTACGCCACCGGCTACAAGGCGGCGGGCTTCAACCTCGACCGCGCCCAGACCAACCTCATCCCTGACGCCAGCACCGCCTTCCCTTCGGAGGACGTGCGCAACATCGAGGTCGGCGCGCGTGGCGCCCTGCTCGACAACCGCCTGCTGCTGACCGCGACGGTGTTCGACGCCAAGTTCACCGACTTCCAGCTGAACAGCTTCCTCGGCACCACCTTCGTGGTCCGCGCCGTGCCGAGGGTGACCAGCCGCGGCGTCGACGCCGACTTCCGCTGGTCGGATGGTCCGCTGTCGCTGCAGGGCGGCCTGGTCTACGCCGACACCGAGTATGGCGACGATCCGCAGCCGGGCCTCGCCCTGCTGCCGGGCTCGCACCTGTCGTTCGCACCGCTGTGGAGCGGCTCGCTGGCCGGCGGCTACGACTGGAGCGTCGGCTCGTGGCTGACCCGCTTCAGCCTCAGCGCCAAATACTCCTCGGCCTACAACACCGGCTCGGACCTGGCGCCCGCCAAGGTGCAGCCCGCCTTCACCCTGCTGGGCGGCCGCGTCTCGCTGGGTCCGGCCGACCGTCGCTGGTCGGTGGACCTGTGGGGCGAGAACCTGACCGACAAGCGCTACTTCCAGGTGGCCTACAACGCGCCGTTCCAGGGCTCGACCGGCATCCGCGACACGCCGGCGCCGATCTACGATCCGGCCCGCGACACCCAGACCTACGGGGCCTTCCTCGGCGCGCCGCGCACGTTCGGGGTGACCTTCCGGGTGAAGCGCTGACGGTTCCCCAGGGGCGCGACGCAAGCTAGGGTCGCGCCCATGCCGGCCTATACGCTCGACATCGTCGCCTTCACGCTCTTCGTGGTCGCTTGGCTGCTCTACGAGCAGATCCTGAAGCGGCTGAAGACGGGCAACCACGTCAATTCGAACATGCGCGTGCTGCGTGGGGCGTGGATGCGCAACATGGCCAACCGCGACAACCGGATCATGGACGGCCAGTTGCTGGGCAACGCCCTCAACTCCGCCTCCTTCTTCGCCTCTTCGAACCTGCTGCTGATCGCCGCCGTCGCCGGCGTGCTGTTCGGCGGCCAGGGGACCTGGCGGGAGATCCAGGGGCTGGAGGTGCTGGCCTCGACGCCGCGCTGGATGTTCGAGGCCAAACTGGCGCTCGTGCTGATCACCCTGGCGCGCGGCCTGCTCGACTTCATCTGGTCGATCCGCCAGCTCAACTACTGCCTGGCCGCCGTGGGCGCCGCGCCCCTGCCCGGCCATCCGCAGGGCAAGGCCTGGGGCGACGCCTCCGCTGGTCTGCTGAACCCCGCGCTGTCGGCCTTCAACGCCGGAGTGCGCGGCTATTACTTCGCCCTTTCGGCCGCCGCCTGGCTGCTGGGGCCGATCCCGCTGATCATCGCCGTGATCGGCTCGGTGTGGCTGCTGATCTGGCGGCAGACCAGCTCGGCCGCCTCGCGCGCCATCGTCAGCCTGCGCGACATGGTCGAGGCGCGGGGCGACGAGCCGCCTCAGATTTCCGAATAAGGCGTCGGGGCCAGCAGCAGGCTGTCGATGCTGCTGACGATCTCCGGATCGGTGAAGCCGGGCGTCTCGATGAGCGTCTTCCACTCAGGATCGGCGATGAAGGTGCGCCAGGCCTGTTCGCGCGCCGCTTGGTCGGCAAAGGCCAGCATGTAGGTGAGGCTGGGAAGTCCGGGGCCGGTCAGGTCCTCGGCGAAGAACACTGGCGTCAGGCCAGTGCGCCGGAAGACCGCGATCTCACCGGCGCTGTCGAACATCTCGATCTTGGTCGCCCCGGCCCGCTCGCTGTGGCTGTGATAGGTGCGCAACTCAAGGACGCCGGGCCGCTCGGCCGGGAGCTCGACACGGGGGAACAGGGGAAAGCCGCGCATCAGCTTCACGTCCAACGCGGCGTAGGGCGGGTCTTCCGGCGTCGCCGCCAGGAAGGGCTGGGCCGCCGCGACGTAGGCGGCGTCGGCCGCCAGGGTGTCCGGCAGCGCCAGGACCGCGTCCAGCGAAGGATGCGGGATCAGCACCAGCAGCGAGGGATTGCCCGGCCCGGTCGCCACCGAGAACACCCCGATCGGACCACAGCCGGCCCGGCGCGCGGCGGGGATTAACGCGGCTTCCAGGTAGTCGGCAAGGCGCTGGGCCTGAGCGCCGCCCTTGATCAGGCGGTAGGTGCGCAGTTCGAACAGGGTGGGTGCTGTCATGACCGGGACAGCCTTAGCGCATGTGGGCCAATGCGTCAGGCAGCGCGCAGCGCCGAGGCCGGGCGTTCGGACAGGGCCTTCAGGGCCGCCGCCAGCCCACCGATGGCCGCCAGGCCGGTCGCCGCGAACAGCAGCAGGCCGACGCCGCCCCAGTCGACGCTCCACTTGGCCTCGAACACCAGGGTGACGACTGGCCAGGCGAACAGACCGCCAAGGGCTACGCCGGCCGCCCCGGCGATGGCGCCGACCAGGCCGTATTCGATCAGGTAGGCGGCGATGATCTGGCGGTGCGAGCCGCCCAGCACCTTGAGGATCGCCGCCTCGCGGGAGCGCTGCCGCACGCCCGCGGCGATAGCGCCGGCCAGCACCAGCAGGCCCGCGACCCCAGCGACGGCGGCCGCGCCGCGAATGGCCAGGGCGAGACGGTCGAACAGCTCGGCCGCCGCCGCCAGCTGCTCGCGCACGCTGATCACATTGACCTCGCGGAAGCCCTGGCCGAGCGCCAGGGTCAGGGCGCGCTCCTCGGCGGGCGTGGCCCGCGCGATGGCGATGTTGCGCGGGTTGGCGCCGGCGATGGCGTGGTCGTCGAGAATGAGGGCGAAGTTGGAGCCGAAGCCGGCGGCCTCGACCTTGCGGATGGCCGCCACCCGCAGGTCCATCTCGCGACCGAGCAGCTGCACGGTGAGGCTGTCGCCAACCTTCAACCGCGCGCCCTTGGCGGCGACCTCGCTGAGCGCGACCAGC
>JAFKGN010000008.1 GCA_017307205.1 Caulobacterales bacterium
GCTGGGCCGCGGCGAGCCGCTTGAGGACACCGCCAAGGTGCTCTCGCGCATGGTCGACGCGGTGATGATCCGCGCCAACCGGCACGAGGATGTCGAGCTGTTCGCGCAGAATTCGACGGTGCCGGTGATCAACGGCCTGACCGACAAGAGCCACCCCTGCCAGATCATGGCCGACCTGCTGACGCTCGAGGAAAACCTCGGGCCGATCGAGGGCAAGACCATCGCCTGGGTGGGGGACGGCAACAACGTCTGCGCCAGCTTCATCCACGCCGCGCCGAAGTTGGGCTTCAAGCTCAACATCGCCTGCCCGCCCGAGCTGCACCCGGATCTCGTGGACCTGGCCCGCGCCGCCGAGCAGCAGGGCAGCGTGATCATGGGCGACGATCCGCGCGCGGCCGTGCGCGGCGCTCACTGCGTGGTCACCGATACCTGGGTGTCGATGGGCGATCCCGACGGCGAGGCCAAGATGGACGCCCTGGAGCCGTTCCAGGTCGACGAGGCGCTGATGGAGCTGGCCGACCCGTCGTCGGTGTTCCTCCATTGTCTGCCCGCCCACCGTGGGGAAGAGGTCACCGATGCGGTGATCGACGGCCCGCGCTCGCTCGTCTGGCAGGAGGCGGAGAACCGCATCCACGCCCAGAAATCCATTCTCGCCTGGTGCTTCGGAGCCTTCTGATGACCGATACCCCGCCCGATCGCCTGTCCGCCGATCCCAACAGCCCCTACTACGACGAAGCCATCATGGAGCGCGGCGTCGGCGTGCGCTTCAAGGGCGTCGATAAGACCAACGTCGACGAGTACTGCGTCAGCGAAGGCTGGGTGCGCCTCAGCGTCGGCAAGACCGTGGACCGCCGTGGCAAGTCGATGACCGTGAAGCTGCAGGGTCCTGTCGAGCCCTACTTCCGCGACGCGGCCGAGTAGCCGCCGGCCGCCGGTCGCGAGCGAACCCCATGGTGCGGATCGTCGAGTTCAAGCCGGGTCGATTTTCGATCGAGGCCACCTCGGAACTCGTCGCCGCCCTGCGCCAGTATGGCGTCTGCTTTTCCAGCAGCCCAAAGAACCGCTTCAAGGCCGGCGAACGGCTGGTGTTCTCGCAGGATACTCAGGTCGAGCCCTACTGCGGCTATCTGGAAGGGGAGAACATCTTCTCCCTCGGCGCCTTCTCGTTCAGTCATGCCGCCCTGCCGGCGGCGGCGAAGGTCGGGCGCTACTGCTCGATCGGCGAGCGCGTGAACTACTTCGGATCGAACCATCCGACCGGGTTCGTCTCGACGTCGCCGTTCTTCTACGAGACCAAGAAGGGCTTCATGTCGATGCCCTTCGAGCATGAAGGCGTCGCGCCCCGCAAAGTCGACCTGTCGTCCACGCGCCGGCGGCGCGCCGTGGTCGAACACGATGTCTGGATCGGCGAGGGGGTCACCCTCGGATGGAACCTTACGGTCGGCGTGGGTTCGGTGATCGCCGCGCGCTCTGTGGTGACCAAGGATGTGCCGCCCTACGCCATCGTGGCGGGCGTTCCCGCCAAGGTCGTCCGGTTCCGATTCCCCGAAGAGCTGGCGGCGCGCCTGCTGGCCTCGGGTTGGTGGAACTACA
>JAFKGN010000132.1:0-9352 GCA_017307205.1 Caulobacterales bacterium
CATCGCCAGCAGCTGGGCCTTGGAATGGACCGCCAGATAGGCCTCGTCCGGCGTCCAGTGGGCCGAGATGTCCGCCCCGCACAGCGCCGCGATCTCGGCCGCCTCAGCCCGAGCGCCATGCCGCAGAAGGCTGGTGCGGGCTTCGCGAATGTTGAGCGACACCGCCGTCAACTCCGCCAGCAAGGCCATCTTCTCCCCGTGCGGCAGCGTCTCAACCCAGGTGATCGGCCGCAGCCCCGAGGCGCGGTAGGCCTCGCGTCTGACGTCCAACCGGGCGCGCACCTCCCCGTCCAGCGCCGCGATCGGGGCCTGGGACCCGCGCTGATAGCGGGTGGCGGCGATCTGCGACGCCGAGCCATCGAGCGCCCCGCTGGAATGCAGGGCCAACTGCTTGAAGAGCTGGGCGACGAGGACCGTCAGGGCGGCGCTCGGATCATCGGCCAAGTCACGGATCAGGCCGCGGGTGGCCACGTCCGTGCGTGTCTCATGCAGGACGTGACTGGCGCCTTCGACCCCCACATCCGCGCGGGGAACCTCCACGTCGTTGGAGGCCCCGCCAATCCGACCGCCGGTGGACACCTCGTCGTCCTCGGCATCGTCTTCCGGCGGCAGATCCTCGATGGGCAGCGGGACCGAGAAGAAGGTCGCCGCCAGGCCGTGGCCATCCGACGGGGTGAGCAGCACCGCGCCGATCTTGCTGCGGGTCAGCACCGCGCCGGCGGCCACGCCAAAGGCGCTGACCAGGGGCGCAAGCTGGGCAGGCGCCTCTTCCGTGGACGGATCGAGATCCTGCAAGGCGCTCTCGAGTTGGGTGACCTGATAGCGGGCGTCCGACAAGGCCGCCTTCTGGCCCTCGTCCAGGTCACGCTCCCAGACATGCGGGAGACGGAAGAAGCCGTCCGGCGCGCTGTAACCGGCTTCCCGGCCCACAAACACCGCCAGCCCCTCGGCCTTCAAATGATCGACGATCGGCTGGACGCGCTCGCGCCAGGCGCCCTGCAGGACCTCCGGATCGAGCAGGAAGTCGGGAAATTCGCCAAACAGATCCGAGGCGACCCGGCCGCCCGCGGCCAGGTAGCGATCCATGCCGACCAAGGTGAAGCGGTCGTCATCGACCGTCGCCCGGTCGTGTTCGACCACGGCGCGCAGCTGATAATCCTGGAAGTAGCCGTCGAGTGCCGTCTGGGCGATCTCGGCCTGCTGCTTCTTGTCGGGCAGGCGGGCGAACAGGCGGACCTGCTTCAACGTCAGGCGGCCCTGACGCAGGGCCTTCAGCACCGTCGGATGGACAGCGGCCAAGGCCTCCAGGCGCTTGATCTCCAGCTCAGCGTAGCCGAGCGCGGTCGAGATCGCCTGGCTGTCCATCTTGGCCTTCCGCAGCTTGCCGATGGCGGTGATGACGTCGGCGATGTGGACCGGCGCATGCTCGGTGTTCGGCAGCACGATGGCCGCGGCCTGCTGGGCCGGCGTCTCGGCCAGCAGGCAGTCGATGCGGTAGTCGTCGTCGATCTCGCCGCGCTCGCGCAGCAGGATCAGGCCAAAGCGCCGGCGTCGCCCGTCGAGCGCCATGAACGGAGCCTCGCCCTTGCGCCCGGGCCGCACGATCGGCGGGATCACCACGCCGGCGGCCAGCAGGGTGTCGGCCAGCTGCGGCACGCCGTCATCGGCCGGCTCATGGAAGCGAAGGTTTTCCTTAGCGAGGCCAAGGTCGCCGAGGCGCACCTGGATGCGGCTCATGGCGACCGGCGAGGTGGGGGATTGATCGGTCATCGGGGTCTAGCTCCTCGCGCCTGGGCGAGGGACATCCTGCCCCTGGGCGCACCCGCCCGATCCCTTCCTCCCTCCTTTTGGATCTCAGCTCAGGACCGGGTCCAGGAGCCCCGCGGCTTCCGCCTCATTCCAATCCCCAAAGCCCTCCGGCGGCAGGGCGACACGCACCTTTAGGCCCGCAGCCGCCAGGCCGGCCCTCAGCTGTTCGGCCGACGCTTCGCCGTCGACGCCGCGATCGGCGGCGATCAGCACCTCGCGTACGCCCTGCGGCGGGCGCCAGTGGCGCAGATTGCGCGTCGACATCAGCGCCCAGGCCGGCAGGCCGAAGCGCGCACTGGCCGACAGGGTGGTGAAAAGCCCTTCGCCGACCAGCATCTGTGGCGCGGCCGCATCGATGCGCACCGCGCAGTTGGCCGGCGAAGGACCCACGGTCTTGCGGCTGAGCCGCAGATCGATCGCCCGCCGGGCGTTGGGCGCCAGATAGGTGACCTCGACAGCGGTGAACGCGCCGTCCCTGTCGCTGATCGCCGCCAGCAGGGCCGGACGGTGATGGCGCGTCTCGGTATAGGCCGAGATCGGCGTCTGCCCGCCGTGGCGCAGCACGTCGGGGCCGGGCAGGGGGCGGCTGACGCTCCGCTGGGCGCAATGCCGCGCCGACAGCGTCCCACCCAACGGCCTGCCGGCCTCCCAGATCCGCAAGGCGGCCTGGCGGCGTTCCAATCCGGTCGCTACGCCGGCGGCCTTGGCCCGGCGCGACTGTGAGAGGCTGGTCGGCGCATTGTGCGCATCGACCAGGCCTTCGCCGCGCAGGTAGTCGAGCACGTTCTTCCAGTCGCCGTCGCCGAAGGTATGGACGATCACCCGGCCTTCCCGCAGCAGCAGCGAGACCGAACGGTCGGCGGCGCTATGGCCGGGCGCCGGAATATTCGCCCGCAGGCCGCGATCATAGAGATCGCCGCCCAGGGCCTGGACGATGGGTCGCAAGGACATGGGTCGATCCTCCTTTGTCCCTCAAGGGTCGCCCGAAGGCCCCTTTTCTCCACCCTTCCGCCGCGCCGCAGGCCGGCCCAAATCTTCAGGGGGCGTTGCGGGGACCTCCCCGCTGGAGGGGGTAGGCGCTCAAGGCCTGCCTTTGCGACTCAGGGGGAGGGCGCTTCCCCCGCCTCGCGCACGACAAAATCCACACGCAGATGTTGGCCCACTGCACAGGTCTCAACGAAGACGTTCAAAATTACGACGCCTGCCCGGCAAAACCGGGCGGGGTTGGCGCCTCGCGACCAACCGCCCCGCGACAGCACAGTGCTTTTCTGCCAAGTTAAGCACGATTGAAGGGGAGCAGGCTTTGCCGCAGCAGATAATGGCTGAACGGGAAACAGAGACGGACGCACGCGAGGAGGCCTGGGTCATCGCGACCAACCCTGACTTCCCGATCCGTGCCCGCAACGTCAATTGGTTCCTAGAACGCGGCGGCTCGATCAAGGAAGTTCGGCTCACCGAATCGGAAACCGGCGAATGGAGCGTCTGGCTGCGCCTGGCCGGCCGCTCAGGCGAACACCGCCTGGCCATGTTCAAGTCCGACGAACCGCGCGTCTATCGCGACGTGGCCCGCGCCATCGCCATGTGCCGTGATGACTTCGGCTACTTCGGCCCCATCACCCTCTCGACAGACCGCCAGCCGTCCGGCCAGGGCGGTCAGATCGAGCAGCTCCCAGCCGCCAGCGCGTAGTCAGGACGACCGCGCCTCCACATCAAAGGGGCGGCCATGGGCGTCTTGGATTGGATTAAAGGGACAGGCCGCAAACCTGTGGCGGCGAAAGGCGGCGGCTCGTCGGGTGGCGGCGCCCGATATGAGTTCACCGCAGGGCTGATCTTCATTAATGGCCGCGACTTCGTAGGCTCCTACAGCCGCTCGCCGAACGGGCGCTTCGTGCTGGCTTGGCGGGATGCGAACGACGCAGGGACGCGAGGCGGCGCGCGCGCAAATGGCCATGGCCGCTACATCCTGATCGACGGCGATGCGATCGTCGCTGAAGGCCGAGCCGAGCGGCCGAACGATGGCAAGGTCGCTGACACCGGCGTCTTCATACTCAATGACTGGCTGTTCTTCAGCGAACGCCTCGAGGGCGTTTTCCGTGCCTTTCAGAGGGACGGTGCGCCGATCCTGTCGCGCCGGTTCGAGGCCAATCTGTATAACAACGGCCTGTCCGAAGACGGACGGTTCGCAGCCTGCCAAACGTGCAACGCCGACAGCGACGACGGTAACAAGCTGACGATCTTCGATCTCGAAGCCGCCGCGGAACTCGCGTCCGTCACCCCTGAATCCGGCTGGGCCAAAAACTACGCCTTTCCGGTCGACCACCAGACCATCGAGCTCAGCTACGGCGATGACGCCCGCTTCGCTTATGATTTGAACGGGACCTTCCGCGATCGGCCCCGCTGGATAGGCGCGGGCCTGGCCAAGGGCGATGTGTATCTCATCCAGCGCCTGATGGCGCAGGCTGGCCCGACTCCCGAGCCCTCTGAACAGGCGCAGTGGATCAAGGGCCTCACCGTCGCGCTGGCGAGGGGGTCAGAAGACCTGCGTCTGCGCGCCCTAGCGTTCAAGCTCCGTGGAACGTGCCACGACCAGAATGGGGCCGCGGAAGAGGCCTTGGCCGACTTCGACGCAGCATTGGCGATCGACCCGAAAATCGGGGTCAAGCGGCGGGCTGACGCCCTGCGGCGGCAGCGACCAAAGTAAGCTGACGCCTCAAAGGTTGGGGTCTGCGGTAGGCACAAGAGGCCCCGGAGACCGCTGCGCCGTCAAAGGCGGGCTTTGGTTCTAGGCAAGGCCGTGCGCTTTGTGCCTAGCCGAATGGCCCTAAAAGGTATGCGCACCGTCAATATGCCGACCACATGCCCAGTGAAATCTCGCCTTAACTAGGCGCATAGTGAGTTCATTGGAGATACGCCATGAACATCAAACCAGAAATCATCAAGGCCCTTCGCAACGCTCGGGGTTGGACCCAGGAGCAATTGGGCGAGGCCGCCAAACTCGACAAGACCACCATTTCGCGCATTGAGCGGGGCAGCCACGATGACCGACGCGGCAGCACCGCTGAAAAGCTCAGCAAGGCCTTCGGGGTCGACCTGAAGGTTCTCACCGGTGAGGCCCCGATCCCGGAAAAGCGGTCGATGCTGTTCGAGAAGCGCTCAACCATGACCCTCGAGGTCGATGACGCCGCACGTAACGCCCTGACCTTGACCGCGGCGCGATACGGCGTGGCGCAAGCGCAGATCGTCGAGCTCGCCCCCTTTCTGTTCAGTTGGGCCGCTGAATCGAGCCTGAAACGGCGGGCCGAGGCGCTGACCGAGCTGGCCGAAAGGACTGCGGCGGTCGACGCCCTGCAGACGCGGATGCCACACACTTCGTCGATCCTGGGCTACTCGCCGCTGACCGAGGATCTGGTTGCAGCCGAGGAGCGCTCGATTCGACGGCGCGATCTCTTCGCTTCGGACATGCTCGAGCAGGACACTAGCGACATCCTCAAGGCGGATTTTGAAGAGTCTGAGGATGGGCCAATTGTGACGTTCCTCCGCGATCTCGCCAAGGACGCGCCGGAGGCCCTGAGCTTCGACGACTGGTCGCCGCGCGCCGCGCCCAACTACAAGGTCAGTCGCGAGCAGGCCATTGGCCTGTTTGGCGACGATGCCGAGGTCGTCGACGCGATCCTCGACGGGCTTGTTTCTCTCGCAAAATTGCCGGCCGATCTCAGACCGAAAGCCATGCTCAAGGAGCGCCAGGACTGGGCCCGCCACGAGCGGCAAGCCTATCTTGAGCGCCTCGACGAGGAGTTCCGAACCCTCGGCATCGACCTTGACCAGCTCGTGGGCGTGAAGACTGTAGAGGTGGCCCAATGACCGCCTTGTCCTTGACCGAACACGCCGTGGTCCGCCTGTCGCAACGGGGCCTTGGCGCCGACGACATCGACCTCATCATGTTGCTCGGCTCAGAGGCGCCGGACGGCTACCTGGTCCGGGATCACGACTGTGCAGCGCTTGAGGCCATGCTGAAACGCCTCCTCAACAAGGTCCAGCGCCTGAAAGGAAAGCGCGTGGTCGTGCAAGGCGAGCGTCTGGTCACCGCCTACCATGCGACCGCGAAGGAGCAGCGCCGGCTTCGCCGCCGCGCCTTCGAACGCGGCATGACGCAGTAATGAGGCCTTAGCGAGCGGCCGCTGTCCAACCCGCCGCACGGGCCTCGTCCGCGGAGCAGAACCAGCGTTCGCCCCGGCCGGTGTCGATCCGCGTCGCGGCGTAATCCTCTTGGCCCGGGACATGGAAGATCCGGCGGCCCTTGGCGTTGATGTTGCCCTTGATGACGCAGCCCACCTGAGGGGGTGCGGCCGGCGCCGGGCGCGCTTGTCGCGCTTCAGCCCGCCAGGTCGAAGGGGTCTCGAAGCGGCCGGCCCAAAGGCCGCGCCGCGCCCTTCGCGCCTCGACCTCGGCCGACGCATAGGCGCCGCGGCTGAATTGGACATAGTCGACCGCCCATCCCGCTCGAACCATCGCCTCGCCCAGATCGGTCGATCCGGCCAAGCACCGAGCAACCGCCCGGCCATAGGGATCACGGTCGCGCACCTCACAGCGCACCGCCCGCCCGCCGATCAGGCCGACGAGCTGGTCGCGCGCGACGTCGCCGCAGGCGTAGCCCTCGCCCTGGGCGTTCTGGCAGACCTGTCGGCCCTCCGGGGCATCGACGCCCCACAGGCGGACCCGCTCGGCGCCCACGCTGAAAGTGTCACCGTCGACGACGCGCGCCGACCCCCCCACCAGCGCCGGCGCGGCGGCCGCCAACCCGATGGCCAGCGCCATAACGCTCAGCCGCCGGATCATCGCCGGTCCTTTCGCAGGGTGATGATCACTCGGTCGACATAGACCTCGGCGACCTCGGCCGCGTGCAGGATCGCGTCGACGTAGTCGCGCTTGATCCGGTCGGCGGCGATCTGGCTGAGCGTCGACAGGGTCAGCACCCCGTCGTCGATCCCATGAAAGCCGATCCGGCCGAACCAGCTGCCATAGGCGCCCTCGCGGACTAGCCGGCGGAGCGGCTCAGCGATCTTTTGCCAGACGGGGTCATCGACCCCCGGCGCCGACATCAAGGGCGGCGGCGGTTCAGCTGGCGGAATGTCGCCCTTGGCCTTGAGCACCCGGGCGAAGTTGAGCCGCAGGTCCGGCGCCCCCTTCGGCTCATAGGAAGCCATCCGGCCGAAATATTTGCACGGGCTGCGAACGTCGGGATCCTCGATCGCAATCGCCAGCATGGCGATGGCGCGGACCCCGTGCCGCTTAAGGGCCCAAGCGAAGGTCTGGTCGTTGTTTCGTTCACGTTCGGGCAGCAGATCGTCAACGGCGGCCGCCACCCGAGCGAGGTCGGCAGGCGTTACGCTGGCCGGGTCGGCCACGGCGGCAGGTCCCACCAGCGCAGCGATGCGGGGAGAGACCTGGAAGGCGGCCCTAAGCTCCTGGCGGACCATTTCCGCGGGCGCGGACCCCTCCGAAAAGGCGCTGGAGAAACCGCTTGCTCCCTCCGGAGAGCAAATGGCGCTGTCTTGTCCGGTCTCCTGGCGTTTGCCCGAGGATTTTCGGACTTCGCCGTTCTCGGCGGGCGAAGGCCGCCGCTGATCGGATTGATGTCGCGCTGGAGGCGCGTCCTTTCCTCGTACAGAAGAACTGGCGTTCTGATGGGACTGTTCTAGGTGAGTGAATCTTGGCGCCCGGGCGGTAGTTCTTTCACTGAAAACGACAGGTTCGGAATAGGCGGCCCTCCGGGCCTGAGCAGCTTCGCGGACGGCGAGATCCGCGGCCTCGAGCTCGTCCAGACGCGCCACGAGGGGGGCCAGGTCATAGGCCTCCACACCCGCCGGCCGATTGGCGCGGGTGTAGTCGCGCACCATGGAGCCGGCAGCTTCCAGCGCACGCCTGTGGGCGCGGGCATTGCTCTCGGTGCAGCCGAGATAGTCGGCGATCAAACTTGTCCCGGGCCACACCGTGGCCACGTCCTGTTCAAGCCGATCCTGGTTCAGATGCTCGACATAGAGGAGCAGGGTCATCCGCTGCTGCACGGTGAGCGTGGGCGTGCCCTTAAGCACCGCCGCGGCGATCCGCGCCACCGAAACGCCCGGCTGCCAGCGCCAGGCGCGGGCCTGCGCGCAGACCGCGTCAAAGTTAGGGGCCCGCTTGGCGAAACCTGGTCGCCAGTCGTCGCCCGATAAGGCCGTTCGCATGTCGTCCCTTCCTAACGGGGACGAGGCCGTTTCACGGTCGTGAAACCGGCAGGCAAAAGACCATAGGTCTCCTGTTCGAGGCCTTGACGACGCAAAAAGCGCCGCTTAGGCTTACCCGATCAAATCAAGCCGCTACCACACGGCGCCTGCGATTTCCGAGAGCCTCCCGCGCCAACGGGGGGCTCTCGCCGTTTAGGGGTCTCGTCTAGGTCACGATGAAGTCCTCTGGGGCGACCGAGCGCGCACGGAGGGTCCGCGACGCGACTCAGTCGACGACAGCGTTCAGTGAGTCTGACGATTCCTAAAGGCTTGGAATTGCACCCTTCTGGCCAAAAAGGGCCGATTCGGGCGGTTGACGTCTTTCGGGAAACGAGTCCGCTACGCTGCGACTCAGCGCGCTAGGGCTTGTGGTGCCCGCACGCCCCGACCCCACCTGTTGAGAGATGCGGCGGCAGAACCACTATGATGAGGCGGGCTGCGCCTTGCGCCAGGCCTGGAAGCCTTTGTCTGCGTCGATGAAGGCCGCGAGGATGTGACCAGCTGGTCGAGCTCCAGCGACTGGTCATTCGCTTGAGCAAAGGCGCGCTGATAGTCGGCCAGATCAACGGCGAGCTTGCCCTTCAGCTTCAAACGCAGATCGGTTGTCTTCTCCTCGAGATCGATCTTGCCCAGGGCGAGGGCGGTCTTGGCGGGGCGCGTCATGGGCGTCTCCTTGGGTGGCTTGCAGGAAGCGGTCGATCGCTGTGAAAGCGAAATCGGTGAGCTTGAGATTGAGGGCGTCCGTCTGGCGGCGGATCCGGACACAAAGCGGCTTCGAGAGCCGGACAGAGACCCGGTCCTTGGCGCCGCGGACGGCGGGAAACGTCACCGCCTCACCGCCGTCGAGCGCTTCGACCAGCTCGCGGAAAGCACGCTCATAGATGAGCCGCACACAGCCCCTGGGATTCTTGCGGGTGTTCAGGCGCTCGGCGGTGTCGAGCATGTCCTGGTGAAGGCCTTCCGGAAGGAAGAGGCCGAGCTTTTCTGCCGATGGGGTCATCGCAACACTCACGCTTACGGGTACGGGGCGAGGATCATGTCCTTGCTGACGAGCACGCGGACGGGCCAGCCGGCCCGGACGCGCAGGGTGGGCTGGCGATTGAGATCGCGCCCGGTGATCTGCTGGCCAACCTGCTGGGCGGAATTGGACACCCCGCTGGCTGCCGAGTTGATGACGAGGGCGCCGGAGCTCCTGTTGCCGGCGTCCTGGGCTGCGGCGGCCCCGACGCTGAACAGCGTCGAGAGGATGACGCCGCGTGCCAGCTGTCCGAAATGAC
>JAFKGN010000132.1:9405-11729 GCA_017307205.1 Caulobacterales bacterium
CAGAGAGGTCGGCGCCGGCCATCGACCCGATGTTGATCGAGCGGCCGTCGGGCATGATGATCCGGTTCCAGGCGATCAAGGCCCGGTTCTGACCGTAGGCGATCTGGCTGTCGTACTGGCCGATGAGGCGGGAGCCCTGCGGGATCAACACCGTCCGCCCGGTCCTGTGGTCGTAGACCGGCTCAGTGACTTGGGCGATCACCTGGCCCGGCAGGTCGGAGTTGATAGCCGTCACGAGCGCGGCCGAGATGATGCTCCCGGCCTTTACTTCCCAGGGGCTGAGCGCCGGCTGCAGCGGGTTGGTCAGATAGTCGTCCGTCCGGGCGCTGGCTGCGAACTGGCGCTTGGCGGCTTGTCCGTTGGCGGGTTGCACCTCGGCTGCGGCCGGCTCCCCGGCGCCCCCGGCAGACGCTGCGATTGGCCGAACCAGCGCCGCGAGATCGGCAGGCCCCGCCGCGGCCGCGGCTGATGGCTGACCGCCAAAGAAGGGGCCGGAAGTCCGTGCCGCCAGCGCCTGCTCACGCGCCGCCTGAACGGCAGGATCAACTTGCGCCGGCGCCGGCGGCGGGGGCGGCGTTCCCGCCGCCGGCAGCGTACCGGGTGCCCCTTCCGGCGGCGGCAAGGCCGCGGTCCCAGGCAGGGCTTGCGCCTGCAGCGCCGGATCGGCGTAGCCCGCCGCATATCTGGTGGAGATCGCCGGCGTCTGGACCTGGCCGGTGTCGGCCGCATCCGTCATCGCCTCCGGGCGGGCCTGGGGCGCGTGAGCGCCGCCAAAGCCCAGATAGAAGCCTAGCGCCACGATCCCGGCGAGCCCCGTCGCCCCGGCAATCAGGTACTTGCGATTCCAGCGAGTGACCGGATTTCGCGGCGCGGCCAGGACGCTTTCCGGCGCCGCCTTGCGCGGGTGAGGGTTGAGAGGGGGATCGGGCGGAAGGTGGGTCACGACCGCCCCCCTTCGCCTTCGCCGGTGCGGGTGATCCGCACCACGGTCTGCTTGCCTTCGCCGAGCCGCAGCTCCGCGACGTCGATTAGGCGGTCCACGACATAGTAGCCGCCGAGATAGCGGTAGTTGACGAGCTGGGCCTGCTTGTCAGGACCGATGAGGAAAAGTGGCGGGGCCTCTGTTGTGGCCATGTCGCGGGGAAACTGGATGTAGGTTTTCAGGCCGTCGTCGAAGACGCGGACCGGCTGCCAGCGCGGTGCGCGAAAGCCGTTGGCCTTGATGCGATAGCCGAAGTGCAGGGCGTCCACCGCCAGGCCAGAAGCCGCGACGCCTTGCGACTCGGCCGCTTGGGCGGCCTGCCGCTCGCGGGCCTCTTCCTGCGGATAGTTCCAGCTGATGACGCTGGTGTAGGTGTCGCCCTCGTAGCTGACGGCGTCGAGCAGGTAGGTCCGCTGGTCGGTCGTCAGGATGATGTTTGTGCGCAAGCCCCCGCGGATCGGCTTGACCATCACGATGACCTGTTGGGTCGCGCCCGAGCCCTGAACCGTCTCCCCGAGGACCCAGCGCACAGTGTCGCCCGCCGCCTTGGAGATCAGCTTTTCACCCGGGCGCAGGGAGATCGCGGTCAGGAAGCGGGGGCTGGTGTGGACGGTATAAAGCCGCCCAGGCTCGAAGTCGTAGTAGAGGGCCGCGTTCACATAGGCGCCTGCGCTCGGATAGTCGCGGGCGCTGCTGTTGGCGGACTGCACGGTCGTCAGCGCCTGAGGGCGCGCATAGGTGCGCGGCGCCGCTCGGCGTCTCGGCGTTGGCCGAGGCGGCGTCGCGGCCTGGGCCACAGCCACAGGCGCCGGGGCCGTCGGCCGAACAACTGCCGGAGGAGCGGGCCGTGGCGCGGCCGTCTGGGCGACGGACGGACTTTCAGACGCGGCGAGCACGACGAGCAGGCCTGCAGCAGCGCCCATGGAAAGCCGTCTGGGGGACAAGGCGCTCATAGCTCACGACTCCATTGAAACTCGGTGATGTAGATTCCCAGCGGGTTGGCCCTCAGTTCGGCCTCGTTCTTCGGCGCCACGACCTTGGTGGTGAACAAGCCCGTCCAGGCCTCCGTCACTCCGGACGTCCCGGCATTGAACTGGGTCTCGCGCCATTGGACCTGGTAGGTGTGCGGGCTGCGCGGCAGGACCGACACGATCTCGACGTTCACCGCCTGGGTGCCCGCATTGGCGAAGGGGTCGTTGGCCTTGGCGAAGGCGTTGAGCTGCCCAATCGCCGGCCCTGACACGAAGTGATAGGCCCCGGTCCAGTTGTCTCGAATGACGATGGGATCGATGCTCTTAGAGCGGGTCCGTCGCACCCAGTCCGCGAGGAAGTAGCCGATCTC
>JAFKGN010000133.1 GCA_017307205.1 Caulobacterales bacterium
GACGCCGGTGCCGGACACCCTGTCGGAGTACCAGTTCGCCGGCCTGCTGCGCGGCGCCAAGCTCGATCTCGTGCCCTGCAAGACCATCCCGCTGATGGTGCCGGCCCAGGCCGAGATCGTCATCGAAGGCCACGTCCTGCTCGACGAGTTCGAGGACGAGGGCCCCTATGGCGACCACACCGGCTACTACAACTCGGTCGAGAAGTTCCCGGTGTTCCAGGCCACCGCCATCACCATGCGGAAGGACCCGATCTACCTGACCACCTTCACCGGCCGACCGCCGGACGAGCCCAGCGTGCTCGGCGAGGCGCTGAACGAGGTGTTCATTCCGCTGCTGCGCCAGCAGTTCCCCGAGATCACCGACTTCTGGCTGCCGCCCGAAGGCTGCAGCTACCGCATCGCCGTGGTCTCGATGAAGAAGGCCTACCCCGGCCACGCCAAACGGGTGATGCTCGGCGTCTGGAGCTTCCTGCGCCAGTTCATGTACACCAAGTGGGTGATCGTCGTGGACGACGACATCGACGCCCGCGACTGGAAGGACGTTATGTGGGCGGTCTCCACCAAGATGGACCCGGCGCGGGACATCACGGTGATCGAGAACACCCCGATCGACTACCTCGACTTCGCCAGCCCCGAGAGCGGCCTCGGCTCCAAGATTGGCCTCGACGCCACTGACAAGTGGCCGCCCGAGACCAAGCGCGAATGGGGCGAGGAAATCCGCATGGATCAGACGGTGGTGGACAAGGTCAGCACCATGTGGGGCGACCTCGGCCTGCCCGGCGACGGCAAACCGATCTGGAAGTGAAACAAAGCCTACCTCGGGTTGCGGCGTCGCTCGCGTCGCGCGAGGCGTGGCTTGCGGTAGAGCTGCGAATGGGCGCCTAGTCCCGCCTTCGCTGATCGGGACCGCCTAACCGATGAACGCACTTGTTTCCGGCCACGCCGCCGCCCTCTGGGTCGGGCTGAACCTGATCCTCCTGTTGGTGCTGTCGATGCTGGTCGTGCGTCAGCGCCAGAAGCACAAGGTCGCCCTCGGCGACGGCGGCGTTCCGGAGCTGGCCCGTGTCAGCCGCGCCTTCGCCAACGCCACGGAGTATGTGCCGGCCGGACTGATCGCCATCGTGGTGTTGGCCGTGCTGGAAACGCCGCCTCTGGCGATCCACGTGATCGGCTTTCTGCTGCTGGCCGGACGGGTGATCCACGCCGTCGGCCTGTCGAACAGCGGCGCGGCCTCGATCCCGCGCGCGGTCGGCGTCCTGCTGACCTGGATCGCCTACGTCTTCGCCGCCGCGGCGCTGCTGTTTTACGCGATCGCGTGAACCGAAGGTCGCAGAAGGCCAACGTCCGATTGCAGGCGCACGGCGGGGCGGCCATATACCCACCCCATGGATGAGAACCTGTTGCATGACGTCGTCGCCGCCGCCCGCGCGGCCGGGGCGGACGCCGCCGAAGCCGTCTTCGCCGAGGGCCAATCGCTTTCCGTCACCGTGCGCCTCGGGGCGCTGGAGGAGGTTGAGCGCGAGGAAAGCCGCGAGATCGGGCTGAGGGTTTTCGTCGGCCAGCGTCAGGCCAGCGTCTCAGGCTCGGATGTTTCGAAGGATGGGCGGGCCAAGCTGATCGAGCGCGTTGTCGCCATGGCCCGCCTGGCGCCGGAAGACCCCTATGCCGGCCTCGCCCCGCGCGAACGCCTGGCCCAGGGCCCATTCCCTGATCTCGACCTGTTCGACGCTACTGAGCACAATGCCGAAACGCTGGAGGCCCGCGCCCGCGAGGCCGAGGAAGCCGCCCGCGCGGTGCCTGGCGTCAGCAACTCCGACGGCGGTTCGGCCTCCTGGTCGTCGTCGACCTGGCGGTTGGTCACTAGCGATGGATTCGCCGGTCCGCACCACGCCACGACCTTCGGCCTTTCCGCCTCGACCATCGCCGGCGAGGGCGCGAGCATGGAGCGCGGCGGAGAAGGCCGCTCCACCCGCCACGCCGCCGACCTGCCCTCGCCCGAAGCCATCGGCATCGAGGCCGGGAAGCGCGCCGTGCAGCGCCTCGGCGCCCGAAAAATCGCCTCGACCACCGCGCCGGTGATCTTCGAGAACCGACTGGCCACCTCGTTGTTCGGGCCGCTGCTGACCGCCGCCAGTGGTCCGGCCGTGGCGCGAGGCGTCTCCTTCCTGAAGGGCCGGCTCGGCCAGCAGATCCTCGCCAAGGGCATCGACATCGTCGACGATCCGCACCGCCTGCGCGGCTTGGGCTCCCTGCCGTTCGATGACGAGGGCGTGGCCAACAAGGCCATGAAACTGATCGACGACGGTGTGCTGACGACATGGCTGCTGAACACGGCCGCCGCCCGCCAGCTTGGCATGGAGACCACGGGCCACGCCTCGCGCGGCCTCGCCGGCCCGCCAAGCGTCTCAACCAGCAACGTCACCCTTTCGCCGGGCGAACGCGACCTCGCCGGCCTGGTCGCCGACGCCAAGGCCGGAGTGCTGGTCACCTCGATGTTCGGGCCTTCGCTGAACCCTAATACCGGCGACTGGTCGGTAGGTTGCTCAGGCTTCTGGTTCGAGAACGGCGAGATCGCCTGGCCGGTCACCGAGATCACCGTCGCCGGCAATCTGATGGAAATGTACCAGCGCCTGGTTCCGGGCTCCGATCTTGAAATTCGTGGAGCGGCCAACTCGCCGTCGATCCTGATCGACGGTCTGGCCATCGCCGGCAAGTGACGGACGCCGGCGTCGATCTCGCCCTGCTGATCGACGCGGCCCGCGAGGCCGGCGCCCTGGCGTCCAACCGCCTCGCGGCGGGGGTCACGGTCAAGGCCAAGCCCGGCGGCTCGCCGGTGACCGACGCCGACCTCGCTGTCGACGCCCTGCTGCAGCGCCGCCTTATCGAAGCCCGCCCGGACTATGGCTGGCTTTCGGAGGAGACGGCGGACGATCCGGCCCGCTTGAGCAAGTCCCGCGTCTTTGTGGTCGATCCGATCGACGGCACCGTCGCCTTCTTCAAGAACAAGCCCTGGTGGGCGGTATCGATCGCCGTGGTCGAGGCCGGCCAGCCGATCGCCGGCGTCGTCTATGCCCCGGCGCTGGACGAGCTCTACACCGCCGCCATGGGCCAGGGGGCGCACCTCGGCGGCGTCCGCCTGCAGGCCTCGGCGCGAGAGGCGCTGGAGGATGCGGCGGTGCTGGGCGACGCTCGGGTCCTGGCCCCGCCCGACTGGCCGGTCATGCGCATCGCCGGCCGCAACTCCGTGGCCTACCGCATGTGCCTGGTGGCCAGCGGCGCCTTCGACGCCGCCATCGCCCCGACCTCGAAAAACGAATGGGATCTGGCCGCCGCCGACCTCATCGCCCGCGAGGCCGGCGCCCTGTCCACGGACGTGGACGGCTCACCCTTTGACTACAATCGGCCCGATACGCGGCGCCCGAGCCTGGTTTGCGCCGCCCCCGCGCTTCATGCGTTGATCGTCGCACGGCTGACTCGTAACTCAGGCTAGGTTCACGCGAACGGAGGGGCCGAGATGTCCGATAACCAACTGCTGCACATCGTCCTGGGCGGCGAACTCGACGCCGTTGACGGCCACCAGTTCCGCGACCTGGCCAAGGTCGAGTTCGTCGGCGCCTATCCGAGCTACGCCGAGGCGCACAAGGCCTGGAAGGCCCGGGCTCAGCAGACCGTCGACAACGCCCTGATGCGCTTCTTCATCATCCACGCCCACAAGCTGCTCGATCCGCACGAGAATTGAGCCGGATCGGGTCCGCCGTTAGGCGAAAGTCAATCAACCCGAGAGTGAAACGCCTTCCGCACAACGCACCAGGCGGCATCCTTGCCGAGAGGTTAAGGAGCCGGACATGCGACGCGCGATCCTCTCGACTCTTGTGGCGGCGGCTTGCCTCGTGGCGGCCGGATGCCATCGCCCGCAGGCCAGCGGCGAGGTGCAGCGCGTGCGCGAGGGCGTCGACGCCTTCCGCGCCGGGGATCGCGACCGCCTCACCGGTCTGCTGGAAGACGCCAAGGCCTATACGCGCGACACCGATCCCTGCTCGAACCGCGCCTTCGCCGAAACCCGCCGCGACGCGGTGGTCGATCTGCTGGCGCCGCTCGATCGCGCCGACCTGTTCTCCGTCTCGGAAGAAGCCCGTTTCGCCTACCTGGCGCGGGCCGCCCGCCACGCCGGCCTTGACGACATGCCCCGCCCCATCGCCTGCGACGGCGTCTCGCGCCGCACCGCGCGTAAGGACTTCGCGGAGCGCCGGGCCGTTTTGATCGCCTATGAGGACGCCGCCGCCCTGTGGCGCCGCGATCTCGAGGGGCGATACGGCGAAGAAGAGCTCGAGCAGCGCCTGGAGCTGGCGCGCGTCACCCTGCGCCGGAACCACGTCGGCGAAATCCGGCTGAGCAGCGTCACCGGCCGGCCCGCGCGCTGGGCGGCGGCCTGGTCGCGCTGACTACTCGCGGCGAAGCAGCTTTTCGGTGACGGCGGTGCCCCACCAGGAGGCCTTGAAGTCGCGCTTGATGGCGTCGGGGTCGTAGGCCTCGCTCATCACCCAGTCGATGAAGCTGATCCCCTTGGGCTCGGCCTCCTCAAGATAGCGCTCGAACACATAGTCCAGCACCCCGGTCTT
Source organism: Caulobacterales bacterium (assembly GCA_017307205.1). Taxonomy (GTDB): domain Bacteria; phylum Pseudomonadota; class Alphaproteobacteria; order Caulobacterales; family Caulobacteraceae; genus Caulobacter. The sequence continues at coordinate 4,620 of JAFKGN010000133.1, forward strand.
GCCCGCCTTCATGTGCAGGGTGCGCAGGCCGAGTTCGCTCATCGCGTCGCGGATCGGCTCGCCGAGGTGAAAGTGCCGGTAGAAGACGCTCATGATCCCGGCGCGGTCCGCCCCGGACTTGCAGTGCATCAGGGCCGGATACTCGATCGACTTGAACAGCTCACGCGCGCCCAGCACGCGGGCGCGGCTCGGAACCTCGCGCGAGGTAATGACGAAATCGACCATGGTCAGGCCGAGCCGCTCGCAGGCGTCCTTTTCCAGGGCGTGGAAGCTGCCGTCGAAGCCGCCGCGCAGATTGATGACCGTGCGGACGCCCTTTTTCTTCCACCACTTCAGCTGGAACGGCCAAGGCTGGTTGGTGCGCACCAGATCGGGGCCGATCCAGTGGGCGTTCTGGAAGCCCACACGCAGATAGGCGTGATCGTTCCACAGATAGTGCAGGGTGGTGCGCAGCCGGCCTGCGAAAGTGGATAGGTCGAAACCGGCCAAAGCGTCCAAGTCCTCCTGACGAGGCCCCTACCTAGGCGCTGTCGCCCGCGCTGCAAAGCGTCGCCATGGACACCACGGGGCGGAGTTCAGCTTGACACCGTCCCGCCGCCGTTCGACGCAGGCGCCATGACGACCCTGACCGGCCGTGCGCTGGCCGCCCGACTTTGGCGTGACTATCTCAGCCGCCGCTGGCCGGCCATGGCTGTCGCCGTGACGGCGGCCGTGGTCACCGCAGGCCTGACCGGCGCCCTGACCTGGCTGCTGGGCCCGGCCACCGACAGCATCTTCGCCCGTGGGCCGAGGCCGCACCTCTGGCTGGTGCCGGCCGCCATCGTCGGCGTCGCCGCCATCCGCCTGATCTGCCAGGCCGTACAGGCGGGCCTGACCAACCGCATCGGCCATGGGCTGGTCGGCGACATCCAGACCCAGCTCTACGGCCGCCTGCTGCGCGCCGACCTGGCGCGCCTGCGCGGCGCGCACACCGGCGGTTTCGTCTCCCAGGTGCTCTACGACGCTGGGTTGATCCGCGAGGCGGCGACCAACGGCGTGATCAACTACGCCCAGCACGGCCTCACCGTCGTCGCCATGCTGGTGGTGATGTTCTACCAGGACTGGCTGCTGACCGCCGTGGTCCTGGTCGCGGCCCCCGCCCTCAGCCTGATCACCCGCCAGTTCGCGCGCCGCGCCCGCAAGGCCGCGCACGGCGCGATGGAGGAAACCTCGACCCTCGCCTCGGCGATGATGGAGGGGCTGGATGGGGTAAAGATCGTCAAGATCGCCAACCGCGAGGCCGAGGAAGAGGCGCGTGTCGCCGAGGTGATCGACCGCCGCCAGCGACACATCATCAAGGGCGCCGACGCCCGCGCCTACGCCTCCCCGGCCACCGAGGCCCTGATGATGATCGTCACCGCCTCGGTGATCGGCTACGTCGGCTGGCGCGCCCAGACCGGCGGCATGAGCGGCGGCGCCTTCACCAGCTTCATCGTCTCGCTGGCCGCCGCCTCGCAGTCGCTGCGCCAGCTGGCCAACCTGCAGACGGTGATGAGCGAGGGCTCGGCGGCGGCTCGCCGCCTGTTCGAGGCGCTCGACATCGAACCGGAGGTGCGCGAAGCGCCGGGCGCGCTCGCCCTCCCCGCAGGTCCCTCAACCATCCGCTTCGAGGACGTGCACTTCGCGTATGAGACCGGCGCACCGGCCCTCAACGGCGTGACGATCGAGGCCAAGCGCGGCGAGACCGTCGCCCTGGTCGGGCCTTCCGGAGGCGGCAAGTCGACGACCCTGAACCTGATTCCGCGCTTCTACGACGTCACCGAGGGCCGCGTGACCCTCGATGGGCATGATGTCCGCGACGTGACCCTCGCGTCGCTGCGGGAACGCATCGCCCTGGTCACCCAGGAGCCGTTCCTGTTCGACGACACCATCGCCGCCAACATCGCCTACGGACGCGAGGGCGCGACAGCCGACGATATCGCCGAGGCGGCCCGCCAGGCGGCGGCGCATGAGTTCATTCTCGGCCTGCCCAAGGGCTACGACACCCCGGTCGGCGAGGCCGGTGCGCGTCTGTCCGGCGGCCAGCGCCAACGTATCGCCATCGCCCGGGCCTTCCTGAAGAACGCCCCTATCCTGCTGCTCGACGAGGCGACCAGCGCCCTCGACACCGAGAGCGAAGCCCAGGTGCAGGTGGCGTTGGAGCGCCTGATGGCCGGCCGCACCACCGTGCTGATCGCCCATCGCCTTTCGACCGTTCGGGCCGCTGACCGCATCTATGTGATTGATCGCGGCCGCGTGGTGGAGACCGGCGGTCACAACGCCCTAGTCGCCGCCGGCGGCCTCTATGCGCGCCTGGCGCGCAGCCAGGACCTCGACCGGGTCGAGGAGCCGGGGACGCCCGCATGATCGACAAGAAGAAGATCGCCCGGGCGAGCGCCGTGCAGTCGGCGCTGGCGACCGTGTTTGCGCTCTACATGCGTTTCGTCTTCGCGACCCTGCGCTGGACCCGCGAGGGCGAGGCGGCGGCGGAAGAGGTGTGGGCGGGTGAAGGCGGCGCGATTCTCTGCTTGTGGCACGCGCGCATCCCGCTCTCGCCCAACGCATGGCCGAACGACGGCGTGAAGAAGCAGCCGATGCGGGCTCTGATCTCGCTGTCGGCCGATGGCGAGTTCATCGCCCAAGCGATGGAGAAGCTCGGCTTCCCCGCCATCCGCGGCTCGTCGAAGAAGGCGTCGGACCCGGGCAAGAACAAGGGCGGCGAAGTCGCCTTCCGTGAGATGATCGTCTGGGTCAAGAACGGCGGCGCCGTGGCCATCACGCCAGACGGTCCGCGCGGCCCCGCCGAGGTTATGCAGCCAGGCACTGTGGGTGTTGCAAGGATGACGGGGGTTCCCGCCCTGATGTGCGGCATCGCCAGCAAACCCTGCATTCGACTTGGCACCTGGGACCAGACGGTGATCCCCCTGCCCTTCGGCCGCGCCGCCATGGTCTGGGATGGGCCGCTCAGGGCGAATCGCGACGATGATCCCGAAGCCCTGGTCGCCGACTGGACGGCGCGGCTCTCGGCCGTCACCGCCCGGGCGGAAGCCCTGGTGGGAAACTGATCGACGATTGATCGTCCCTGCCCGGGGTGGGATTAAAGGCCATGGCGCACGATCATCAGCATGGGCATGACCACCATCACGGTCATTCGCATTCCCACGCTCATGGGCACGCGCATGGGCACGCTCACGGCCACCATGGGCACAGCCATGCGCCCGCCAACTTCGACCGCGCCTTTGCGATCGGCGCCGGACTGAACCTCGCCTTCGTCGTCGCCGAGGCGGCGGCGGGCGTCCTTACCCACTCCCTCGCCCTGCTGGCCGACGCCGGTCACAACCTCTCCGACGTGCTGGGGCTGTTCCTGGCCTGGGGCGCTGCGGTGATGGCCCGGCGGGCGCCGACCGCCCGGCGCACCTACGGCCTGCGCAAGGGCACCATCCTCGCCTCCCTCGCCAACGCGGCCCTGCTGCTGGTTGCGGTCGGGGCCATCGCCTGGGAGGCCGTGCGCCGCTTCGCCGAACCTGAGCCCGTATCGGCCGGTCCCGTGATGCTGGTCGCCGCCATCGGCGTGGCGATCAACACCGCCACCGCCCTGCTGTTCATGCGCGGCCAGAAGGAAGACCTCAACGTCCGCGGGGCCTATCTGCACATGGCCGCCGACGCCGCTGTCTCGGCGGGCGTGGTCGTCGCCGCCCTGGCCATGCAGTTCACAGGTTGGCTGTGGCTTGATCCGGTGGTCAGTCTGGTGATCGTGGCGGTGATCGTGCTCGGCACATGGGGCCTGCTGCGCGACAGCCTCGACCTGGCCCTCGACGCCGCGCCGCGCGGGATGGACACCGATAAGGTGCGCGCCTGGCTGCAAGGCCGCCCGGGCGTCACCGAGGTGCACGACCTGCACATCTGGGCGATGAGCACCACGGAGACCGCCCTGACCGCCCACGTCATCCGCCCGGTCCATGAGGACGACGCCGACGCCTTCCTGCACAGCGTCTGCGCCGGCCTGAACGATGAGTTCGGCATCGGCCATTCGACCCTGCAGGTGGAGCGCGGCACGGGCACCGACTGCCGCCTGGCCCCGGCGCACGTGGTGTGAGCGCCTCGATCGGTCTTTATCGCCTGGTCACCAGGCTCGCCGAGCCGGCCCTACCCTGGCTGCTGAAGGGGCGCGCCCGCAAGGGCAAGGAGGACCTCGCCCGCCTGGGCGAGCGACTAGGCCGCGCTTCCCAGGCCCGGCCGAACGGCCCGCTGGTCTGGCTGCACGGCGCCAGCCTCGGCGAGAGCCTGTCGCTGCTGCCGCTGATCGATCGCCTGACCGCCGCGCGGCCGGACGCCGAAATCCTGGTCACCGCCGGCACCCTGACGGCCGCGGAGGTGCTGGCCGGCCGCCTGCCCTCAGGCGTGATCCATCAGTTCTCGCCGGTGGACGCGCCCGGCGTCGCCAACCGCTTCCTCGACCACTGGAAGCCCGACCTCGTGGTCTTCGCCGAAAGTGAGCTGTGGCCGAACCTGCTGTTCGGGGCAAAGGCGCGGGGCGCCCACATGGCCCTGGTCTCGGCCCGCATGACCCAGTCCAGCGCCGAGCGCTGGAGGCGCCTCGGCGGCGCGGCTCGCTGGGTGCTGACCGCCTTCGACCTCGTGCTGCCGC
>JAFKGN010000134.1 GCA_017307205.1 Caulobacterales bacterium
GTGACGTTCGTCAGCACCGAGGGCCAGCAGAGCTTCGCCGCGACGATCACCCCCGAGGGGACGTACAAGGTTCCCGACCTCCTCGGCGGCGACTACAAGGTCTGCGTCGACACGTCGTCGCTCAAACCGGCGAAGGGAGGGCTGTCGGTGCCCGGCGCCGCGGCCTACCAACAGCCGGTCGTGCCGAAGGGGGCCAAGACCGGGCCGCCGCCCGGGGCGGTCCTGCCCGAGGGGTACCAGGCGAGCGACCCGGCGGCGATGGCCAAGAACAACTCTGCCAAGCGGTACGTCGCCATCCCGCCGAAGTACGCCGAGGCGGGCACGACCGCCTGGGCGGGTTTGGCGAATCCGTCAGCCGAGCTCGCTGTCTGCCGGGTCGGCCCTGAGGCCGAGCAGGCGGCAGCAGTTACAGCGAGCGCGGCTAGGGCGCTGATCTTGTTGAACATGGCGGGCCTCCCCTGGTCTTCCGCCGTCGACGTCCCGGATCGCGGCGTTGACTAGCTATAACGCTGTTCTGCGGACGGCGTTACACTTCGTCATGCGCGAGCCCTTCGGCTTGCGCCCCCGACTCCCTACATCTGCCCGACGCTTCATCGGAGTGATTCACCTTGCGTACGGGTTCTAAGGTTCTGGCGCTGCTCGGCGCCGTGCTGTGCATCGGGCTTGTCGGCGTCGATACCGCCGACGCCCAGCGTCGTGGCGGCGGGTTCGGCAGCCGTGGCGCGCGCACCTATCAGGCGCCGCCGCCCACTCGCACGGCTCCGCAACAGGCCGCGCCGGTGCAGCGCTCGATGACCCAGCCGCCTCCTGGCCAGGCGGCGCCCGGTCAGCCGGCGACGGCGGGGCAGGGCGCCCAGCGCCAGGGCGCGGCCGCGGCGGCTCCGGGGGCGCAGGCTCAGCAACCACGTCGCGGCGGGTTCCTGGGCGGTCTCGGCGGCGGCCTGCTGGGCGGTCTGCTCGCGGGCGGGCTGATCGGCGCGCTGATGGGCAACGGCTTCGGCGCCGGCATGGCGGGGATGGCCTCCATGCTGTTCCAGATCGCGCTGGTCGGCGGCGTGATCGCGCTGGTGATGATGTTCCTGCGTCGCCGCCAGCAGGCTCCTCAGGCGGCTGCGGCCGGCGCCGCGCAGAACTGGTCCAACGTCACCGCCTTCCGCGCTCCGGAGCAGCAAGCCTTCAACAACGGCGGCGGTTTCGGCGGCGGGCAGACGGCTGTGCCGGTGACGGCCATGGCCGCGCCGAGCGCCGTGGTCACCGAGGAGATCGGCCTGACCATGCAGGATCGCGAGACCTTCGAGCGCCTGCTGATGGACATCCAGCACGCCATCGCCGGAGAGGACTACGCCGCCCTACGCGAGCGGACCACGCCCGAGGTGATGGGCTATCTGGCGGAAGATCTCGCCAGCAATGCGACGTCGGGACGGCGGATCGAGATTCGCGACACCCGCCTGCTGGAGGCGGACATCGCCGAGGCCTGGCGGGAAGGCGATCGCGACTACGCCACCGCCGCCATGCGCTTCGAAGCCATCGACCTGGTTCGCGACCGGGCGACCGGCGCCATTCTTGAGGGCGACCCGGATCGGCCGCGCCAGACCACTGAGGTCTGGACCTTCGTGCGACAGGCCGGCGGGGCCTGGAAGCTCTCGGCCATTCAGGAAGTCTGAGGCCTCGCGGAGGGTGTGATCGGTCGCGCCCTCCGTCCCGCCAAATCCCCGACGCAATCGGTCTGTATCGGGTGCGCGCTTGCCGATGCCCCGGGGGGCGTCTAGCTAGGCGTTTCCGCAAGTCTCCCACGGATTGTTCATGACCGAAGCCGCCGACACGAAGCCGACCGAAGAGTCCGGCGCGGTCAAGGAACTGATCGAGATCGTCAAGACGGTCGGCTATGCGCTGCTGATCGCCCTGGTGCTGCGGGTTCTGCTGTTCCAGCCCTTCACCATCCCGTCCGCCTCGATGGTGCCGACGCTGCTGGAGGGCGACTACATCATCGTTTCCAAGTTCTCGTACGGCTACAGCCGCCACTCGATCCCGTTCAGCCCGCCGCTGTTCGAAGGCCGCATCCTGGGCGGCAAGCCCAAGCGGGGCGACATCGTGGTGTTCAAGCTGCCGCGCGATGGCCACACCGACTACATCAAGCGCCTGATCGGCCTGCCGGGCGACCGCGTGCAGGTGATCGGCGGCGTGGTCTACATCAACGGCAAGATGATCCCGCGCACCCCGATGCCGTCGGAGATGGAGCAGTCGGACTACGGCTTCACCCGCGAGGTGGAGCGCTATCGTGAGACCATGGACAACGGCCGCACCTATGTGACCGGCGACTACGGTCCCGACGGCGAGGTGGACAACACGGGCGTCTACATCGTGCCCGAGGGCAACTACTTCTTCATGGGCGACAACCGCGACAACTCGCTGGACAGCCGCTTCCCGACCGCCGTCGGCGTGGGGATGGTCCCGGCCGAGAACCTGGTCGGCAAGGCCGAGATCATCCTCTTGTCGTGGAACAAGGAAGCCTCGCTGTTCAAGCCGTGGACCTGGGTGACCGATGCGCGCCTCAATCGCTTCTTCCACGTCCTGAAGTGACGGTCGTGATCGGGCTGGGCCGATGAACGCCAGAGCGACCGCCGTCCACACGCTCGAAGCGCGGATCGGCTACACCTTCAAGGATCGCGAGTTGCTGGAGCGGGCGCTGACCCACGCCAGCACCGGCGAGGGCGCGCGCAAGACGGCCAACAACGAAGTGCTCGAGTTCGTGGGCGACCGCGTGCTCGGCCTGCTGGTCGCAGAGGCCTTGGCGCGCCGCTATCCCGACGCCACCGAGGGCAAGCTGGCCCCGATCTACAACGGCCTTGTCAGCCGTGAGACCTGCGCCCGCGTGGCGCGGGGGGTCGACCTGGGCTCGGCCCTGCGGATGAGCGCCTCGGCCACCAAGATGGGCGCGCGCGACCGCACCTCGGTGCTGGCCGGAGCCTGCGAGGCCCTGATCGCCGCCGTCTATCGCGACAGTGACCTGGAGACGACGCGGGGCATCTTCACGGTGCTGTGGCGCGAGGCCTTCGCCGACGACAACCCGACCCGAGGCCGCGACGCCAAGAGCGCGTTGCAGGAGTGGGCCCAGGCCGCGCACCGCAGCCTGCCGGTCTACGCGGTGGTCGACCGCAGCGGCCCCGACCACGCCCCGATCTTCACCGTCGAGGTGACCGTCGACAGCCTGCCCCCGCAGGCGGCCCAGGGCGCCTCGCGGCAGGTGGCCGAGAAGGCCGCCGCCCAGGCCCTGCTTATTCGTGAAGGACTTTGGACATGAGCCGCGCAGGCTTCGTCGCCGTGATCGGCGCGCCCAACGCGGGCAAGTCGACCCTGGTGAACCGCCTGGTCGGTTCGAAAGTGTCGATCGTCACCCAGAAGGTGCAGACCACGCGCTTCCCGGTGCGCGGCGTCGCCATCGAGGGCGACAGCCAGATCGTGCTGGTCGACACCCCCGGCATCTTCACGCCGCGCCGGCGACTGGACCGCGCCATGGTCCGCTCGGCCTGGGCGGGATCGGACGACGCCGACGCCGTCGTGCACCTCGTTGATGTGCATTCGGAATTGGCGGTTGAGGACGGCACCGGCAAAGCGGCCGACCGCCGCTCGGCCGACGACGTGCAGCTGATCATCGAGGGCCTGAAGGCCGCCGGCAAACAGGTGATCCTGGCGCTGAACAAGATCGACGGCGTCAAGCGCGAGCGCCTGCTGGCGGCCGCCAAAAGCCTGTTCGACACCGGCGTCTATTCGGAAGCCTTCATGATCTCCGCCGCCCAGGGCGACGGGGTGCTCGATCTCAAGGCCAAGCTCGCCAGCCTGATGCCCGAGGGCGAGTGGCTGTATCCGGAAGACCAGGCGGCCGACATGCCGGTGCGCCTGCTCGCCGCCGAGATCACCCGCGAGAAGGTCTATCTGCGCGTGCACGAGGAGCTGCCGTACTCGGCCAATGTCGAGACGACCGCTTTCGAGGAACGCCCCGACGGCTCGGCCCGCATCGAACAGACCATCTTCGTCGAGCGTGAGAGCCAGAGGCCGATCGTGCTGGGCAAGGGCGGCCAGACGGTGAAATGGATCGGCGAGGCGTCGCGGACGGAGCTCTGCGACATCCTCGACCGCAAGGTGCACCTGTTCCTGACTGTGAAGGTGCGCGAGACCTGGGCCGACGAGCGCTCGACCTACGAAGGGCTCGGCCTCGACTTCGACGCCTGAGACCTCGTCAGGTTTCGTCGGAGCACAACGTCTGGCTGCATCGAATCGTGTTCCGCGATATCAGAGGGTGATCTCTTTCCCTCGGGATACGCGGCTGAACGGCCATGTCCGAAACCCCTGTCGATCTCTCGCGCTACTTTGAGCGCATTGGCTATGGCGGGGCGGCGGCGCCGACAGTCGAAACCTTGTCGCGAATCCTACGGTCGCATCTTGCGACTATTCCTTTTGAATCCGTCGATCCGTTTGTGCGCCGAACGGTGGAAATCTCGCCTGAGGCAGTCGACGCCAAGCTGATCGGCAAGCGGCGCGGAGGGTTGTGCTTCGAGCATGGCAGCCTGTTCCGCCGTGTGCTTCTGACGCTCGGCTATGATGTGACGAGCCTAACCGCGCGAGGTTTCGCAGGTGAGCTTCGGCCGCGCGCCCATCACGCCCTCAAGGTTCGGGCGGAGAACCAGGACTGGTTGGTCGAGGTGGCGAACGGGGCGGCGACGCCGACGGCCCCCTTGCTATGGTGCTATGACATCGCCCAGCAGACGCCCCACGGGGCCTTTCGACTTTCGTGGCGGAACGGCGAGACCGTGCTTGAAGAGGAAAAGCGTGACGGCTGGGTGAGCAGCTATAGCCTGTCGCACGACCCCCAGGAGCCAGCGGACTTTGAGCCGGGCAACTGGTGGACGACGGCCCACCCCAAATCCTTCTACCGGGCCTATCTGATCTGCACCCTGGCGCCGGAGAACGTCCGTATCCTGCTGTTCAACAACAGGCTGACTGTCCGCAGGCCGGGGTTCGAGGACGACGAGCAGATTCTCGACGCCGACAGCCTGGAGCGCTGTCTCGACACGGTGTTTGGTATAGAGGTTGAACCGATCTGGCGGCCGCATCTGCGTCGGGCCGTCCAGCTCGGAGATGAGCTTGCCGCCTGACCTAATTCCCGAGCCCGCCCGTCCCGACCTCGACGCCTATTTCGAACGGATCGGCTACAGCGGCTCGACCAGCCCGACGCTCGACGTGCTGGCGGCCCTGCAGCGACTGCATCCGGCCGCCATCCCGTTCGAGGCGGTGGACGTGTTTCTGGGGCGGCCGGTGGATATTTCGCCGGCGGCGGTGGAGCGCAAGCTGATCGGCGCTCGGCGCGGCGGCTACTGTTACGAGCAGAACGGCCTGTTCAAGCGCGTGCTGACCGCGCTGGGCTATCAGGTGACAGGGCTGATCGGGCGTGTGCAATGGCAGGTGGCCGAGGATGCGCCCGAGCGGCCACGCACGCACATGGCGTTGAAGGTGCGGGTGCGGGGCAACGACTGGCTGGCCGATGTCGGCTTCGGCGGCTCGACCCTGACCGCGCCGGTGCTGTGGATGCTGGAGACGCCCCAGACCACGCCGCACGGGACCTATCGCCTGGTCGCCAAGGGGCCGGAGACCGTGCTGCAGCAGGAGGTCGATGGCGAGTGGATGCGGGTCTACACCCTGTCGCCCGATCCGCAGATCGACGTCGACTACCTGCCCGCCAACTGGTGGAGCAGCGCCCATCCGGAGGGCCACTTCCGCAAGAACTTGATCGCGGCGCGCTCGCCCGAGGGGATGCGGCTCAATCTGCTGAACAATCGCCTCACGGTGCGGCCCGTCGATGGCGAGCCGGTGCGCCGGCAGCTCGATGTCGATGGCTTGGAGCGTTGCCTGGCGGATGACTTCGGCCTGCCGGTCGAACCGGACTGGCGGCCGGCCCTGGTCCGCGCGGTCGAGAACGGCGAGCAGGCCTGATGGAGTGGGAGGACGAAGCCTACGTCCTCGCGGCCCGTGCTCATGGTGAGACGGGGGCCATCGTTGACCTGCTGACCGAGACCCACGGCCGGTTCGCCGCCCACATCGCCGGTGGCGCCTCGCGCCGCATGAAGCCCATGCTGCAGCCGGGCTCGCGGGTCATCGCCCGCTACCGCGCCCGGATATCCGAACAACTCGGGGCAGCGACGCTGGAGCCGATGGGGCAGGGGGTCGGCGGGCTGTTCGACGATCCCTTGGCGCTGGCGGGGCTCGCCGCCGCGGCAGCGGTGGTGGCGCAGGCCCTGCCTGAACGCGAGCCGCATCCCGGGGCCTTCCATGCCTTCGAGGCCTTGATCTCCGCGCTGGAGCATCCCTCGGTCTGGCCGGCCGTCTATGTGCGTTTCGAGGCGGGGCTGCTCGATGATCTGGGTTTCGGGCTGGACCTGTCCAAATGCGCCGCCACCGGTTCGCTGGATGACTTGGTCTGGGTGAGCCCCCGCACGGGCCGGGCGGTCAGCCGCGCCGCCGGCGAGCCCTACCGCGACCGCCTGCTGGCTCTGCCTCCGTTCCTGCTCTTGGCCCAGGGCGGCCTGGCCTCGGGCGACGTCGGCGCCGGCCTGAACCTGACCGGCCATTTTCTGGAGAGCTTCGTCTTCGGCCCGTTGAACAGGCCGCCGCCGCCGGCGCGTGTGTGGCTCTTGGACAGATTGCGCGAGGCCGGTCGATTATAGCTCCGGTCGCGCTTGTCGCCTCCGCGAGCCCTCGCTAGACCTCTGAGCATGAGCACGATCGAGTCCGACCTCGCGCTGCTTCGTACAGCGGCCCTCTTCGACCTCTCGACCGCCGAGGGCCGAAAGGAATCCGTCTCCCGTCTCCGGGCGCTCTTCTATCGCCTGCACGAGATCGCCCAACCCCGGACGGTGTTCGAGATCGGCGCGAAGGAGGCGACGTTCTCGCGGACCGTTCGCCAGTTGCTGCCGGAGGCGCGGGTGATCGCGTTTGAGGCCAACCCGTTCGTCTTCAACAAGCAGCGCAAGGCGTCGGACCCGACGAACGACGGGGTCGATTATCGCAACCTCGCGATCTGCGGGCACACCGGGACCACCACCTTCTACGTGCAGACCGTTCGTCATGGGCGGCCGGTGAAGCCAACCCTTGGCTCCAACTCCCTGCTGAATCGGCTGGGCAACGTGGAGACGATGGAGCTGCAGGTGCCCTGCACTCGGGTTGATGATTTTATCGCCGGGGAGGCGATCACAGGGCCGCTGTCGGCGTGGATCGATGTCGAAGGCGCGCTCAGCCTCGTGATGGCGGGGCTGGAAGGCGTGCTCGACGATTTCCAGATGATCTTCTGCGAAGTCGAGGACGTGGTCGTGTGGGACGGCCAATGGACCTGGCGCGCCGTGCAGGAGTTCATGGCCAAGCACGGCTTCCATGCCGTCGCCCGCGACTTTCAATCCGCTGGCCAGAACAACGTCGTGTTCCTGCATGAGAAGCTGATGTTCCGCGCTGACGTGCGTGACGCCCTGGCTCAGTTCTTCTCCGGCGTGGCGTGGCCCCTCAAGGAAGTCGAGGTCGACAGCACCTGGCGTCCGTGGGGTGAGGACCGGGAAGGCTTCCGAGCGGGCTCCTAGAGCCGAAAGTTTGAGCGTGTTCCGACCGCAAAGCCGGGTTCCGCTTTTGCGGAGCACGCTCGGGCGTCAATATCGCCGGCTAAGAGGCCGCTGATTCCATGACTACGCACGTACCCCCGCCGTCGCCCGAAGACGGCCGCATCATCGATGAGCCGCTGATGGAGGCGCTTTCGCGCCGCTATCTGGCCTATGCGCTGTCGACCATCGGCTCCCGCGCGCTTCCGGATGTGCGCGACGGCCTGAAGCCCGTGCACCGCCGCGTGCTCTACGCGATGAACAACATGCGGCTGAATCCCGACTCCGCCGCGCGCAAGTGCGCCAAGGTGGTCGGCGAGGTGATGGGTAACTTCCACCCGCACGGCGACCAGTCGATCTACGACGCCCTGGTCCGCCTGGCCCAGGAGTTCGCCCAGCGCATTCCGCTGGTCGAGGGGCAGGGCAACTTCGGCAATATCGACGGCGATAACGCCGCGGCCATGCGCTACACCGAGTGCAAGATGACCTCGGCGGCCATGCTGCTGCTCGACGGCATCGACGAGGACGCGGTCGATTTCCGCCCGACCTACGACGGCCAGGATGAAGAGCCGGTCGTGCTGCCCGGCGGTTTCCCGAACCTGCTGGCCAACGGCTCGTCCGGTATCGCGGTCGGCATGGCCACCTCGATCCCACCGCACAATCCGATCGAGCTGATCGACGCCTGCCACCTGCTGCTGAAGGACCCCAACGCCACGACGGCCGACCTTGTCGCCCTGGTGAAGGGGCCGGACTTCCCGACCGGCGGGATCATCGTCGAGCCGGCCGCCAATCTGCTGGAGATGTACGAGACCGGCCGCGGCGGCGTGCGCACCCGTGCGCGCTGGACCCGCGAAGACACCGGGCGTGGGACCTATCAGATCGTCATCACCGAGATCCCATATCAGGTGAAGAAGGCCGAGCTGGTCGAGCAGCTGGCGGAGCTGATCGACAACAAGAAGGCCGTGCTGCTCGGCGATGTGCGCGATGAGTCCGCCGAGGATATCCGCCTCGTCGTCGAGCCCAAGAGCCGCAACATCGAGCCCGAAGTGCTGATGGAGAGCCTGTTCAAGCTCTCCGACCTCGAGACGCGCTTCTCGGTCAACATGAACGTGCTGGACGCGCGAGGCACGCCCGGCGTCATGGGCCTGAAGCCCGCGCTGCAAGCCTTCCTCGACCACCGCCGCGAGGTGATCGTCCGCCGCGCCCGGCACCGCCTCGGCAAGATCGAAGCCCGGCTGCACATCCTGGATGGCCTGCTGATCGCCTACCTCAACCTCGATGAGGTGATCCGCATCGTCCGCTACGAGGACGAGCCGAAGCAGAAGCTGATCGCCGCCTTCGACCTGACGGACATCCAGGCCGACGCCATCCTCAACACCCGCCTGCGCCAACTTGCCCGGCTGGAGGAGATGGAGATCCGCCGCGAGCACGCCGAACTTGCGGAAGAACGCGATGGCATCGTCAAGATGCTGGGGTCCGACCGTCTGCAGTGGAAGCTGGTCGGCAACGGGCTCGACCAGGCCCGCGAGGCGTTGCTGAAGATGAAGGGCCTGCTGCCGCCGCACGCCTCGATCGGCGGCCGTCGCAGCGACTTC
>JAFKGN010000135.1 GCA_017307205.1 Caulobacterales bacterium
GCGTCGAGGCCTCCGAGATCCGCAACACCGAGGTCGTCGAACAGGTCGGCGGCGAGGTGGCCCGCATCGCGGCGGCCATGGAGGCGCGGGTCAACCGGGCCGACGGCGCCCAGGCCCAGGCGCTGGAGAAGCTGGGCGGCGAGATCGCCCGCATCACCGAACGTCTCGCCGAGCGCATCGCCAACGCCGAGCGTCGCAACGCCCTGGCGATTGACGACGTCGGCGAGCAGGTGGCCCGCGTCACCGAGCGGATCAGCGAGCGCAACGAGCGCGCCAGCACCGAGCTGGGCGATCGCATCCGTCAGAGCGAGGAGCGCACCGCCCGCCTGCTGGAGGAAGCGCGCGAGCGTATCGACGCCGGCCTCGCCAGCGCCCAACGCAAGATTTCCGAACAGGTCGCCGAGCAGATCGCCGCCGCCGCGCCGCCCGCGCCGGCCTCGCCGTTCGCCGCCGATCCCTTCGCGACCGATCCCTTCGCGACCGTTCCGTTCGCCTCGCCGTTCGGCCAGCCGGCCGCTCGGGAAGAGGCCTATGCGCCGCCGAAGGTCTATGCCCCGGCCCCGCCGTCGGCGTTCGAAGCCGTCGATTTCCAGGCCGACGACTTCCGGGCCGTCGAGCCTGCCGTGTTCTCCGAAGTCGAAGACGAAGCGCTCGATTTCAACGACGACGCTTTCGACGCGGCGGATGTGTTCGCCCAGCCCGCCGACGCCTTCGTCGCAGCGGAAGAAGACGAGCCCGCCGAGATCGACCTGACGGCCGAGATCGACCTGACGGCCGAGGCCGAACTCGCGCCTGTGACCGGTTTCGAAGCGGAAGATGAGTTCGCGGCGGCCGAGGTGCTGGATGCGCCGGAAGCCTTCGCGGCGCAGGATGAATTCGAGCCGGCGCCGGAGACGGAGTTCGAGCCGGAAGCCGCCGCGCTCGTCGAGGCCGAACCTGAGGCCCTGAGCGAAATCTACGCGGAGCCGGAAGCCGAGGTCGCCTTCGCGGCTGAAGCCGAGGTCGAGCCGGACGCCGAGACGGACGTTCGCAGCTTCGCCGAGGACGATGCCGCCGAAGAGTCGTTTGTCGAAGCCGAGGCCGAGACGGCTGAGGCTGAGGCTGAGGTGGAGGCCGCGCCCGAGGCGCCGGTCGACATCATGGACCGGCCGCTGACCACCCGCGAGGTGATCGAGCAGGCCCGCGCCGCCGCCCGCGCGGCCCAGTCGCAAGACCGCAAGGGCAAGAAGTTCAAGTCGAAGGCCGAGAAGTTCGGTTCGTCCGACAAGCTGAAGCCGTTGGACGGCGAGAGCGAGGGGCGTTCGGTCTTCGGGCTCGGCAAGACCCGCGAACCGGCCGGCGTCGGTCTGCAGCGGGCCCTGGCGGTCGCCGCCGTGGCCGCGACCCTGAGCGGCGGCTACGCCCTCTATTCGGTGCGCACCGACGCGCCGGCCGGCGATGCGCCGGAACGGGTGATGGAAGCCCGCGACGGCAAGGTCGGCGCCGCGGCCGTCACGACCGAGGCTGCTCCCGCGGCCCACGCCGAGGCCGTCGTGGCCGCGCCGACCGCGGCCGTTACCACCGCGCCGCAGCCGGCGGCGACTCCGACCGCCGCCCAGACGGGCGCGGCGCTCTACGCCGAGGCCAAGGCGAAGGTCGAGGCCAAGGACCGGGGCGGCGTGGAAACGATGCGCCGCGCCGCCAACCTCGGCTATACGCCCGCGCAGTTCTACCTCGCCAAGCTCTATGAGAACGGCGAGCTGGGCCTGAAGAAGGACATCGTCGAGGCCCGCCGCTGGACCGAGCGCGCCGCCCAGGGCGGCGACCGCGGGGCGATGCACAACTTGGCGCTCTACTACTATCAAGGCCTGGGCGGGGCGAAGAACCCGACCATGGCGGCCAACTGGTTCCGCAAGGCCGCCGAGCTCGGCCTGGTCGACAGCCAGTACAACCTGGCTCAGCTGTACGAAGTCGGCGCCGGCGTCACGACCAACGCGGCCGAGGCCTACAAGTGGTACCTGATCGCCGGTCGCGGCGGGGACGGCGACTCCAAGGCCGCGGGCCAACGCCTGAAGTCGACGCTTTCGGCCGAGGCGCAGGTCGCCGCCGAGCGTTCGGCCTTCGGCTTCCGCGCCGCCGCTCCAAACGGATCGCCCGTGCTGGCGCTCAACGCCTCCAGCGATATCGGCATGGCTCAGCGGGCGCTGAACCGCCTGGGCTACTACCAGGGGCCGACCGACGGCTCGGCCTCCGCGGCCTTCGGTCCGGCGCTCACCGCCTATCAGCGCGATCAGAACCTCAAGGTCACCGGCGCCCTCGACGCCGATACCAGCCAGAAGCTGAGCGTCTTCGCGCGGTAGACCGCATGCTTCCAATGCGGAAGGAGCGGGCTACTGTGACGGCGGGCTTTCTCGCTCCCAATCAGGCCGGTTGAGTGTTCGATATTTACCTCCCCATCGCCGAGGTCTCGGTCAACGCCGCCTTGCTGGTGGTGTTGGGGGCGGCGGTCGGGTTCATCTCGGGTCTGTTCGGCATCGGCGGCGGCTTCCTGATGACGCCGGTCCTGGTGTTTCTCGGCATTCCGCCGGTGGTGGCGGTGGCCAGCGAGGCCAATCACGTCGCCGCCTCGTCGGTCTCGGGCGTGATCAGCTACGCCCGCCGCAAGACCGTCGACTTCAAGATGGGCGGGGTGCTGGCGGCCGGCGGGGCCGTGGGCTCGGTCATCGGCGTCGAGGCCTTCCGTCTGCTGCGCCTGCTCGGCCAGGCCGACCTCGTGGTCTCGCTCTCCTACCTGCTGTTCCTCGGGGTCATCGGCCTGCTGATGCTGTGGGAGTCGCTGGGCGCCATCGTGCGGCGCAGGCGCGGCGAGCCGCCGAAGCCGAGGCGGGAGCGTCGGCCGCTGCTGCTCTACGCCCTGCCGCTGAAGGTGCGGTTCCCGCGCTCGCGGCTCTACATCAGCGTGATCCCGCCCATCCTGCTCGGGGTGTTCGTCGGCATTCTGTCGGCGATCATGGGGGTGGGCGGCGGCTTCATCCTGGTGCCGGCCATGGTCTATCTGTTGCGGATGCCCGCCAACGTCGTGGTCGGCACCAGCCTGTTCCAGATCGTCATCACCACCAGCCTGACCAGCGTGCTGCAGGCCGGGCGGAACCAGACGGTCGATATCGTGCTGGCGACGCTGCTGCTGGCCGGCGGCGTGGTGGGCGCGCAGCTCGGGGCCCGCGCCTCGGCCCGCTTCCGCGCCGAGGAACTGCGGGCGCTGCTGGCCCTGCTGGTGCTGGTCGTGGGCATCCGGATGGGCGTCGGGCTGTTCGTCACCCCGGTCGATCCCTTCGTGCTGATGACAGGGGGCGGCTGATGCAGGCGGCGCTTCCTCCTCCGCCCACCCTGGTGGCAGAGCCGTCGTCGGCCATGGTTTCGGCGGCGCTGACCGAGACCCATGTGCGGGTGACCTCCGGCTTTCGCGGCGCGCGCATCGTGCTCTACGGGGCGGTTTTCGATCCCGCCGCCAAGCCGAGCGACGTGGTGGTGCTGGTGCGCGGGCCGGACCAGCCGATCCGCATCGCCCGCAAGAGCCGCGTCGCCGGCATCTGGATCAACGGCCGCCCGGTGGTGTTCGAAGGCGCGCCCGGCTTCTACATGGCCGCGTCGACGCGGCCCCTGCAGGACATCGCCGGCTTCGCCGCCCTGCGCCGGCTGGGCGCGGGCCTGGATCACCTGAACATCGCCGCCCCCGCCGAGCAGCGCATCTCGACCCGCTATGGCGTGCGCGACATGGTCGTCTCCAGCCTGGGGGCGGACTACCTCGACTGGCGGCGCGGCGTGCTGCGGCTGAAGGCGGCGGCGGGGCTCTACAACGCCGACGCGGCGGGGGTGCAGTTCGTCGACCGCGGGCTGTTCCGCTCAGAGATCCAGCTGCCCGCCTCGGCGCCGATCGGCGAGTATTCGGCGCGGATCGTGCTGTTCCAGGACGGCCGGGCGGTGTCGATCCGCGACCGGACCTTGCGTGTAGAAAAAGTCGGAGCCGAGCGGGCGCTCTATCTGCTCGCGCATCAACGGCCTTGGACCTATGGTCTGGCTTCTGTAGCGGTTGCGTTGCTGGCAGGCTGGGGGGCCTCGGCAGCGTTTAGACGCCGATAGGGGAGGATCGCTGGGCTCATGAAGGACCTTGGCATCCATGCGCCGGCGACGGCTTGGGCGTTCCTGCTGGCGTGCCTGACGCCGTTCTTTATCGCGGCAGGACTGTTCTGCTACGGCCCGCCGGACAAGGCCGGCGCGGCCCTGACGGCCCTGATCACCTACTCCGCCATCATGCTGGCCTTCATCGGCGGCCTGCGCGCCGGCTTCGAGATCACCGAGACCCCGCGATGGCGGACCATCGGCCTCGCCATGCTGGCGGTGCTGGTCGCCCTGGTGCTGGAGGCCGCGCCGATGCCGGCCGACTGGCGGATCGGCAGCTTCCTGATCGCCTTCATCGTGCAGTGGGCGTGGGACAGCTACCGCTTCTCGCACCACGACCCGGACCTGGAGGACGCTCCGACCTGGCGGCCCCGCATGCGCACACTGCTGACCCTGGGCGCGGCGCTGTCGCTGTCGCTGGCGCTCGAAACCGCGCTGCACATGTGATGACGCGCCGGGCGGTCAAAGGACTGGCGACGCTGGCCCTGCTCGCGCTCGGCGGCTGCGCCTCGGCGAACGTGGCGATCACCTCGCCGATTCCAGACGTGCGGGTTGTGACGCGCGGTCAGCGCTGCGAGACGCCGTGCACCCTGCGGATGCCAGTGGGCCGCAAGGTGCTGATCAAGGCCTACGATCCGGCCGGGCTGATGGACTTCACCTACGAGATCGTCCCGCAGGATGGCCTGAACGAGGTGACGGTGCTGGGGCCGAAGCGCTAGTTCAGTCCGGCCGCAGCGAGCGCCAGCCGATGGCGTGGACCTTGTTCGCTCCCAGGGCGGCCGAGAGGGGCGGGGCGCAGAACAGGCCGGCGAAGGCCTTGTCCATGATGTTCAGGCCGCCGGCATAGGCGCCAAAGGCCGGCAGGATCACGCGCAGGCCATCGGTGACGAAGGCTCGGCGGCGGACGGCGCGGCCGCGGCCGGCGACCTTCACGCAGGGGTGGAGGTGGCCCGCCGCCTCGCCGGGCTGCAGGCCGGGCTGTGGCTCGTGGCGCAGGGTCAGGCCGTCGACGGCGAGATCGTCGACCTTGTCACCCGGCAGGTCGAGCGGGGCGTGTTCGTCGTGGTTGCCGATCACCCAGACCAGGGTGCGACCGCTGGCCAGGGCGGCGACGCGGGCCAGATCGTCGGTGGCGATGCGGCTCTCGGCGCGGGAGTCGTGGAAGGTGTCGCCCATGAACACCAGCACCGCGGGAGCCAGGGCGGCGACCTCGGCCTCCAGGCGATTGAGGGTCTCGCGCGTATCGTAGGGCGGCAGCATCTGGCCGCGCGCGGCGTAGGCGCTGCCCTTCTCGAAGTGGAGGTCGGCGACGGCGAGCGTGCGCGAAGCCGGCAGCCACATCGCGCCCGAACAGCGCAACAGCGCTTCGGCGCCGTGGACCTCGACGGTGAGGCCGCCGCAATCGCTGCCGGCGAACGGGGGAAGGGGAGAACGGGCGGGCTCGGCGCTCATGCCATGGCCTCGGCGATCAGATCAGCTTCAGCGTCGGCGAGGACGGCCTCGGCGCCTTCGCCGGCGACGCGTTCACGGCCGATCTCCAGCATGATCGGCACCGAGAAGGGCGAGACCTTGTCCAGGGCGGCATGGCGGATACGGCCGCGGATACGCTGCAGCATGTCGGCCAGCCGCGCGGTGTCGAGCAGCGTCAGGGCGGCGTCCTCGCGGGCGCAGCGCAGCATCAGGTGATCGGGTTGGTGGCGTCGCAGCACGTCGTAGATCAGGTCGGTCGAGAAGGTCACTTGGCGTCCCGACTTCTCCTGCCCTGGGAATCTACGCTCGATCAACCCGGCCACAATGGCGCACCCCTTGAAGGCGCGTTTCATCAGGTAGCTTTCCTCAAGCCAGGCTTCGAGGTCGTCGCCGAGCATGTCCTCGGCGAAAAGCTCGTCGAGATCGACGCCGGCCATGTCGCCGATGGCCCAGATGTGGAGGGCGTAGTCGTTGCAGACGAAGCCGGTGGGCCGCACGCCGAGCCGCTCCAGCCGCCGGGTGAGCAACATGGCCAGGGTGGTGTGGGCGTTGCGGCCCTCGAATGGATAGCAGACGAGGTGGAAGCGCTTCCGCCAGGGGAAGGTCTCCAGCAGCATCTCGTCCGGGCCGGGGATCACCGAGTGGTCCTTCTGCACCGACAGCCACTCGCAGACGTCGGTCGGCAGGCCGGGCCACAGGCTCTCGTCGCGCATCATGTCGCGCACGCGCTTGGCCAGATAGGTCGAGAGCGGGAACTTGGAGCCGCCCCAGGAGAGGATCTTCGGATCCTTGTGGGGCGCGGGCGAGACGAGGACGTCGGTGCCGACGATGCCATTGAAGCGCCAGACGCCGCCAGCGAAGACGAAGGTGTCGCCCGCCTCCAGCATCTCGAAGAAGCCTTCCTCAGCCTCGCCGATCTTGCGCCCCGTCTGGCGCTTGCCGGCGGCGATGCGGATGTTGAGCGTCTCGGGACTGACGATGGCCCCGACGTTGAGGCGATGGCGCGTCGCGGTGGCCGGATCGCGCACCGTCCAAAGACCGTCGCGCCGTTTCACGATGCGGCGGAACTTGTCGTAGGTGCGCAGGGCGTAGCCGCCGGTCGAGACGAAATCGACGACGGTCTCGAAGTCCTCCCACGTCAGGTCCGCGAACGGGCCGGCGGAGCGCACCTCATCGTAGAGCGCGGTCAGTTCGAAGGGCTCGGAGCAGGCGCAGCCCATGACATGCTGGGCCAGGACGTCGAGCGCGCCGATGCGGGCGGGCTCGCCGTCGAGGGCGTTCTCGCGGATGGCGTCGGCGGCGGCCTGACACTCCAGAAACTCGAAGCGGTTGGCGGGGGCGAGGATGGCGCGCGAGGGCTCGTCCAGCCGGTGGTTGGCGCGACCGATGCGCTGGACCATGCGGGAAGAGCCCTTGGGGGCGGCCAGCTGGATCACGAGATCGACGTCGCCCCAGTCGATGCCCATGTCGAGGGTCGAGGTGCAGATGACGGCGCGCAGTTCGCCGCGGGCCATCGCGGCCTCGACCTTGCGGCGCTGCTCGGCGGCGAGGCTGCCGTGGTGCAGGGCGATGGGCAGGTTCTCGTCGTTCAAGGCCCACAGTTCCTGGAAGGCGAACTCGGCCTGAAAACGCGTGTTCACGAACACCAGCGCGGTCTTCGAGCGTCGGATCAGGTCGTAGACCTCGCCCATGGCGTGCTCGGCGGTATGGCCGGACCAGGGCACGCGGCCCTCGCTGACCAGCACCTCGACGATGGGCTGCGCGCCGGGATCGCCGAGCACGAGATCGACCAGGTTTTCCCGCTCATCCCGGCGAACGCCGGGACCCAGACTCGTGTGCTGGTCCGGATGGATGGGCTCGGCGTCCCTAGCGTTCGCTTCCGCGCTCGCCATCTGGGCCCCGGCGTTCGCCGGGGTGAGCGGATGGGTAAGGCCCGGCGACAGCCATCTCCGAATGAGATCCGGATCGTCGACCGTCGCCGAAAGACCCACGCGCCGCATGTTCGGGGCGAACTGCTGCAGGCGGGCGAGGTCGAGGGCCAAGAGGTCGCCGCGCTTGGACGGCCACATGGCGTGGACCTCATCGATGATCACGCAGGCGAGGTCGGCGAAATACTCGCGGGCGCCTTCCCAGGCGCAGAACAGGGCCAGCTGCTCGGGCGTGGTCAGCAGGATGTCCGGCGGCTTGATGCGCTGGCGCTGGCGGCGGGCCTGGCCGGTGTCGCCCGTGCGGCTTTCGGCGACGATGGAGAGGCCCATCTCGCGGATCGGCGTCATCAGGTTGCGCTCGACGTCGACGGCTAGGGCCTTCAGCGGCGAGATGTAGAGGGTGTGGACGCCCGGCGGCGCGTTGCGCTTGGGGCGCTCGGTGAGGTCGATCAGGCTGGGCAGGAAGCCGGCCAGGGTCTTGCCGCCGCCGGTGGGGGCGATCAGCAGGGCGTGGCGACCGTCGCGGCCCTTCTGCACCATCTCCAGCTGATGGCGGCGCGGCGCCCAGCCGCGAGAGGCGAACCAGGCCTCGAACTGCGGCGGCAGGGGCGCGGTCACTGGGTGACGAAACCCGCCAGCAGGTTGATGCCGACCGCCAGGATGGCCGTGTTGTAGATGTAGGCGGCCGCCGCGTGGGCGGTGACCAGCTTGCGCAGGCGCGTCGAACCGATCGAGTTGTCGGAGACTTGGAACGTCGCCCCGACGCTGAACGCCAGGTAGAAGAAATCGAGGTAGCTGGTCGGCGGCTCGCCCGGAAAGCCGATGCCGGCGTTCTTGTTGCGGGCGGTCTCCACATAGTGCCGGTGGGCGTAGTGGGCGGTGAACACCGACTGCAGCATCAGCCAGCCCAGCGCCAGGGTCAGGGCCACGAGGCCGGCGCTGACCACCTTGTCCTGCGGGGTGAAGGTCTTGGCGGCGAACAGCGCCTCGACGATGCCGGCCAGGCTGACGGCGATCAGGGCCAGGACCAGAAGCAGCAGCACGCCCGACTTCTCGTCATGCTCGGCGGCGCGGGCGCGGATGTCGCCTTCGTCCAGGGTGAGGAAGATGCGCCAGACCCAGATCAGATAGCCGATGGCGCCGACGTCCCAGCCGATCAGCAGGTGGTGATGCTCGGTCGCCGGGAAGCCATGGGCGATCACGGCCGCGACGACGCCAATGGCGCCGGTGATGACGATCTTCAGATGCGCCCACAGGAGGCTGTGACGATGGGCGGTCGCGGTGCTCATGGCCATCAGCAAGCACTCGTCGCGAGGCGCGTCAATGTTCCCGTTCCGTTTCGGGGCGAGTCCGAGTAGGCATTCGGTGTGAACGCCTTGACCACCGCCCTGGATCTCGCGCCCGCCCTGGTGGTGCTGCCCGGCCCCCGCGCGGCCGTGGCCGACGCCGAGGGCGCGCGCCAGCTGCGGCCGCCTTCGGCGCGCGATCTCTTCGAAAGCGGGCCGGTGCTGGTCGCCCACGCCGGCATGACCGCCAAGCGCTTGGGGCTGCATGCGCCACAACGCAGCGCGCGCTGCTTCGACGCCCTGGAGCTATGGGCCTTCGTGCGACCGGCGCCGTTCTGCGCGCCCTC
>JAFKGN010000136.1 GCA_017307205.1 Caulobacterales bacterium
CGCCTTCGCCGAGACCCCGGCCGATCTCCTGCTGCTCGAAGTCGGGCTCGGCGGGGTGCTGGACGCCACAAACATCATCGAGGCCCCGGCCGTCAGCGTCATCGCCCCGGTCGACCTCGACCACCGCGAATTCCTCGGCGACAGCCTCGAAGCCATCGCCGGCGAGAAAGCGGGCATCCTCAAGCGCGGCGCGCCCGCCGTGGTCGCCCGCCAGCGGCCGGAAGCCGAGGCCGTGATCGCCGCCCGCGCCGCCGCCGTCGGCGCGCCCCTGGTCGCCATGGGCCAGGACTTCGACGCCTGGATGGAGCGCGGCCGCCTGGTCGTCTCCCTGGGCGAGGCGTTCGGCGAGCGCCTGCTCGACCTGCCGCCGCCGGCCCTGCTCGGCGAGCATCAGGTGGCCAACGCCGGCCTCGCCGTCGCGGCGGCCGTCCGGCTCGGCGACGCCCGCATCGAGGAGACCGCCATCGCCGAGGGCATGGTCTCGGCGACCTGGCCCGCTCGTTTTCAGCGGCTCACCGCCGGACCCCTGGCGGACAAGGCCAGGGCGGCGGGCGCGACCCTGTGGCTCGACGGCGGCCACAATCCCCACGCGGCGGCGGCGGTCGCCCGCACCCTGGAGGGTATCGCCGGTGCCAAGGCTCTGGTCGTCGGCCTGCTGGGCAACAAGGACGCCGCGGGCGTCTTCCAGGCCTTCAAAGAGCTCAAGCCGCCGGTGTTCGCGGTCGGCTTCGAGGCCGACGCGGCCGCCCCGCCCGAGACGATCGCCGAGGCCGCCCGCACGGCCGGCCTTCAAGCGGAGGCCTGCGCTGATGTCACCGAGGGTCTGGAAAAGGCGCTTCAGGCCGCGCCCGGCGGCCATGTGCTGATCTGCGGCTCGCTCTATCTGGCCGGCGAGGTGCTGGCGATGAGCTCCGAGACCTGGCCCCAATGAAAAACCCCCCGCCGCGAGGGCGAGGGGTTCTGCAAACTCATCCTTGAGGCGGAAGCCTTAGGCCGTGGCGACCTGCACGCCGGCTTCGCTCAGCCATTCGAGGATCTTGGCCTTGGGCATGGCGCCGACCTTCATCGAGGCCATCTGGCCGCCGCGGAACAGCATCATGGTCGGGATGCCGCGCACGCCGTAACGCGACGGGGTCGTCGGGCTGTCCTCGATATTGACCTTGGCGACCGTCAGATGGTCGGCCAGTTCCTCGGAGATCTGGTCGAGCGCCGGGGCGATCTGCTTGCAGGGGCCGCACCACTCGGCCCAGAAATCCACCAGGACCGCGCCGTCGGCTTGCAGCACGTCTTTCTCGAACGACTCGTCGGTGACCTTCAAGGTGCTCATGTCTGACTCCTATTGCGTCCGCCGAGCGAACGCCTTCGCAAAACGATGTAGGCGCAGGCCTTCGTCCCATCAACTGGCGCCGGCCAGTTCCGCCAGGGCTTCGACCCTCACCTTTTCTGGAACGGCCATCAGTTTCGGCCCATCCGTCCATACCAGCGCCGCCTCAATGCGACGTCCGGGATAGAGTTCCGCCAGCACCGCCGCGTAGGCCGCCATCTGCAGGCGATAGGCCCGGTCAGCCTCCTCGATGCGCTCGGGCGCCGGGCGGTTGGTCTTGAAATCGACCACCAGAACGCGGTCCGGCAGCATCACCAGCCGGTCGATCCGGCCGCTGATCGCCAGGCCTGGCGGCAGGGCGGCGGCGCGACCGGCGATGGCCACCTCCGGCCGCGAGCCGGGGCCGAACACCTCGGCGAACTGCGGATCGTCCAGCACGTCGAAGGCGGCGGCGGTCATCTCGACGCGCTGCTCGGCCGTCAGGTCACGCTCGGCCTCCAGCATCTTCCGCGCCGCCGCCGGGCGCTCGGCGGGCGCGAGGTCGGGCAGCAATTGCAGCAGCCGGTGGATCAAGTCGCCGCGGCGATAGCGGCCCAGCCCGGCCACGGCGGCCAGAGGCGAGGGCGCGGGCCCCCGATCCACGTCGGCCAGGGCCGAGGGCGCGGCGTAGCGCAGGCCGACCGGCTCGGCCGGCGGGGGCTGGCTCGCCCAGGCGGGCAGGGGGTGATCGCCGCCGCCGTGCAGCGGCAGCTCCGGCGTCGTGGTGAGCGGGTCGTCGCCGAACCGCTGGAAGGTGAAGTCGCCGCTGGCCGCCTCCCGGGTGTGCGGCGCGATGCGGGCGTGGGCGAAGGCGCTGACGGCGGCGCGATACCAGCCGGCGATGTTCTCTTCCTTGGCGTTGGCGGCGATGCGTCCGCACAGCACCAGCCGGTCTCGCGCTCGCGTCAGGGCCACGTAGAACAGCCGCAGGGTCTCGGCCTCCTCCCGCGCCTTGCGCCGCGCCCGCGCCGCCGCCGAGGCCTCGCAGTCGGCCTTCTGCGAGGCGCACCACAGGAAGCCGCCCGCTTCCGTCTCCATCAGCGGCGAGCCGCGGTTGGATCCGGCGAAGGTCATCTCCGGCAGGAAGACGATCGGCGCCTCCAGGCCCTTGGCGCCGTGGGTGGTCATCACCCGCACTTCCCCGCGCGCGCTGTCCATCTCGCGCTTCACGGTGATGTCGAGGCCGGCGAAGGCGTCGGCATGGGCTTCCAGGCCCCGCGCGCCGCGCTGTTCGGCGGCCAGGGTCTGGCTCAGGAACTCGGCGAGGGCGTCCTCGGCCTCCGAACCCAGGCGTTCAAGGAAGCGGGCGCGGGCCGAGCGTCCATGAGTGTCGGCGCGTTCCAGGGCGCGGGCGAAGAAGTCGAACGGCGTCGCCGCCCGGCAGCCCCAGGCCCACTGCAGAAATTCCAGCGCGGCGGACCACTCGGCGCGCTCGCTCGCCCGCTCATTCAGCCTTCGCCACAGCCCGACCTTCCCGCGCCCATGCGCCAGGGCATACAGGCTCTCGTCGTCGAGGCCGCAGAACGGCGACTTCAGCAGGGCCGCGAGGTTGAGCTCGTCCTCGGGGAACAGGGCGAACCGCGACAGGGCCAGCAGGTCGTCAAAGGCGATGTGCTGCGACAGCGGCAGGCGGTCGGCCCCCGCCACCGGCACGTTCGCGTGCTTCAGGGCGCGCAGGATGTCCTCGAACAGCGCCCCGCGACGGCGCACCAGGATCAGCACGTCGCCGTAGCCGGCCGCCCGCCAAGCGCCGTGGAACACCTGGTCGCCGCGCGCCACCAGGGCCCGGATCTCCTCGGCGATGCGCGCCGCCAGGCGCCGGTTGGCGCTGGTTTCGCTCTCCAGGTCCAGCGGGGCGTCCCACGCCTCGCGCTCGTCGCCCTTCACCTCGCGGTCCGGCGGCCAGAAGTCGACGCAGCCGGCGTGGCCCTCGCGATGGGCCAGGTGGACCAGCGGGCTGTCATTGGCCGGCTGCACCCCAGCCCGCAGGGCCGGGTCGTCGAAGGTCGCGTCCACGAAGTTCAGCACGGGCGGGGCCGAGCGGAACGACTTGGCCAGCATCACCCGCTCGCCCCGCGCGCCGACCGCCGCGATGGCGCTCAGAAACGCCTGGGTCTCCTCGGCCAGCTTCTCCGGCCGGGCGCCCTGGAACGAATAGATCGACTGCTTGTCGTCGCCGACCACGAACAGGGTGCGTGGCAGGCGCGGCTTGCCGGGCTCGTCCTTCCGCTCCGCCCCGGCCCCCGCGAAGAACTCACCGGTCAGGGCGCGCAGGATCGCCCACTGTTCCGGCGCGGTGTCCTGCGCCTCGTCGAGCAGCACGTGGTCGACCCCGCCGTCGAGCTTGAACAGCACCCAGGCCGCGTCCACGCGCTCGACCAGCAGGTCGCGGGTGCGGTCGATCAGGTCGGCGAAATCAAGCGCGCCCGCGTAGTCCTTCTCGAGCTTGTAGGTGGTCATGTAGGCCGCCGCGAGGGTCAGCACGTCGATGGTCTCGGCGGCGACCCGCGCCGCCCGCACCCGCTCGCGGGCCTTCTCCAGCGCGTCCTGCACGTCGAACAGGGCGAAGCGCAGGTCTTCGCGGTTCTTCAGGCCCGAGGTCTTGGCCACCCAGGTCGCCGGCGTGCCCTCGCCCCCGGCGGTGAAGAACGCCGCCAGCGCCAGGTCGAGCGGCGCCTGCGGATCGTCGGCCACCGCCTTCAGCTGGGCGGCGCATTTATTGTCGGTCGCAGTGCCCGCCGCCAGCACCTCGGCCGCCTCGCGCCACAGTCGCCGATCGATGGCCGCGACATAGCCCGCCGCCATAGCGTCCGGATCGGTCGGCGCCTCGAAGCCGCACACGGCCCACACATCGACCTTCACACCGTCCAGGCCGCCGCAAGCCTGGAAGTAGGACGTCAGCCCGCCGCGACGGTCCTCGAACCCCCGGAACAGGTTTTCGAAACTCTGGAAGTCGAGCGCGATCGACAGCCGCGCATAGGCCTCGGCGATGGACCCGGCCCCGGCTAGCGCCGCATGCGCCACCGCGTCGCGCGCGGCCTTGGAAACGGCGGCCTGATCGGCGTCGTCCATCACCTTGAAGCTCGGCGAAACCCCGGCTTCCAGCGGGAACCGCCGCAGCAGCTTTTCGCAGAAGGCGTGGATGGTCTGGATCTTCAGCCCGCCCGGCGTCTCCAGCGCATGGGCGAACAGGGCGCGGGCGGTCGAAAGGTCCGTGTCGTCGAAGTCGCCGGCCGCGCCGCCCTGCAGTTCGGCCAACTGCTCGCGCAGGGCCGTGTCGGCCATCACCGACCAGCGGCCGAGCCGGTCGTACAGCCGCGTCTGCATCTCGGCCGCCGCCGCCTTGGTGTAGGTCACGCAGAGGATCGCCGCCGGTTTCACCCCCTCCAGCAGCAGGCGCGCGGTGCGGTCGATCAGGGTCTTGGTCTTGCCCGAGCCGGCGTTGGCGGTGACGAAGGCCGAGAGCCTCGGATCGGCGGCGATGCGCTGAGGGTCTTGGTCGAGCAGGCTCATTCGTCCTCCTCGCCGCTGGTCGACCATTCGAACACCCGCGCCAGGTGGCCGTAGTCGCCGGCGTAGTCGTGCACGAACTGCGGTGCGGTGCGCGAGGTGTAGCCCCGGCCCGGATCACGGAACGCCGCCACCAGTCGTTGCAGCCCGTCCAGCGCCTTTACCGCCGCCGCCGTGGCGGCCTCGCCGCCTTGGACGCGGACTTCCTCGCGTCCGGCCGGCTTGCGGCCGCTGACCTGCAGATAGGTCAGGTCGCCCGGCGTCGCCCCTTCCAGGCCCTTGAAGCCCCCGGCCATCAGGATCGCCGCGGTCAGGGTCAGCTGCGGTGAGAACCCGGTCTCGACCATCTTGGCGGTGGGCGGCTAGCCGGTCTTGTAGTCGAGGATGTGGCCCTGCCCCTCGCTCGTCAGTTCGATGCGGTCGGCGCGGGCGTTGATCGTGAACGGTCCGCCCGGCAGGGGCAGCGTCAGCTCGCCCTTCTGCTCGACGATGATCCGGCGGCCGTCCGCACGGCGACGACGTTCGAGGTCTGCCACCCACAGCGCGGCCTCGCGGGCCAGGGCCTGTTCGCGCGCCAGGGCCGAGGCCGGGGCGCCCGCCGCCTCCAGGGCGTCGAGGTACAGGCGTTCGAAATGGGCGGCCGGATCGTCGGTCTTGTCCCAGTCCTCGGCCAGGCGTTCGAAGGCGTTGTGGATCGCCGTGCCGCGCGCCCGGGCGTCGGTCGGCTCGTCCGGCCGGTCGATGCGGTAGAGCCGCAGAATGTCTCGCGCCCACACCGCATAGGGGTCGCGCGTCAGGGCCTCGACGCGGGTCACGGCCATCACCTTCGGCCGGTCCTCGACAGGCGGCTTCGGCGCCGGGCGTTGCGCGGGCTTGTACGCGGCGGGGGCGTCGAGCGCGCGAGCCCAGGCGACCACCTCCGGGCGGCCGGGCAGGGCGACGCCTGCCCCCTGGGCCAGGGTGCGCAGCCGCCACAGCCAGCGGGACTCGACGGCGGGCGCGCCGCCGCGCCGTTCGGCGTGGACTATGGCCACCTCGGGCGCCGCCGCGGCCTGGGCGAAGTCGTGCGCCTGCAAACCGACCCGCCGTTCGGGCGAGGGCAGGCCGAGCCTTTCGCGCATCGGCCGCGACAGGAAGGGGTCGATCTCCGCCCCACGTGGCCAGACGCCTTCTTCAAGACCGGCCAGGATGATGCGGTCCGGCCGCACAAGTCGCGCCTCGACGGCGCCGAGGATCGACAGGCGCGGATGGGCGAGCCCGCCGGTGCGCACCGTCTCGCCCGCCGACAGCCGCCGCAGCAGGTCGTCGAAGCCACGGGCGTTGACCGGCGGCAGGGCGTCGCCCTCGGCGATCACGGCCGAGAGCAGGGCGCCGGTCGTCTCGCCACCGTTCCCCGACCACAGCTCGGCCCCGGCGACCGCCTCCATCGCCTCGACCAGCCGCCGGGCGGCGACGGCCGGGCTGACCTCGGCCTCGAACAGGGCGCGTAGCGGCGCCAAGGCGGCGTCGAGGCGGCGCACGAGGTCGATGGC
Organism: Caulobacterales bacterium; assembly: GCA_017307205.1. Lineage (GTDB taxonomy): Bacteria > Pseudomonadota > Alphaproteobacteria > Caulobacterales > Caulobacteraceae > Caulobacter. Next base: position 6,406 of record JAFKGN010000136.1, read on the forward strand.
AGCCTCGGCGTCATCGCCCGCCTTGTCGGTCAGCCGCGCCTCGATCTCGGCGAGGCGGCGTGGGCGTGGACCGCGCAGGGCGTGGCGTTCGATCACCACGGCGCGGGCGGCGATGTCCTCGGCGGCGAGGCCCAGGCGCACGGCGCGATGCTTCAGCACCGCCAGCCACACGATCGGATCGAACGGATTGAGGGCCAGCCCGGCCAGGTGCTGCGCCAGCAGCATCGGTCCGCTGGCGGCCAGGGCCGTCCCGGCCGCGCCCTCGGGCAGCAGGCCCCAGCGGGTCAGGCGGGCGGAGATGCGGCGGGCGAGGTCGGGGTCCGGCGTGATCAGGGCGCAGGTCTTGCCCGGCGTCTCCAGCGTTTCCCGCATCAGCAAGGCGCAGACGGCCGCCGCCTCGTCCTCGTGCCGCGCGCCGATCACCGACAGGCCGCTCAGCCCGACGACAATGGGATCGACCCCGCCGTGTTCGTCACGCGCCGCCTCGGCCCGCAGGGATTCGATCTGGGCCAGCCAGTCGGCGGTGGCCTCCGCCGGTCGCATCGCCTCGCCGATGATCCGCCGCCGCCAGCGCCCGGCCATGTCGCCCGCCGCCACCACGCCGGGCCGCCAGGGCGAGACCTCGCCGCGCGTCATCCGGGCCTTTTCCAGCAGGCGCTTCAGGGCGCTCTGCGGATGCTGGTCGTCGATCTTGGCCCAGGCGGCGTCGGCCAACCCTTCGTCGAGGCCGGGCAGCACCACGGCGCCCTTCGGCATGTCGGCGATCACTGTCAGCAGGGCGGCGGTCGCCGGGGCGGTGCCGGTCGAACCGGCGGCGATCACCGCGCCCTGCGGCGGCTTCTCGCGCCACTGTTCGGCCAGGCCGCGCAGCAGGGCCACGCGGCGCACCGAAACGTCGACGCGGCCGAGCGTCTCCAGTCGCGCCGTCCAGGCGGCGAGCACCGCCTCCAGGAAATCGGCCGATCGGCTCCAGTGCTGGGCGAGATCGGCCTCGGCCAGAGCCACGATCCGACCCGCCGCCTCAACCTCCTCGATGGCCAGGCTGTCGAACAGGCCGCCGACGGCCTGGGCCATGTCCAGGGCGGCCGGCCCCCCGAGTTCATAGCCCAGGCGGTGGGCATGGTCGGCGCAGATCGAGGCCAGTTCGAACCGCCGCCGCCAGGGCGAGACGGCGGGCGGCAGATCGAGCGCCAGGTCGCCCGGCTCGAACGGCGGCTCGCCCTCGTCGAGATCGCCCAGCGCGCGGATCTGCGGCGGCAGGATCGCTCCCCCGGCGGCCGTCCCGACGAACGCCTCGGCCAGGGCGCGAGCGGCGCGGCGGTTGGGCGTCAGCACCACGGCCTGCGACAGGGCGTCGTCGTCCAGCGCCTCGCGCAGGCCCAGCGCCAGATCGGTCAGGAACGGGCGGTGCGCCGGAATGCTGAACCAGCGCCGGCCCGGCTTCGAGAGGAAGCCTGCTGCGCTCACCGCAGCCGCGCTTCCGCTGCGTCCCGCGCGGCCGGATCGCCCACATGCATCCAGAAGCCGTCCAGAACCACGCCGCGCAGCCGGCCCTCGGCCGCCATCCGCATCCACAGCGGGAAGATCGAGAACTTCTCGTCCGGCACGGCGTAGATCACCCCCGGCTTGAGGATCTGCACCCCGATGAAGGCGTAGGGCGCCCTGGGCGCCGTCCCGCGATGGGTGAGGCGGCCGCCTTCATCCATGAAGAAGTCGCCAGGGCCGTCGAAACCCAGGGTCTCCTCCATGCGGGCGAGCAGCAGCAGGCAGTCCATCGCCGTCGGGTCCCAGGCTTGGACCATGGAGGCGAGGGCGGGCGCGCCGTCCTCGGTCCAGACGCTGTCGATATTGGCGATGAAGGCGGTGTCCTCCCCGAGCAGGTCATGGGCGTGCTTGATGCCGCCGCCGCTATCCAGCAGCTGCGCGCGCTCGTCGGAGATTTCCACGCGCGGTGCGACAGTTCGGGACGCAAGGTGCGCTTCCAGCAGGTCGCCGAAGTGGTGGACGTTGACGACCGCCCGCTCGACCCCGGCCTCGCCCAGCCGATCCAGCATGTGATCGATCAGCGCCTTGCCGCCGACCTCGACCATCGCCTTGGGTCGGTCATTGGTCAGGGGCCGCATCCGCGTACCCAGCCCGGCGGCCAGCACCATCGCCGTGTGAGGCGTCGCCGCGCTCATCGCGCCATCTCCGGCACATAGCGTTCGAACCACAGCTTCAGGTCGTTGAGGCTGGGGTCGGCCAGGCAGCGATCGAGGTAGTCCCAGAGCCGCGGCATGAAGGCGAGGTAGCGGGGCTTGTCGTCGCGGGTCACCAACCGCGCGAAGATGCCGAGGATGCGCGCCACGTTCAGCGCGCCCAGCGCATGGTAGTCGGCCAGGAAGGTCTCGGCGTCGAGCTCGGGTCGGGCCTTCAGGTAGCGCGCCAGGCTCTCGGCCTCCCGCGCCGAGGAAACGTCGCGCCGCGCATCGTGCAGCAGCATCGAGAGGTCCCACGCCGGGTGGGCCAGCACCGCGTCCTGGAAGTCCAGCATCCCGACCCGCGCCGCGCCCTTGCGCTTGGGCAGCCAGATCAGGTTCTCGGCGTGATAGTCGCGATGACAGAACACCGTGGCGCCGGCCTCGCCGCGCGCCCGGATCGGGCCCCAGATCGCCTCCCACTCCGCCAGAGCCTTGGCCGAGAAGGCGAGGCTCGGCCGCAGCTTCGGCATCCACTCGACGAACACGTTCTGCGCCGTCTCCAGCGCCAGGTCGTCATATTTCAGC
>JAFKGN010000137.1 GCA_017307205.1 Caulobacterales bacterium
CAATGTCGCCCGCAATGTCGCGGCGCTCGGGGGGCTCGCGGCCCTGGCCGGCGTGCTCGGCAAGGACGCCGCCGCTGACGAAGTGCTCGGCATGGTCGGCCAGCAGCCAGGCCTCGAAGGTCATCTGATTTCGGCGGAAGGCCGCCCGACCACGGTCAAGACCCGCTACGTCGCCGCCGGCCAGCAGCTGCTGCGCGTCGACTCTGAGGATGCGTCGCCGGTCTCCAGAGCCGTCGAGACCCGCCTCGCCACCGCTGTGCGCTACGCCGCTGAAGGCGCGGGCGCGATCCTGCTGTCGGATTACGGCAAGGGCGCCGTTGGCCAAACGATCATCGACGCCTGCCTGACCGTGGCCAACACGTCCGGCGCCATCCTGATCGTCGACTCCAAGGCTCGCCACCTGGCGCGCTACGGCGCCGTCGGGATCATCAAGCCCAACGCCGCCGAACTGGCCGCCGCATCTGACCTCCCGGCCGAGACCGACGCCGAAGTCGAGGCCGCGCTCGAGCGGGCGCTGGCGCTGTCGCGCTGCAAAGCCATCCTCGTCACCCGCGCCGCCCGCGGCATGTCGCTGGCCGAACGCGGTAAGCCCGTGCGCCACTTCCCGGGCGCGCCCCGTGAGGTGTTCGACGTCTCGGGCGCTGGGGACACGGCGCTCGCCGCCATCGGCCTGGCCCTGGCCGCCAAGGCCCCGATCGAGCGCGCCATCGAATTCGCCATCCTGGCCAGCGGCGTCGCGGTCGAGAAGGCCGGCACCGCCACCGTCTCGCCCGAGGAACTGATCGAGGCCGCGCTCAGCGCGCACCTCGCGCCCGCCGAAGCCAAGGTCGCGACCTCGGCCCGGATGGCCGAGATGGCCCAACGTTGGCGGGCCCAGGGCCTGCGGGTGGGCTTCACCAACGGCTGCTTCGACATCCTGCACAAGGGCCATGTCAGCTACCTCGCCCAGGCCCGCGCTTGGTGCGACCGGCTGATCGTCGGTGTGAACAGCGACCGCTCGGTGCGCGAACTGAAGGGTGAGGGGCGACCGGTCAATGACCTGGAATCCCGCGCTGTGGTCCTCGCCGGCCTGGCCCACGTCGACTTGGTGACCGCCTTCGACGACGAGACGCCGCTGGCGCTGATCAACGCCGCCCGCCCGGACGTGCTGATCAAGGGCGCGGACTACGAGGTCGAGGAGATCGTCGGCGCCAAGGAAGTGCTCGGCTGGGGCGGCGAGGTGAAGCGGGCGACGATCATCGAGGGCTTCTCGACCACGGCCGCCATCGCCCGCCTGAAAGACAACACACCGACGGAGAAGGCCTCTTGAAGCGTCGTGTGATCTTCGTCACCGGGGCGGCCGGCTTCATCGGCTCCAACATCGTCGCGCGCCTGTCGCGCAACCCGGACTACGACGTGGTCGCCTGCGACCGCCTGCGCGGCGTGGAGACGGGCAAGTGGCGCAACCTCGCCAAGTCGCCGATCGCCGATTTCGTCGCGCCAGACTGCATGTTTGATTGGCTGGAGCGCAACGCCCATCAGGTTTGCGCCGTGGTGCACATGGGCGCGGTGTCCTCGACCATGGAGCTCGACGCCGACCACATCGTCCACTCCAACTTCACCCTGTCGCGCGACCTGCACCGCTGGTGCGCCGAGCATCAGCGCCGGCTGATCTACGCCTCCTCCGCAGCGACCTATGGCGCGGCCGAGAGCTTCGCCGACGCCGACGATATCGACAGCCTGACGGCCCTGCGGCCGCTGAACACCTACGGCTGGTCGAAGGCGCTATTCGACCTCTACGCGGCGCGTCAGGCCGCCGCCAACACCGCCCCGCCGCAGTGGGTCGGCCTGAAGTTCTTCAACGTCTACGGGCCGAACGAAGGCCACAAGGGCCGGATGATGTCGGTGGCCGCCCAGATCTATCCGAAGATCGCGGCCGGCGAGGGCGTCAGCCTGTTCGCCTCGCACAACCCCGCCTATGCCGACGGCGGCCAGCTGCGCGACTTCGTCTACGTCCGCGACGTCGTCGATGTGGTCGAGTGGCTGCTGCAGCATGACCGGGTCAACGGGGTGTTCAACCTCGGCTCCGGCCAGGCGCGCAGCTTCAAGGAGCTCGCCGAGGCGGTGTTCAAGGCTCTCGATCGGCCCGCCGACATCAGCTATCGCCCGATGCCGGAAGAGATCCGGGACAAGTATCAGTACTTTACACAAGCCGATATGAGTCGCCTGAAATCCGTGGGTTACGACGGACAGTTCACGCAACTGGAAGCCGGCGTCGCGGACTACGTCGGCGGCTATCTGTCGAAACCGGACCCCTACATCTGAGATGGCGGTCGAAGCGGCCAAGCTGCAGCGCTGCTTCGGGATCGGGGCCCTGGCCCTGATCGCAGTCATGGCCGTGGCCGGCGCCATCTGGCGCGACGACATCCTGCGCACGGCCCTCGACCCGAAGGTTCCGTTCCAGACCTACGATCCGCCGCCCGCACCGAACTACGAACAGGCCGACGCCTGGGCCCTACGACCGGGCGACCCGCTGAAGGTCGTGGCGGGCGCGCCGCCGGCCGACGTCTTCTTCATCCATCCGACGACGTATGATGGCGGCCCGCATTGGAACGCGCCCCTGCATACGCGCAACGCCGACCGGCTGCTGTCGCAGGTCATGCTGCCCAACTACGCGGGCCCGTTCTTCCGCACGGGCCGTCTGTTCGCGCCGCGCTACCGACAGGCCAGCCTCTACACCCTGCTGACCCTGCGCGATGACGCCCGCGAAGCCCGCCGCTTCGCCTATGGCGATATCCGCGCCGCCTTCCGGCTCTACGCTGAGCGCTACAACCATGGCCGACCCTTCATCCTGGTCGGGGTGGAACAGGGCGGTTCGCTCGCCGCCCGCCTGCTGCGGGAGGAGGTCGCCACCAATCCCGCCCTCGCTGCTCGCCTCGCCGGGGCGTACCTGATCCAGAGCACGGTTCCGGCCGCCGACTACACCGCCGGCGCGGCGTTCCCGGCCTGCGAGCGGCGCAACCAGGCCCATTGCGTGGTCGCCTGGGCTCAGGCGAGCGAGGGCGACGTTGAGCGCGCCCAGTCACTTCGAGATCGGGCGCTGGCCTTCGATCCGGCCGGCCAGCTCGTCGATTTCGACGGCCGTGAAGCGCTTTGCGTCAATCCGCTGACCGGCTCCGCGCAACCTGGCCGCGCCGGCTCGCGCCTGAACCTCGGAGCCGCCAACGCCACCGGCCTTGAGTGGGGTGCGCGCCCGGCCTTCCTGCAGCGTCAGGTCTCGGCCCAGTGCGACAAGGGGGTGCTCATCGTCAGCAAGCCGAAGTCGCAGTCGCTGCGCCCGGCCCGAACCTGGGCGGAATCGCGCCGCGCGCCCGGCTACAACCTGTTTTACGCCGACCTCGAAGCGGACTCACGGGCCCGCGTCGCCGCCTTGGCCGACCAGCCGGCTGCCCCCGCCGTTCCCGGCGACTAGCCCGCTTCCCGCTCGCTGCCGGGCTTCCAGTCGAACAGCGCCTTCAAGACCAACAGCGCCTTGCCGCGCGGCGATGCGAACGCCGCGTCCCGGTTCAGCACCAGCCGCGCGTCGTCGGCGGCGACCGCGATCAGGTCGCGATGCACCACGGGGTCGGCGAAGCGGTAGGCGGGAAAGCCGCTCTGCTTCAGCCCCAGCGGATCACCGCCGCCGCGCAGCTCAAGATCCTTTTCGGCGATGACGAAGCCGTCGTCGGTCTTGCGGAGAATATCGAGCCGCGCCTGGGCCACCTGCGACAGCGGCGGGTCGTACAGCAGCACGCAGGCGCTCTCCCGCGCGCCGCGCCCGACGCGTCCGCGCAGCTGGTGCAGCTGGGCCAGGCCGAAGCGTTCGGAATGCTCGATGACCATGATCGAGGCGTTGGGCACATTGACGCCCACCTCGACCACGGTGGTGGCCGTCAGGACGCTGAGCTTGCCGGCCGCGAAGTCGGCCATCACCGCATCCTTGGCCGCGCCGGTCATCTTGCCGTGGATCAAGCCGACGCTCGGCCCCAGCCAGCGCCGCAAGTCCTCGACCCGCTGCTCGGCCGCCATCAGGTCCACCGCCTCGCTCTCGGCCACCAGCGGGCAGATCCAGAAGGCCTGCGCCCCGCCGGCGATCGCCTTGCGCAGCCGGTCGACGACCTCGGCCATGCGGGGGATCGGCACGGCCGCCGTCACCACGGGCGTGCGGCCCGGGGGCTTCTCGGCCAGCCGCGAGACATCGAGATCGCCGTAGAGGGTCAGCTCCAGCGTGCGCGGGATCGGCGTCGCCGACATCGCCAGGAGATGCACGCCTTCGCCCTTGTCCTGCAGGCGGCGGCGCTCGTTGACCCCGAACCGGTGCTGCTCATCGACCACCGTCAGCGCCAGAGCGCGATAGACCACGTCGGTCTGGAACACCGCATGGGTGCCGACCACCACCGCCGCACGACCATCGGCGATCATCCGCAGGGTCTCCGCGCGCGCGGCGCCCTTGTCGCGCCCAGTCAGCAGCACGGCGGTGACACCCTGCGCCGCCAGGGGTGCGGCGATGGTCTCGAAGTGCTGGCGCGCGAGAATCTCGGTCGGCGCCATCAACACCGACTGCATCCCGCCGGCCGCGGCGTCGGCCATGGCCAGCAAGGCGACCACCGTCTTGCCCGAACCGACATCGCCTTGAATCAGCCGCGCCATCCGCTCGCCGCTGGCCAGGTCGCCGCGCACCTCGGCCAGGGCCATCTGCTGCGCGCCCGTGAGGCGGAAGGGCAGGGCCGCCTCGATAGCGTTCGCCGTCGCCGAGGCGGCTATCTCGCGCCCCGGCTCCGCGCGACGGTGCAGACGCCGCTCGGCCAGGGCCAGCTGGTGGGCCAGCAGCTCATCATAGGCGAGGCGTCGACGGGCGCGGGACAGAGGTGAGAGGTCGCCCTCGTTCTGCGGCGCATGCAGCGCCGTCATCGCCGTCCGCCAGTCGGGCAGGACTTCGCGCTGCAGCCAAGCGGGGTCCTGCCATTCAGGCAGCTCGCCGGCCCGCGCCAGGGCTTCCTGGGCGAACTTTCGCACCGTGCGGGACGGCAGGCCCGCCGTGGCCGGATAGACCGGCTCGACCTCGGGGATTTCGCCCGCGCGCTCGACCGGCAGCAGATAGTCCGGGTGGGCGATCTGCAGCTCGGACCCGTACTTGTCCCGCTCCACCTTGCCGCTGACCACGCGGCGCGACCCCGACGGGTTCTGCCGCTCCAAATGGTCGCCGAACACCTTGAAGAAGACCAGGGTGATGAAGCCCGAGCCGTCGAAGCAGCGGATGCGATAGGGCAGGTTGGCCCGCGCCGGCTTCAGGTGGGCGTCGATGCTTACCGTGAAGGTCTGCACCTCGCCCTCGACTGCGCCCGCGATGGTCGTCGCGCGACGCTGGATCAGGCTTTGCGGCGAGACGAACAGCACGTCGCGCACCAGCGGCCCCGCCAGCTTGTCCAGCAGCGGCGCGAGGCGTGGGCCGACGCCCTTCAGCGTGCTGGAGGGGGCGAACAGCGGAAAGAGAATCTCCGGGCGCATTGAAAGCACCATAGCGTGCTGGCGCCGGACGGCGCTCGCCTCTATATCGGCCGCTCGCATGGACGACGCAGAGCGTAACAAGCTGCGGTTCCGCGCCTGGCGGCGGGGCTTTCGGGAGGCGGACCTCATTCTGGGGCCGTTCGCGGATCGTCATGTCCCGACGATGACCGCAGACGAGCTGGCGACCTTCGAGACCCTGCTCGATCAACTCGATCACGATCTCTACGCCTGGATCGTCGGCCGCGCGCCGACGCCACCTGAGTTCGACAACGAGATCATGCGCAAGATCAAAGATTTCCGCTACGAAGCTCTCGATCAACGAGGCGAGAACCTTGGCGCTTGATGCAGAGCCCCGCGGCCCGTCGGCCGCCGACGCCAAGCGCATCGCCAAGCAGGACGGCCGCCTCGACCTGATCGGCGCGCCGGAGGGCTTCGACGCCCTGGTCATGGCCGATATCGTCCGGGCCCGCGGCGGTCTGTCGATGTTCATCGCCCGTGACGGTGCGCGGTCTCAGGCCTTCATCGACGCGCTGAAGTTTTTCGCGCCCGAGGTCGAGGTCGCGCTGTTCCCCTCGTGGGACTGCCTGCCTTACGACCGGATCGGCCCGTCCTCAGCGGTGTCCGCCCAGCGGATGGCCACCCTGGCCAAGTTGGCGTCGGGCACATTCGGAGCCTCGAAGCCCGCCATCCTGGTCACCGCCGCGCCCGCCGCCCTGCAGCGCGTGCCTCAGAAGGCTGTCGTCAGCCGCGCCAGCTATTCGGCGAAGGTCGGTAATCGGGTCGTCATCGCGGATCTGGAACGCTACTTCGCGGTCAACGGCTACCAGCGCGCCTCGACGGTGTCCGAACGCGGCGAGTTCGCCATCCGCGGTGGCGTCATCGATGTCTTCCCGCCCGGCGCGGAAGAGCCGGTGCGTCTCGACCTGTTCGGCGACACCCTGGAATCCATCCGCGGCTTCGATCCCGAGACCCAGCGCTCCACCAAGCAGCTGCGCGAGGTCGACCTTCTGCCGGTGTCCGAGGCGTTGCTCGACGCTGACGCCGTGTCCCGCTTCCGCAAGGGCTATGTCTCGGCCTTCGGCGCCCCGGGCGACGATCCGCTGTACGACACCATCAGCGAGGGCGGCCGCCGCGCCGGCCTCGAGCACTGGCTGCCGCTGTTCTACGACGGCATGGCGACGCTGTTCGACTATCTGCCGGACGCGGCCCTTGTCGCCGTCGACCATCTGGCCGCCGAGGCCCGCGATGAGCGCCTGGCGATGATCGCCGACGCCTACGACGCCCGCGCCACCGCCGATCGCAAGTCGTCGTACCGCCCGCTGGAGCCGAATGCGCTCTACCTCGACGCCGCCGAGTGGGATCGCCGCGTCAGCGATCACCCCAACCGCCGGTTCACGCCGTTCAAGGTCGATGCGGGCGAGCAGGTGGTCGACATGGGCGCGCGCCTCGGCCGGCAGTTCGTCGCCGAACGGGCGCAGGACAGCGTCAACCTGTTCGAAGCCACCGCCGACCACGCCAAGGCGCTGGCCGCCAAGGGCAAGCGCGTGCTGTTCGCCTCCTGGTCAGACGGTTCGTCCGAACGCCTCGGGGCCATGCTGGCCGACCACGGGCTGAAGGGGATCGCCTTCGCGCCCTATTGGCAGGCCGCCAAGGCCGCCGATCCGAAGAAGCCGCAGCGCGTGGTGCTGCCGCTCGACGCCGGCTTCGAGACCGAGAACCTTGCGGTCATCTCCGAGACCGATATCCTCGGCGATCGCCTGGCCCGCCCGCGCCGCAAACGCCGCGCCGCCAACTTCCTGGCGGAAGCCTCGGCCCTGACCGCCGGCGACCTGGTCGTGCACATCGACCACGGCATCGGCCGTTACGAAGGCCTCAAGACCCTCGACGTGCAGGGTGCGCCGCACGACTGCCTGGAAATCTTCTACGCCGGCGAGAGCAAGCTCTACCTGCCGGTGGAGAACATCGACCTCTTGACCCGCTACGGGGCGGAGGGCGACGGGGTCGTCCTCGACAAGCTGGGCGGGGCCGCCTGGCAGGCCCGCAAGGCCCGTGCCAAGCAGCGCCTGCGTGAGATGGCCGAGGGCCTCATCGCCATCGCGGCCAAGCGCGCCGTGCGCAGCGTCGACGACATCGAGCCGCCGTCCGGCGTGTTCGACGAGTTCTGCGCCCGCTTCCCCTACGAAGAGACGGAAGACCAGCTCAACGCCATCGCCGACGTGCTCGGCGACCTGGCGCAGGGCAAGCCGATGGATCGCCTGATCTGCGGCGACGTCGGCTTCGGCAAGACCGAGGTCGCTCTCCGCGCCGCCTTCGTGGTGGCGATGAGCGGCAAGCAGGTCGCCGTGGTCTGCCCGACGACCCTGCTGGCTCGCCAGCACTACAAGACCTTCGTCGATCGCTTCCAGGGCTGGCCGGTCAAGATCCGCCGCCTGTCGCGCCTGGCGCCGGCCAAGGAAGCCTCGGAGACGCGCGCCGGTCTCGCCGCCGGGGAGTTCGAGATCGTGGTCGGCACCCTGCCGCGCCAGAAGGGCGTCGCCGGTCTCGACGAGGAGGAGCTGTACGGCGATCGCACCCGGCTCGTCGTGCGGCCCCGGCACCCGCTGCTGCGCCGCAAGACCCTGCAATGGACCGAACTGGCACGCTATCCCTGGGTGCTGCCGCCGATCGATTCGCTCTTGCACGATTCGCTGATGGACGCCTGCCGCAAGAACGGCATGCCGGCGCCGGTCAGCGTCGTCGAAACGCTTTCGGTTTCGGTGATCCGCGAATATCTCGCGACCTGGGACGCGATCGCCTCGCTCCCCGAATCGCTCGCGCTGCGCCTCGAATCGCAGGACGTGATCAGGCCGCTGCCCGTCGACCTGCCGCCGCTGGTACGCCCCGTCGGCATGACCTGGCTGCGCTCACGGGCACAGACGACATCGGCCAAGCTCCTGATGGCCTGCATGCGCGAAGTGAGAGTGCTCTTGCCGCTTCCCTCCTCTTCGCCATCAGCTGCCACGCTGGCCTGGTGCTCATCGAACTTATCGTGAGACCAGACGGTGTCGTCGGTGAAGTTAGAATCCCTCTGTCCGAAGAACCACGATAAATAACAATCTGGGAGAACACTTTTTCGCCGCCAGGCTTTCAAACGACCATCAGCGCCGCTCTAGCGTGTCGTCCGATGAAGGGCGCGGCAACGCTTATCGTGGTACGCTTCGGAGGCGAAACTGGAGCGAGATACAAGAGACGGATGACGATACCTACGGGTACGGTAAGTGACTGAGCGCGACGGACAAGTCGAGAAAGATAATGCCCAAGATCAGCCCCCCCGTCGTATGGAAGTGACCCGGGTCGGACAATTATCACAACGTCATAGCGCACCTTCGCGCCGAAGCCACCCCGTCCCCCACGGCCACCACGATGGAAGCCGCGAGCGGGCTTGCCACCGAAGCCGCGACCGCGGGGAGCACCGCCGCCG
>JAFKGN010000138.1 GCA_017307205.1 Caulobacterales bacterium
CGGCCGGCCTGAAGGTCGGCATTCTGTGGAAGAGCCTGAAGCTCACCGGGGCCCGCGCCCGCTACTTCTCGCCGTTCGACGCCTGGGCGCCGGTGCTGACCACGCCCGGCGTCAGCTTCATCAACCTGCAGTACGGCGACTGCAGCGAGGAACTGGCCGCCGCCGAGGCGGCCGGCATTTCGCTGTGGACCCCGCCGGGCATCGACCTGAAGGACGATCTCGACGAGGTCACCGCCCTCACCTGCGCGCTCGACCTGACCATCGGCTTCGCCAACGCCACGACCAACCTGGCCGCCGCCGCCGGCGCCCCGGTTTGGCTGATCTCGACGCCCGGCGCCTGGCCGCGCCTCGGCACCACCCGCTACCCCTGGTATCCGCAGGTCGAGGTGTTCCTGCCGCCGCAATTTCGCGATTGGGACCCGGCGATGCAGGCCGTCGCGGCGGCTCTTGGACAGCGCGTCAAAAACGGAACGGAAGCCATCCGGGCGGGTTGATTCCGGGCGGCGGGGAATGACCTCCGCCAACCAGGGATACGACCATGGGTCCGGAAACCGATTTCGAAATGGACGCTCAGGACCGCGCCGAGGTCCTGGACGAGACAAACCTGACCGACGACGGCGAAGACATCGCCAACTTCGACGAGATCGATGACGTCTACGACGTCACGGCCGCCGCCGGCGACGAAGACACCGACGAGGACGAATTCGACGACGACGATTACGACGAGGACGAAGAACTCGAAGCGGCCGCCGAGGACGACCTCGATGCGGAACGCGATGACGAAGGCCAAGACATCGAGCGCGAGCCCCTGGCGGCCGACGCGGATGAGGAGGACGACATGAATCTCGACGACGTCAACGACATCCCCACCAGCGGCGGCGCCCGCCGCTTTGAATCCGACCACCTGTCGGACGAACAGCTGAAGACCCTCGGCTACGAAGACGAGCCGGAACATGACCCCCACGTGGAGCGCCAGCTTGACAAGGGTCTGAAGGAGACCTTCCCGGCCTCCGACCCGGTGTCGATCAACCCCGGCGCCGACTGATCCCTAGCGATATCGGGTGCTGATGAGGGCCGTTCGCCGCGAGGCGGGCGGCCCTTCCGACATGGGCGCATATCGAATTACGACGAATTCATTGGACCCTGGCCGGGGCCGGACGCACGTTCGCGCCGTCTGAAGGGACCCGCCATGCTCCGTACGTTCGCCCTCGCCTCCGTCGCCCTCATCGCGCTCGGCCTCACCGCCTGCGATCGTGAGGTGCGGATCGCCAAGAAGGATCCGGCCGAGCCGACCGAATTCCGGACGCTCGAGCGGCTCGATTGCCCGGAGACCCAGGGCGACCTGCGCCGCCTGAGCGCGGCCGCCGACGGGAAGACCTGCAGCTACGCCGCCAAGGACCAGGCCGAGGTCGAACTTCGGCTCGTGGCCACCTCCGGCGATGAAAGCGCGGCCCTGGCGCCGATCGAGACCGAGCTGCGCGCCCTCATTCCGCAACCCGCCACGCTGAAGGCCCCGGCGCCCGATAGCGGCCTCCATGTCGAAGGCGACGACAAGAGCCACATCCGCCTGCCCGGCCTGTCGATCGACAGCGACGGCGACCGCGCCCAGATCCACGTCGGCGGCATCCACATCGACGGCGAACACGACCGCGCCAACATCAGCATCTCCCAGAAGCGCGGCGGCGAATTCAACATTCAGGCCGATGACGGCAACGCCACGATCCGCCAGACGCGCGACAACGAGCGCGGCGTCCGCCGCAGCGTGATCTTCGCCACCGAGACCCCGACCGCCGCCGGCTTCCGGGTCGCCGGCTACGAGGCCCGCGGCCCCAAGGCCGGCCCGCTGGTGGTCGCCGTCGTCCGCTCCAAGGGCAAGGGTGACACCGACTATGTGTTCAAGGACATGAAGTCCCTGGTCGCCCGCAACGCGGGGCGGTGACGGCGGCTTAGTTCGCCGCCACCACGTCGGTCACCTTGTAGGTCAGCGGCCGGCCGTCCTCATCGGTGACGGTCACGTATTCGCCGACCGCGAAGCGATGCTCGCCCAGGCGGTGGACGGGCTCGTCGTCGGCCCCGTCATCGTCGTCGTAATCGAAGAACCAGCGCTGGCCACGCTTGGCCAGACGGCCGTCGACGGCGTCTTCGTCGGGCGCGAAGCGGCGGACCACGCAGTCGCCCTTGGCCTTGGCGTAGGCCCCCTCGTCCAGGTGGCCGTCGGCGGTCAGGGGCGCGGTGAGCGCGTAACCTCGGTGATCGTCACCGCCCGAGAACTCGGTTCCGGGATTGCGCGCAAGACGCATGACGATACGCGACAGGGCCATGGGACGATCTCCTTCTTGTGGCTGAGGTCAGTGGGAAAGAAACAGCGACGGACCGCGATCAGTGTTCAGCAGCGTGCGGGTCGCCCCGCCGAAGATGAACTCCTGCAAGCGCGGGTGGCCGAAGGCGCCGGCGACCAGAAGGTCGGCCCCCGCCGTCGCCGCCGCATCAAGAAGAAGCTCGGCCGCGTCACCGCCTCCGCTGAGGGTGGTCACATGCGAGGTGACGCCTCGCGCGGCCAGGAAGCCGTGCAGGCGCACGAGGTCGAACTTGCGCGAACTGGCGTCGGGCGCGCCGATCAGCACCACCTTGGACGCCTGCTGCAGCCACGGCAGGGCCGTGCGCGCCGCGCGGCTGGCCTCCTTGCCGCCGTCCCAGGCCACGGCGACGACGCCGCCCGGCTTGATCGGGCCGCGCGCCACCACCACGGGACGCTGCTCGTCCGCCACCATCTGCTCGAAGGCTTCCGCCAACGGTCCACGGCCCTTGGCGGCGCCGTCGGAGAAGACGACGACATCGGAAAGGCGGCTTTCCATCGCCAGCCCCGCCCAGACCGGCGGCTCCAGCGAGATGAAGGTCTTGCGGTCGTAGTCGCAGGCGTCGAGCTCGGCGCTGGAGGTCTTGCGCCCGGCGGCTGCCGCTTCACGCAGGCTTTCCACGGCGGCGGCCTGCACCCCGCCCATGAAGCCCTCGCCCATCCACGGGGCGAGGTCGGACACATCGGCCGGCGCATGCACGGCGGCGACTTCGGCCTTGAAGGGACGCGCCAGGGCGATGGCCGCGTCCAGGGCGGCGGCGTCGCCGGCCCCACCGCTCAGCGGCGCCATGATTCTTGCCCAGCTCATGTTTCGCTCCGTCTCACGCCCCTTATCCACCGTCCTGCGCGTTCCCATCCTTGATCTGGAGCAATCGTTGCTCCACGCATCGCAAAGGCCGGCGCCGCCAGGCTTCACTGTAAGGAACGAACTCGTGGCCAAAGGGCTGCATCGCAAGGCTGGGGAAAAAGGCCGGGCCGCCCCCCGCGCCTGGCAACGCATGCTGTCCGGTCGCAGGCTGGACCTGCTGGACCCCTCGCCGATGGATATCGAGATCGAGGACATCGCCCACGGCCTGGCCCGCGTGGCGCGCTGGAACGGCCAGACGGTGGGCGAGCACGGCTTCTCGGTGGCCCAGCACTCGGTGGTGGTCGAGGAGATCGCCGTCCACATCGACCCGACGCTGGAGCCGCGCTGGCGGCTGGCGGCGTTGCTGCACGACGCCTCCGAGTATGTGATCGGCGACATGATCTCGCCGTTCAAGGCGGCGCTCGGCGTCTCCTACAAGAGCTTCGAGGAGCGGCTGGAGAACGCCATTCACATCCGCTTCGGCCTGCCGGCCGCCACGCCAAAGAACATCAAGGCGCTGATCAAGCAGGCGGATCGCGCCTGCGCCTTCTTCGAGGCCACGCAGCTGGCCGGCTTCAAGCACGATGAGGCGCTCGGCTTCTTCGGCGCGCCGCCGGTGGGCTACAGCCTGACCATCGATCCCCTGCCCCCGGCCCTGGCCCAGGCCCGCTACGTGCAGCGCTTCCATGTGCTGAGCGAGGCGGCCGGCTATGAACGCCACCCCGACGCCGCCTTCGAGACGGAGTAGCCGGGCGGCGATCCTCGGCGTAGGCTCCCCCTCCAGTCGGGAAACCCAGGAGGTCGCCATGTTCTCCCAGCGTCTGACCGTCATCGCCGCCGCGGCGGCCATCCTCGTCCCCGCCGCCGCCTCCGCGCACCACGGCTGGAGCGGCCAGGAGGACAAGGTCACCGTGCTCGAAGGGCCGATCCAGAAGGTCAGCTACCGCGATCCGCACGGCGAGATTGAGATCACCGCCGCCGGCAAGCGCTGGCTGGTCACCCTGGCGCCGATCTCCCGCATGCAGCAGCGCGGCCTGACCGAGGCCAATCTGAAGCCGGGCCAGACGGTGTGGATCTCCGGCAAGCGCAACAGCGACCTGTCGAAGAACGAGATCAAGGCCGAGAGCATCCGCGTCGCGGGCAAGACGACCAACCTGCTGCGGTAGGCGGCGGCCATCGCCCCGCCCCTCTGGATCGTCGAATGGGCCGCTGGGCTTGAGGCGTCGGGCCTCGGCGCCTTCGTGCGGCGGCACGCCTATTTCCAACTGAACCTCGCCCACCTGCTGGGGCTGGTGCTGCTGGTCGGCGGCATCGGGGCGGTCGACCTGCGCGTGCTTGGCGTCGGACGCCGGGTGCCGGTGGCGGAGCTGTCGCGCATGCTGACTCCTTTCGCCATCGTCGGCCTGGTGCTGATGCTGGCCAGCGGGGCCCTGATGTTCGCGGCCGACGCCAAGGGGCTGGTCGCTTCCGGCCTCTTCCAGGCCAAGGTGGCGCTGATCGCGCTCGGCGTCGCCAACGCCCTGGTCTTCCGGCGCCTGTTCGGTGAGCTCAGATCGGGAGCTGTGCCGCCCGCCGCTCAGGCGATGGCGGGATTTTCGCTCTGCCTGTGGCTTTCGGCCGCCGTGCTGGGCCGCTGGATCGGTTATGTGTGACCCCGCCTAAGGGGAGACTCGCATGATCTCGGCCGCCGCCCTCGTCGCCTTCGCCCTGGTCTGCTTCGGCCTGGCCGTCACGCCGGGGCCGAACATGGTCTATCTGGTCTCGCGCTCGATCTGCCAGGGGCGTGCCGCCGGCTATGTCTCGCTGGCCGGCACGGCGACGGGCTTCGTGATCTACATGTTCGCCACGGCGCTGGGCCTCACCGCGCTGCTGATGGCCGTGCCGCTGGCCTATGACGCCCTGCGGTTCGCCGGCGCCGCCTACCTCGCCTGGTTGGCGTGGCAGGCGCTGAAGCCGGGCGGCCGCTCGCCCTTCCAAGTGCGCACCCTGGCGCCCGACAGCCCGCGGCGGCTCTACGTCATGGGCATGATGACCAACCTGCTGAACCCCAAGGCGGCGATGCTCTACCTGTCGCTCCTGCCGCAGTTCATCGATCCGGCGCGCGGCGACATCTTCTGGCAGTCGATCACCCTCAGCAGCGTGCAGATCGCGGTCAGCATGTGCGTCAACGGCGCGATCATCGCCGCGGCGGGCAGCATCGCCGGCTTCCTGGCCGGGCGGCCCCGCTGGATGGTCGCGCAGCGCTGGCTGATGGGCACGGTGCTCGGCGGGCTTGCCGTGCGGATGGCGACGGAAGCGCGGCGGTGATCACCGCTCATCCCGGCGAAGGCCGGGACCCAAGCTGAGGCCCAGAAGCGATCTCAGTAAAGCAGCGCCGCAATGCTTCACCTCTGCGCCTATGCCGGATCATCAGCTTGGACCCCGGCCTTCGCCGGGGAGAGCGGAGTTTGAGCGGTGGATTGCTCGCTAGACCTCCGCGCCCGCCACCTGCTGCGCGCGGGTCTGGCGGCGCCACAGGGCCGCGTATTCGCCGCCGGCGGCCAGCAGTTCGTCGTGGGTGCCCCGCTCGACCAGCTTGCCGCGTCGCAGGACGATGATCTGGTCGGCGTCGGCGATGGTCGAAAGGCGGTGGGCGACCACCAGGGTCGTGCGGCCGGCCTTGGCGCGACGCAGGGTGGCCTGGATGGCGGCCTCGGTGCGGCTGTCGAGGGCGCTGGTCGCCTCGTCGAGGATCAGCACGCGCGGATCGGCCAGCAAAGCCCGGGCTAGCCCGACTCGTTGCCGTTCGCCGCCCGAAAGCTTGAGCCCCCGCTCACCGACCTTGGTCTCCATGCCTTCCGGCAGGGCGCGGATGAAGTCGCCGAGCTCCGCAGCCTCGGCGGCGGCCCACAGCTCGGCCTCGTCCGCCTCGGGATTACCGAAGCCGATGTTGAGTTTGAGGGTGTCGTTGAACAGGGCGACGTCCTGCGGCACCAGCGCCACCGCGCGGCGCAGGGAGGCGTGGGTCAGCTGGCGCAGGTCGACGCCTTCGAGGGTGATGCGCCCGGCCTGGGGGTCGAGCAGCCGCAGCGCCAGACGGACGAGCGTGGTCTTGCCGGCGCCGGACGGGCCGACGATGGCGACCGTGGCGCCCGCCGGGGCGACGAAGCTGACATCGGTCAGGCCGTCCGCCCGCGCGCCGTGGCGGAACGAGACGTCTTCAAAGGCGACCACGGCGCCGGCGGCCTGGCGCGGCGGCAGGTCGTGGGCGTTGGCGTTCTCGGCGATCTCCGGCGCCTGGCGGCGCAGGTCGACCATGGCCTCCATGTCGATGAACGACTGGCGCACCTCGCGGTAGGCGAAGCCGAGGAAGGCCAGCGGCTGGTAGAGGTTGACCAGGATCAGCACGGCGGCGGTGACGTCGCCGGGGCCGATGCGGCCGGCGGCGGCGTCGCTGCCCGCCAGCACGGCCATCACCGCCAGGCCGACGCTCATCACCGCCGACTGGGCGATGTTCAGCACCGCCAGCGACTGGGTGGTGACCACCGAGGCGCGGCTGTAGCGGGCCAGGGCCTCGCCGTAGCCGGCGACCGCGCGATCCTCGGCCCCGAAGGCCTTCACCGTCTCGTAGTTCAGCAGGGCGTCGACCGAGCGGCCGGCCACCTCATTGTCGGCGTCATTGAGCTCGCGCCGCTGGGCGATGCGCCAGTCGGAGAGCTTGAAGGTGAAGACGCCGTAGAGGGCCACCGTGGCGATGGCGGTGGCCGCAAAGCGCCAGTCGTAGACGTGGGTCAGGACGACGGCGGCCAGCACCAGCTCGACCAGGGTCGGCACGATGTTGAACACCAGGCCGCGCAGCAGGAAATCCACCGACCGCGCGCCGCGATCGACGATGCGGCCCAGGACGCCGCTGCGCTTGGACTGGTGGAAATCGATCGACAGCGACAGGGCGTGGGCGAACGTCTCCTTGGCCGCCAGCGCCTGGGCCGCCTGGCCGACCGGGGCGAACACGGCGTCGCGCATGTTGGGCGCCACCGAGGAGAAGAAGCGGATCGCCGCCCAGCCGATGGCCAGGCCCGCGAAGGCATAGGTGACCTGAACCACCGCGCCCTGCCCGGCCGAAAGCTCATTGACCGCCTTGCCGAGCAGCAGCGGCGCCCAGACGCCGAGCGCCTTGCCGGCGAAGGTCAGGGCCAGGGACGCCGCCAGCCTGAACCGCAGCTGCGGCGCGGGCGCGCGCAGCACCAGGGCCAGCAGAATCCGCATCGCCTCGCCGGAGCCGAGCTTGGCGGTGGGCTGTTCGGTGGGGTGTTCCGCCGGGGGACGCGTGCGCGCGCCGCGCCCGGGCCTCAAGGCTGACCTCCGCGATCGAACACCAGGGTGGTCTGAATTCCGCCCGCCGGCGTCATCCAGTCCACGCGCCAGCCGAAGTCGGTGCGTTGGCCGCGGAAGGGGTTGAGCAGCGGCTCGGCGCGGCTGATCGGCACGGTGAGGCTGTCGCGGCCGCTGTCGGCGACCAGATCGATGCTGTGGGGGCCAGGCCGCAGCGGCTCCGAAAGGGCGATGTCGAAATGGCCGTCGGGGCCCGACTTGCCGCCGGCCACGGTGGAGCGGTCGATGCGGGCGCTGACCTGGGCGTTGGCCGGCGCCGAGCCGGAGATGATCGCCCCGCCCTCGCCGTCATGGTCGACGGTCAGCAGGCGCGGCTGGGGCGAAGCGGGCGCCAGGCTCCAGGCGCCGCCGCCGGCGCGCAGTTGCAGCAGCTGGCCGTCGGGCAGAACCATCAGATAGCCCTCGGACTGCACGGCCCGGTCGCCCACCGCCATCGACAGGCCGAACAGGCGCACATCGGCCGAGCGGGGCAGCACCACGGTGAAGGCGCCGGCGCTGTCGGCCGTGGCGAAGGTGGCTTCGCCGGCCGGCGGGCCGAGCCGCACCCGCGAACTCGCCCGGGCCGAGCCGGTCAGAGTCAGGCGGTCGGAGCCGACGAACACGCCGGTGATCCGCGGCGGCGCGATGTAGCCCGCCTCGCCGCTGGACGGCGTCGCGGGCGCGGCCTTGCCCGAGGTCCAGGCCGAGGTGTCGGGATTGCAGGCAGCCAGCAGCGGAACCAGGACGGCGAGCAGGGCGTATCGAACAGGCGGCAGGGTCGGACGTGTCACGGCGAGTTTTCGTCCCCTCCCGGCGTTGCGGATGCTAGATCGGCCGTCGAGGGCGCGTTCGCAAGCGCGCCGGCCCTTTATCCTGGAGTGGACGAGCATGTCCGACGAGTCCAGGCGTCTGGATTCGATCTGCGTCTATTGCGGATCGTCCAACGACGCCGACCCCGCCTACCTCGCCGGCGCCGGCGAACTCGGCCGCGCCTTGGCGGCGGAAGGCCTGCGCCTGGTCTACGGCGGCGGCGGCGTGGGCCTGATGGGCGCGGTGGCGCGCGGCACGCATGACGCCCGAGGCCGGGTGCTGGGGATCATCCCGGAATTCCTGCAGGGCCGCGAACAGC
>JAFKGN010000139.1 GCA_017307205.1 Caulobacterales bacterium
CGTCGATGAGGCCGAGGTCGAGCGGCCGGCAGGCGAGTAACGATCGCAACCCGCTGAAACCGAGCCAGATACACCGCCGCACAGGAGGCGCTCCGCCTCTTCTCCTCCCCCGCGCGCGGGGGAGGTGGATCGCCGAAGGCGAGACGGAGGGGGCGTTCTCCACGTCCCCTGCGCCCCTTCCGTCCCGGCGCTGGCGCGCCGCGCCACCTTCCCCGCATGCGGGGAAGGATGAAGGTCGTTCAGCCGCGCTCGCGGTAGGCGTCGGCGGGATAGGTCCCCAGAACCTCGAAGTGGTCGGAGAAGAACTCCAGCTCCTCGAAGGCGCGGGCCAGGCCCTCGTCTTCCGGGCGCCCGTCGACCTCGGCGTAGAAGAAGGTCGCGGTGAAGGCGGCGTTCTCCATGTAGCTTTCGAGCTTGGTCATGTTCACGCCGTTGGTCGCGAACCCGCCCATCGCCTTGTAGAGCGCGGCCGGCAGGTTGCGGACGCGGAACACGAAGCTGGTCACGCACTTCACGTCCGGCGCCGGACGCGGCGGATCGCGGTCGGCGGTCATGATCAGGAAGCGTGTGGTGTTGCTCGCCTCATCCTCGATGTCGCGCTTGAGGATGGTCAGGCCATAGATTTCGGCGGC
Source organism: Caulobacterales bacterium (assembly GCA_017307205.1). Taxonomy (GTDB): domain Bacteria; phylum Pseudomonadota; class Alphaproteobacteria; order Caulobacterales; family Caulobacteraceae; genus Caulobacter. The sequence goes on from JAFKGN010000139.1 coordinate 633, forward strand.
CAGGGCGGGGCTGATCGACGCCCGCGTCGGGTCCGGATGTTCGGACAGCGCCTTGGCGGCGCCGGCGGTGTCGCCCACCGATTCGGTCTTCACCCCGAGCGCCTTCAGCACCTTGCGGCACTGGGCCAGGGCGATCGACATCGAGGCGACCGTCTTCACGTCCTCGATCTTCGTGCCCGGGTTGGCCATCAGCTGGAAGCGGATCGGTTTGAACACCTCGCCGATGATCTTCAGGCCCGACTTCGGCAGCAGGTGGTGCACGTCCGCCACCCGGCCGGCCGTCGAGTTTTCGATGGCGATCATGCCCAGCTGGCAGTCACCGCTCTTCACGGCCTCGAACGCCTCCTCGAAGGTGGCGCAGGGCACGGCCTCATAGCTCGGATAGTAGGTGGCGCAGGCCTCATGGCCGTTGGCCCCGAGTTCGCCCTGAAACGCGATACGGCTCATGAGTTGGCGACCTTGCGGGCAGCTTCGAGATCGGCCGGGGTGTCGACCGAGATCGGCGCCGCGTCGACCACGGCGGCATGGATCGAAAGTCCGAGTTCGAGGGCGCGCAGCTGCTCCAGCTTCTCGCGCTTCTCCAGCGGCGACGGCGGGGCGGCGTTGAAGGCCTCCAGCGCCGCGCGGCGATAACCGTAGATGCCCACGTGCCGCCAGATGGGCGCATCGCCGTAGAGCGTCGATCGGGTGAAATAGAGCGCGCGTCCGGCGCGTCCGCTCTCATTCATAGAGAGCACGGCTTTCACCACATCCGGGTTGGCGCGGTCGGCGGGTGACATTTCCGGGGCCACCACTGTGGCGATGTCGCAGCCCTGATCCAGCAGGGCGGCCGTGGCGGTCAGCACCTCGGCCTGCACGAACGGCATGTCGCCCTGCAGGTTGATCACCGCGTCGTGGCGGCCCTCCGGGTCGAGTTCGGCCAGGGCGGCGAGAATACGGTCGGAGCCCGAGGGCAGGGCCGGATCGGTCAGCACGGCGCGGCCCCCGGCGGCCGTTACGGCCTCCACGATCTCGGGATCGCCGGCCGCCACGGCGACGGGCGCGACGCCTGCCGCCTCGGCCGCGCGCAGCACGCGCACGATCATCGGCAGGCCGCCGATATCGGCCAGAGGCTTGTTCGGCAGCCGGGTGGCCGCCATCCGCGCGGGAATCAGGATGATCGGGGTCATCGCCCTATGGGCCTCGCAGCCACGTCATGATCGGGCCAACTGCCCGGTTGCGCGTGCGCCGGTAGCGTGTAAGAGACGCGAGCGCAACACGGCGAGGGTTTAGCGTCGTGCGACCGAGGGAGGGGCCTCGGTCCGTATAGAGGGCTTCAAGGCGGATATGAGCGACCTGACGTTCAACAAGATCGCTGGCGGTGTGCTGGCGGCCGGGCTGGCCATCTTCGGTCTGAAAGAAATTTCCACCCTGGTGTTCGAACAGCACGAGCTTGAAAAGCCGGGCTACGCCATCGCGGTGCAGGAAGAAGCCGAAGGCGGCGCGGCCGCCGAGGTTGCGCCGGATTGGGGCACGGTTCTGCCGGCCGCCGACGTGAACGCCGGCAAGGCGATCACCGCCAAGTGCATCTCCTGCCACAACTTCGACGCCGGTGGCGCGAACGGCACCGGTCCGGGCCTGTTCGGCGTGGTCGGCCGCAAGCCGGGCAGCCACGGCGGCTTCGCCTATTCCTCGGGCATGACCGAGTACGGTAACGCCAACCCGCAATGGACCTACGAAAAGCTCGACGCTTTCATCAAGGCTCCGCAGAAGGACGTCGCCGGCACGAAGATGACCTTCGTCGGCCTGAAGACTCAGGCGGACCGCATCAACGTCATCGCCTACCTGCACACCCTGGGTTCGACCCTGCCGATCCCGGCGCCGAACCCCGCGGCCGCCGCCGCTCCGGCCGAGGGCGCTGCTCCGGCCGAAGGCGCCGCTGCCGAGGGCGCTCCGGTCGCCGTTGAGACCGTTCCCGCCGCCGGCGCTCCGGCCCCGGCTGGTGGCGGTCACTAAGACCTCGATCATTTAGGTTCTGAAAGGCCCGTCGGTGAGAACCGGCGGGCCTTTTGCTTTTCAGGCGTGGGCGTAGCGGCCCCTGATCAGGGCATAGAGCGCCCGGATCGACTGGGCCTCAGCCCCGCTCGGCCAGCCGGGGCGGCCCTTCGGATTCCAGGCGTAGATGTCGAGGTGAACCCAGGCGCCATGCGTTGGGGCGAACTTCTGCAGGAACAGGGCGGCGGTCACCGAGCCGGCCTGGGCCCAGGCGTCGGGATCGTTCTTCAGGTCGGCGATGTCGCTGTCCAGGGCGTCGAGGTAGCCGGCCCACAGGGGTAGGCGCCACAGCGGATCGGCCGTCACCGCCGCCGCCGCCGCCAACTCCACCGCCAGGGTGTCGTCGGCCGTGTAGAACGGGATCACCTGCGGCCCCAGCGCCACCCGCGCCGCGCCGGTCAGGGTCGCCAGGTCGATGGTCAGGTCGGGCGACAGCTCGCCGGCCCGCGTTAGGGCGTCGGCCAGGATCAGCCGGCCCTCCGCATCGGTGTTGCCGACCTCGACGGTCAGGCCCTTGCGGGTCTGCAGCACGTCGCCCGGGCGCATGGCGTCGCCGGAAATGGCGTTCTCGACGGCGGGGATCAGCACCGCCAGGCGCACCGGCAGTTTGGCGGCCATCACCATGCGGGCAAGGGCGAGGGCGTGGGCCGCGCCGCCCATGTCCTTCTTCATCAGCCGCATGCCGCTCGACGGCTTGATGTCCAGGCCGCCGGTGTCGAACACCACGCCCTTGCCGACGATGGCGATCAGAGGACCGCTGGAGCCCCACTGCAGTTCGACCATCCGCGGGGCGCGCTCGGCCACGGCCGCGCGGCCGACGGCGTGCACGGCGGGATAGTTCTCGGCCAGCAGGTCGTCGCCGGTGATCACCGAGAAGGTCGCGCCGTACTGCTGGGCGATCTCGTGGGCGATGGTTTCGATCTGGCGCGGGCCGAGATCGTTGGCGGGCGTGTTGACCATGTCGCGGGCCAGGGCGCAGGCGTGGGCCACGCTGCGCGCCTCGTCGACGTCGGCGCCGGGCACATAGAGGCGAGCCCTGTCCGCGCCGCGGGCCTTGTAGCGGTCGAAGCGGTAGCTCCCGAGGGCGAAGGCCGTCGCCGCCGCGGTCGCGTCCAGCCCTTCGGCCATCAGATGGTAGTCGCCGGCCGGCAGCTTGGCCGCCAGCGCCCGCAGGGCCATGACGTCTGCGGTCTCGCCCAGGCCGAACACCACGCCCTTCAGCTTGCCGTCCTGGCCGGGGATCAGCACCGTCTCGCCCGCCTTGGCCTTGAAGCTGGCGTCCTCGAGCACGCCTTGTACGAAGGCTTTCGAGCTCTTGGCGAAGGCGGGCAGGGCTGCGGGGGTCAAGGCGACGACGTCACGGAGACCATCGTCGTCCGCGTCGATCAGGGGGTCGTGCGGGTGGGTATGAGCGGTGTCGGCCATGGAAATTATGCTTAACGATTCCTTGAGCCGCAGGCGGCACCCTGGGGGCGTCGATCCTGAGGGATGCTTTCCATGTGTCGTATGACGCTCGCCGCCGCAACTGTCCTGGCGATCAGCCTCGCCACGCCGGTGCTTGCTGCTTCGAAGTCCGCGGAGGCCGCCAAGGTTCCCGCCGTCGCCGCTGCTCCCGCGCCGGAAGCCAAGGCAGCTCCGCCCGCGAAGGCCACGCCGCAGGAACGCGCCGAGATCGCGCGCCTTGATCCCCTGGCCCGCGCGGCCTTCTGGACCAACCAGGTGCAGATCGATCCGCGCGACCCGGTGGCCGGCGTGAACCTCGCCCAGGCCCTGCGCGGCCTCGGCCGCTATGAAGAGGCCGCCGCCGCCGCCGGGGCGGTGTTGATCATGGCGCCCGACAACATGGACGCACTGCTGGAAACCGCCCGCGCCCACGTCGAGCGCGGCCAGGGCTTCTACGCCGTCGAGCCCCTGACCCATGCCATGCAGCTGGCCCCCAAGGACTGGCGGCCGGTCTCCCTGATGGCCATCGCCTATGAGCAGACCAGCCGCGACGCCGAGGCCCTGGCCTCGCACCGCGCCGCCGTCGCCCTGGCGCCCGACGCGCCGGTCCCGCTCGCCAACCTCGCCATGTACCTCGCCGGCCATGACAAGCTCGGCGAGGCGGAAGCAATGCTGCGCCGCGCCGCCGCCATGCCGTCGGCCAACGCCCAGGTGCGCCAGAACCTGGCCATGGTGCTTGGCCTGCAGGGCCGCGTGGCCGAGGCCGAGCCCCTGCTGCGCCGCGATCTGCCGCCGGAGCAGGCCAACGCCAACCTCGCCCTGCTGCGCGCCGCCAACAGCGGCCCCGCCACGCGCTCGTGGGACGCGGTGCGGGCGCAGTAGCGGCTCGCGCGTTCCTCCCCCATGACTGACGCTATCGACAGCCTCGCGGAGGCCATCTCCGCCCGCACCCGCCTCGACGCCGCCCAGGTGCGCGCGGCGCTGGCCGGGGCCCTGGCCCTGATCCGCAAGCACGGCGACGCGGCCAAGGTCTCGGCCTTGTTCGAGGGCGTGCCCGGCGCGGAGGCGCTCAGCCGTTCCGGTCCGCCGCTGCCCAAGCCCGGTCTGTTCGGCGGCGTGATGAAAGCCGCCGGCGGCGCCGCGCTGGCCGACGGCATGGCCATGCTGCAGCAGCTGTCGAAGTCCGGCGTCGGCTCGGTCGATCTGCAGCAGGCGCTTCCGATCGCCGCCGAATGGGTCGAGGCCCATTCCGGCTCGGACCTGCTGGGCGCCGCGCTCGCCTCGATCCCCGGCGCCGGCGGTTTGCTGAGTCGCGGCTGAGAATTTCTGGCGGCCCGCAAAGGGTCTCCGCGGGCTACGGCGTCTTGCAGACGCGGCCGTAGGAACCACCTGACATCGTTGCAGGTTTGTTTCTGGAACCCGCCCCGTCAGGAGCCGACCCCATGGCCGTGAAGGCCCTTATCGCCGCCGCCCTGCTCGTCGCCATCGCTCTCGGCGTGGCCATGCCGGTCCCGCACGGCGACAACGCCGCCGAAGCCCGCTCGACCCTGCCGGGCCTTGAGATGTCTCGCGGCTAAGGCCGGGGCTCGCTGGTATCTCGCGGCGGCGCGCCGCAACCTTTCAGATCGCCCTGATCCGTCGTCGTCACCACGGCGACGTAGGGATATTTCCGGTCGCTCATCCCGTCCGAGCACTCGCCGGGCGTCAGCCGCACGGTGAAGGCGCTGGTCGTCCAGAGGCCGCTCTGGCCGGCGTCCTCCACACCGGGGTTGGCGACGGTCACCGCCGGCTGGTCCGGTCGGGTCAGCGACAGTGTGTCGGGACGGATCTGCACCGCCCAGAACGGCTCCGTGCCGATCAGGTCGAACCCGCCGCTCCACGCCCCCGGGGCCTGAGCCGGCGGCGCGGCCGGCGCGTCGGCGGGCGGGGCTTTGTCATAGCCGTCGTCCGACCGGCTGCACGCCGTGAGCGCGAGCATCGCGAGGAAGGGCAGGGCTGGGACAAGGCGCATCGGCGACTCCAACGGCTCGCCCGACTAAACTGCCGATTCGATGGCCTCGCAACGCGCGCGCACCTTCTATGAGTTCTTCGCCGGCGGCGGCATGGCCCGCCTGGGCTTCGGCGACGCCTGGACCTGCGCCTTCGCCAACGACTTCGATCCGCTGAAGGCCGCCGCCTATCGCGACAATCACGGCGGCGACCACTTCCGCGAGGGCGATGTCTTCGCCCTGACGCCGGACGACCTGCCGGGCGAGGCCGATCTCGCCTGGGCCTCCAGCCCCTGCCAGGATTTCAGTCTCGCGGGCGCCCGCGCGGGCCTCGCCGGTGGCCGCTCCAGCGCCTTCTTCGGCTTCTGGAAGCTGATCGAGGGGCTCGGCGCCCAGGGTCGCGCGCCGCGCATCGTTGTGGTCGAGAACGTCGTCGGTCTGTTCACCTCCAACGGCGGGGCCGACTTCACCGCCCTGTGCCAGGCGCTGTCCGAACAGGGCTACCGCTTCGGCGCCCTGGAGATCGACGCCGCCCGCTTCACGCCGCAGTCCCGGCCCCGCGTCTTCGTCGTCGCCGTGCGCGGCGCCCCGCCGCCGTCCCTGACAGGCGAGAGCGTCTTCTCCACCCGCGCCGTCCGCCAGGCTCGTGATCGCCTGCCCGTCGCCCTGCGCCGCCACTGGATCGACTGGCGCCTCGCCGCCCCGCCGGCCCGCAATGCCGATCTCGCCTCGGTGCTGGAGTTGGATGCGCCGTGCCGTCCCGCTGAGGACACCGACCGTCTGCTGGCCCTGATGGCGCCTGCCCATCGCGCACGCTTGGCCGACGCCGGAGAGCGCATCGTCGGGGCCGTTTTCCGCCGGATGCGCGGCGACGCCCAGCGCGCCGAGGTCCGCACGGACGGCCTCGCCGGCTGCCTGCGCACGCCGCGCGGCGGCTCCTCTCGGCAGATGCTGGTGATCGCTGAGAAGGGCGAAATCCGCTCGCGCCTGATCACGCCGCGGGAAGGCGCCCGCCTGATGGGCCTGCCTGAGACCTACCGCTTGCCGCATCGTGCGACCGCCGCCATGCATGTGATCGGTGACGGCGTCGCCGTGCCGGTCGTTCGCTGGTTGTCCGAGCGCCTGCTGACGCCTCTGTCCGACGCCCTAAACGACGCGGAATCCAACGTAGCGGCCTAGTCCTACCGCCACGCTCGTCTTAAGGTCGCGCGCCAAGACGAGGGACGCCCCATGGACGCCAAGACCCCCACCTACGACGCTCACAACTACGCCCGCAAAGGCCGGGGCAAGATCTATGACTCGGTGATCGACCTGATCGGCGACACCCCGCTGGTGCGCCTGCCGCGCTTGTCGGCGGCGTTGGGTGCCAAGGCCGAGGTCGTCGCCAAGTTGGAGTTCTTCAACCCGATCAATTCGGTGAAGGACCGCATCGGCGTCGCCATGATCGAGGCGCTGGAGCTGAACGGCATCCTGAAGCCGGGCGGCACCCTGGTTGAGCCGACCAGCGGCAACACCGGCATCGCCCTGGCCTTCGTCGCGGCCGCCAAGGGCTACCCCCTGATCCTGGTCATGCCGGAGAGCATGTCGATCGAGCGCCGCAAGATGCTGGTGCTGCTCGGCGCCAGGCTGGAGCTGACCCCCGCCGAGAAGGGCATGCGCGGCGCCGTCGCCCGCGCCCAGGAACTGCTGGCCGAAATTCCCGGCTCGGTGATGCCGCAGCAGTTCGAGAACCTGGCCAACCCGCAGATCCACAAGGTCTCCACCGCCGAGGAAATCTGGAACGACACCGACGGCCGCGTCGATGCGGTGGTCTCTGGCGTCGGCACCGGCGGCACCATCACCGGCGTTGGTCAGGTGCTGACGGCGCGTAAGCCGTCGCTGAAGATGGTCGCCGTCGAGCCCGAGGCCTGGGCCGTGCTCTCCGGGGGCGCCCCCGGCCCGCACAAGATCCAGGGCATCGGCGCCGGCTTCGTGCCGGGCGTGCTCGACCGCGGCGTTATCGACGAGATCATCCAGGTCTCCAACGACGACGCCTTCTCCATGGCCCGCAAGGCCGCCTCGGTCGAAGGCATCCCGGTCGGCATCTCCTCCGGCGCCGCCCTCACCGCGGCCTTCGACCTGGCCCTGCAGCCGGAATGGGAAGGCAAGCTGATCGTCGCCATCATCCCCAGCTTCGCCGAACGCTACTTGTCGACGGCGCTGTTCGAGGGGCTCTAGTCGGTCCTCGCCCATGACCGACGTCTTCGATCCCGCGACACGCTCGCGGGTCATGGCGCGAGTGAAGGGTCGGGATACTGGGCCGGAGATGAAGGTGCGCAAGGCGCTCGCGCGTCTTGGCGCGCGCTACCGGCTGCATCGCAAGGACCTGCCGGGCAATCCGGACATCGTGCTGCCCGGCCGCCGTCTGGCGATCTTCGTGCACGGTTGCTTCTGGCATGGCCACGACTGCGCCCGAGGCTCGCGCGTTCCCAAGGCCAACCGCGAGTATTGGACCGCCAAGGTCGGCCGGAACGTCGCGCGCGACGGGCGTAGCTGCGAGGCCCTGGGGGCGCTCGGCTGGCGGGTCGAGA
>JAFKGN010000140.1 GCA_017307205.1 Caulobacterales bacterium
GTTGATCGTGCCCTGGCCGGAGGCGAGGACGACGCCGGTGTCGAGGACGATGCGGTTGGCGCGCATCACGCCGTCGGTGACCTTGAAGTCGGCGACGGCGCAGCGCAGCGAGGTCTCGCGGTTGTCCTTCGAGAGGAGGAGGATCAGGCCCTTGGAGGCGTTGACGCCGAGGAGCTCGGCGAAGGCCTGACGGATCTGGCCGCGCGGGATGACGGCGGTGACCGTGCCGTTGGAGGCGGCGGCGACGCGGTGGACGGAATTGCCCGCGCCGGTGAGGCGGGCGCGGGCGGCGATGACGCCCTCGACCGCCGGCTTGCTGGAGCCATCGGCGCCGGTGGACTTGATGGTGACGAAGTCTTCCAGGCGGGCGTTGGTGAGGCGGGCGTCCATCGAGGTGACGGGGGTGTCCTTGGTGGCGTCGAGCTTGACCTCGGCGACCAGGGAGCCGCGCGAGAAGGTGAAGGCCACCGGGTGCATGGTGAGGACGCCGGCCTTGAGGGTGAGGTCGAGGGCAGCCTTCTGCATGGGCAGGCCGGGGGCCAGGACATCGGCGGCGCGATACTTCACCTCGGCGTCCATGGAGCGGAGGCGGTCGACCTGCAGGGTGGCGTCGGGCAGCAGGCGCTGGTTCGCGGCCATGGTCTGGCCGATGGCCTTCTGCTCGGCATTGAGGGTCTCGCCGGCCTTGGGGCGGGGGGCGCCGCCGAGGATGACGGAGAGGTCGTCGAAGTCGAGCTTGCGGGAGGTGACGTCGGCGGTGAGCAGGGGGCGCTCAAGGCCGGTGCGGACGGAGACGTCGCCGTTGATGTCGCTATCGCCGACGCGGCCGGTGAACTTGTTGAGCGACCAGAGGGGGCCGTTGCGCTCCAGCCGGCCGGCGATGCGGTAGGGCGGGGTGTTGGGCAGGGCGAGGCCGGTGAGGCGATAGAGCTCGTTGAGGTCCGGCCCGGTGAGGGCGACCTGGCCGCCGAAGCGGCCGAGGTCGAACGGCTTGTTGATGGCGCCGACGGCGTCGAGGCTGGAGGACCCGCCCTTGACGTGGGCCTCGAAGGGGTAGGGCCGGTCGGGCGAGACATTGAGCAGGGGGCCGCCGGTGACGAGGGCGGTGAAGGGGGCGTTGTTGAGGCGGCCGTCGCCGGTGAGGCGGAAGGCGCCGCGACCGGAGCCGGTGGCCTGTTCGTTGGTGGAGACGACGCCGACGAAGGTGATCTCGCGGTCGCGATCCTCGATGCGGAGGCGGCCGTCATTGATGATGAAGTGCTGGATGGCGGGCAGCTTCATCGGGGCGTCGGATTTCTTGCCGTCGCCGAAGGTCCAGTTGGCGCGGCCGTCGGTCTCGCGCAGGAGGCCGACGGCAGGCTGGTCGATCCGCAGCAGGGGCAGGATCACGTCGCCCTTGAGCAGGGGGAGGATCTTCACCTGGATGGCCAGCTTGTCGACGGTGACCATGTCGCGGCCGGCGCCGCCCTTGGTGGCCCAGTCCGGGTTGCCGATGCGGATGCGGGCGGCCTCGGCGCGGGGGGAGAAGGACCAGGGGTGGACGTCGAGATCGCCGAGGATCTGGACCTCGCGGTGCAGGCGGGCGGAGGCGATGCGGCCGATGGGGCCGCGCAGCCAGTTCCAGTCGAACAGCACCAGGAAGACGACGACGGCGGCGACGATCAGCAGGGCGAGGCTGAGGCCGACGCGGCGGCGGCCGGAGGCGGCGCGCCAGGCGGTCGCGATGTCCTTGAAGGGGGCGGTGCGCCCCGACTTGTGGGGGCGCGCGATCGTCTGTTCGGTCAAAGGCTTACTCCCGCGCGTGATTTGTTAATCGCGGCGGGAGGGCTTGGTTCCGAGGTTTGAGCCTAGCGGTAGGGCGTCTTGGACGGCCAGGTGAGGTAGCCGTAGGCGTCGCGGCCGGCCAGCGGGTAGGGGCGGTAGGGCTGGGCGTAGCCGTAGCTGTAGGACGGGGCGTAGGCGGAATAGCCGGCGCCATAGCGGTCGCTGTAGCCGTAGCTGGAGGCGTAGTTGGAGCCGCTGTAGGTCGGGCCGTAGCTGTAAGCGTAACCGGGGCCGTAGGCGTAGCCCGAGGTGGAGCCGTAGCCGTCGGCGTAGTGTGAGGAATAGCCGGAGCCGGACTCGTAGGCGTAGCTGGAGCCGTAAGACGGGGCGGCGCTGTAGGCGTCGTCGCCATAGCTCTGGCTTGGGCAGCGGGCCCAGGCGTGGTTGGGCGGATCGCCGAGGCGGACGAGGCAGTCGCCGGGGCGGGCGTCGGCCGGCAGGGGCTGGGCGTCGAAGGGCAGGGGCGCGGGGCCGACCTGGACGGGCTCGGCGAGGGCGACCTGTTGCGGGCGCGAGGCGCATCCGGCGAGGAGCGCGGCGGCGGCGAGGCTGAGCAGGGCTGTGCGCATCATGGGCGCAGGAAACTCCGGTTTCGGCGGCTTGGCGCGGCTATTCCCCTTCGGCGCGAAGGAAGGCCTCGACCAGGGCGTCGTAGAGGGCGAGCTGCTTGTAGGCGCGGAAGGCCTCGGGCGCGGCGCGCCAGGCGCGGGCGAAGGCGGCCAGGTGGTCCGGGCTGTCGCGCAGGGCGGCGAGCGGGTGCGTCCAGATGCGGATGGTGAAGAGGACGCCGCCGGTGCGGGGCAGGCGGCGGAGGGTCTGGCGCTCGATGCGCAGGTGCAGGCGGTCGGCGGCCTCGTGCGGGGCGATGGCGGGGATCTCGGCGCGGATGGCGGCGATGTCGGGGGCGTGGAGGGCGCCCGAATTGACGACCGTCCAGTTGCGGCGCTCGAGGATGGCGGGCTCGGGCAGGTTGTCGAACATGCGCTGCACGCGGGGGCCGAAGCGGTCCTCGAAGCCGGGGACGGGGGCGTGCAGCTGGTCGAGGCGGCGGCCGAGGGCCTCGGCGGCGGTGAAGAAGCTGCCGGCGGAGAGGGAGACGGCGGTGAGGGTCCAGGCCTCGCCTCGTTTTTCCATGAGGCAGAGGTCGTCGGCGACGGCGCGGGCGGCGGCGTAGAGCGGCGGCAGGTCCGGGCGGGGCTCCACGGGCGTAACAGCGCTGATCAGCTCAAGGACTTCCTGCTGGCCGGGGCGGGAGCCCTCGGCCTCGCCCCAGACGAGGGGGCGGGCGGCGGCGAACAGCGGGTCCTTACGGGCGGCGGGATCGGGCTCGCCGCCTTCCAGCCAGGCCTCGGGGGCGATGGGCTTCAGGCCGATGGCGAACTCGGGCGGTCCGTCGGCGTAGGGCGCGTGACGCAGAGGCTCTGGGCGCAGGAGCATGCGCCATTTACTTGTGAAACCGGGCGGCCGTGTCTAGCGTCGCGGCATGAGCAAGCTGATCGGGGCCGCCGCGGCGGTCGAGAGCCTGCGGGACTGGACGGCCGTCGACGGCCGCGACGCCATCGCGCGCACCTTCCACTTCGCCGACTTCAACGCCGCCTTCGGCTTCATGACCCGCGTCGCCCTGGCGGCCGAGAAGCTGGATCACCACCCGGAATGGACGAACGTCTGGAACCGGGTGGAGGTGGTGCTGACGACCCATGACGCGGGCGGGGTGACCGAGCTCGATCTCGTGCTCGCCCGCATCATGGACGCCAAGGCTTCGGCCTAGAACTCGTAGCTCAGCGTCAGGAACATCTGACGCGGGGCCGACGAGTGGAAGACCACCACGTCGCGGGCGACGGCGTTGGAGTCGCCATTGGCCACCACGCCGGAGTCGCTGGGGGCGAAGACGCTGCTGTCGAGGTTCGAGGCGTAGCGCTTGTCGGTCAGGTTGGTGACGTTGAAGGCCACCTTGGCGCCCTTGAGCACGCTGGCGTCGTCGAAGCGGTAGCTGAGGCCGAGGTCGAAGGTGGTGTAGCCGCCGAAGCCCTGGTCGTTGGTGTAGGTGTAGAAGCGCTCACCCGTGTACTTGCCCTGCAGCGAGGCCGAGAAGCCGCCCTGCTTGAGGGTGACCACGCTGGCGAACATCTGCTTGGGCGTGTCGACCTGCTGCTTGCCGGCGGTGGGCAGGACGGTGGTGGTCGTGCCCAGGCTCCAGACCAGGTTCTCGTCGTAGGTCGACTTGTTGAACGAGGCCGAGTTGTACCAGCTCAGCCAGTCCAGCGGACGCCACAGGGCGCCGACTTCGAAGCCCTTGGAGGTGACGCTGCCGGCGTTGTGGAAGGAGTTGCCGCAGCCCGGGTTCTGCTGCTGGTTGGTCGGGCAGGGGTTGTACTGCAGGAGGCGGTTGTTGAAGTCGACCTCATAGGCGGCGACCGACAGCTGCAGCGGGCCGGTCACGTAGCGGTAGCCGGCTTCCAGGCTCTTGGAGGTTTCCGGCTCGAGGTACTTGCCCTGGGCGTCCCAGACGGCCTGGGAGACCGACTGCGGGCCGAGTTTGAAGCCGCCCTGGAACATGGCCATGTTCTCGGCGTAGCTGGCGAACAGCTCGTGGCTCGGGGCGACCTGCCAGTGGACGCCGACTTCCGGCAGGAAGTTGTCCTCGGCGACGAGGGTGCCGGAGGCGAACTGGCTGGAGGCGGTGACCGGGGCCTTGGCGATCCCGCGCAGGGCCTGGGCGGCCGACTTCGAATAGGTGCTCTTGAACCCGAAATCGATGCTGAGCGCGTCGTCGAGCAGGCTCACCGTGTCCTGCACGTAGAACTGGCGGGTGGTCCAGTCGGTGGCCTGCACCCACTGGGCGGTGTCCGGCTGGCCCTTGAGGAACTGGTCGAGGCCGAAGGGCGCGGTGACGTTGGTCCAGATGTAGCGGGCGGCGCTGGAGGTGTTGTCCTCCAGCCAGAGGCCGGCCTGGATGTGGTGGACGCTGACGTCCCAGGCGACGCTGCCGAGCACGCCCTTGCGGTCGATGGTGTAGCGGGTGTCGCGGATCTGGACGGGGATGTCGTCGGCCGTGGAGGCGGTGCCCTGGGTCGACCAGCCGGCGATCCAGTTGTTCCCGGCACCCTTGTCGGTGTGCTTGTAGATCTGGCCGCGAACGTGGACGCTGTCGGTCAGGTCGTAGTCGCCGGCGACGTAGTAGAGGTCGTCGTTCCGCAGAATCTGGCCGTTGGTGAAGGTCACGTCGGCGCGCTTTTCCGGCGCGGTCGAGTCCACGCACTTGGTCGGGGCGGTCGGGCCGGTGACGATGCAGTAGGCGCGGTCGAGATAGGCCTGCCAGTTGGGCGCGTAGCCGGCCCAATCCCAGCCGAGGCGGCTCTGCATGTCCTTCGACAGATAGGCGTCGTCGGCCTGGTTGGTGCGCGACAGGTCGGCGAAGGCGACGATCTTGCCGCGCTCGAATTCATACTGCGCCTTGGCGTTCAGCTGCTTGCCGGTGGAAGTCTTCCAGGCCCCCTGGTTCACGAACAGGTCCTGCTCGACATATTGGCCCGAGATGTAGGCCGAGAAGCCGTTGTGCTCGCCGGTGTCGAAGCGGGCGAAGCCGCGCTTGCTGTTCTCGCTGCCGACCGTTGCGTTGGCCGAGGCGCCCATGGTCTGACGCGGGTCGCTCGAGGTGTAGGTCAGGGCGCCGCCGAGGTTGCTGGTCGAGGGAATGGCGAGGCCGGCGATGCCGGTGGCCAGTTCGGCGCGGCCGAGGTTCTCGGAGATCAGGGCCCGGCTGATGGTGAGGCCGTTGTAGTTGTTGTAGGCGCCGTCGCCGAGCGGCATGCCGTCGAGGGTGTAGCCAAGGTGGGTGGTGTTGAAGCCGCGCACCTGAAGGGTCAGCGACTGTTCGTTGGTCCCCAAGGCGTCGATCGACTGGGCGGAGACGCCCGGCAGGAAGTTCAGCGCCTTCTGAACGCTCGTGCCCGGCGGCAGGGTTTCCAGCTGCGACGGGACCAGAGTCGAGACCGAGCGGGCCTGGCCGCTGCCGACGACGATCAGCTCCTCGACCTGGGTGGCGTCCGCGGCGGCGGTGACATCGTCGGCGGCGTGGGCCTGCGTGGCAATGGAAAGACACGCGGCGATCGCCAGCGCGCTAGCGGATTTCATCAGCATGGTAGCCCCCGGTAGTCAGGGCGCCGCGGGCTTCAATCCCTTGGCGCCGGCCGTTTTCAGGAGCGCTGCCATTCCACGCCTCGATGACGTTTCGCGTGCGGTTGGGTGACGGTTTTGCTGTCGTCCCCAGGCGCGGGGGAAAAACCGTCGCGGCGAGCGCAACAGTTTGTCACCTGTTGAAAGGGCGCCACGGTGGGGGTGAGGGGGCCACCCACATGCCGTCATCGCCGGGCTCGTCCCGGCGACCCGTGCGTGGTGAGTCAGCTGGGGCGCATGCGCGCCTCGCACCGTCGGTGTTCATGGGTCGCCGGCACAAGGCCGGCGATGACGAACGAGAAGGGAGGGGACGTGAGAGAGCCGTCCCGACCTAGTTGATCAGGATGGCGCCGAGCAGGAGCTTGGCGCCGGGGCCGCCGAGCATCTTGTCGGCTTCGCGCTGGAGGAGGCCCGAGAGGTAGTCGGCGTCGGGGGCGCGGGCGGCGGGCAGGCTGGCGGCGTAGATCGACAGTGATTGCACGAAGCCGGCGCGCAGGCGCGGGACCGAGAGGGTCGCCTTCTCGCGCAGCTTTTCGTTGGGGATGTCGAGGCCGCAATCGACGGTGAGCACCCCGCGACGACCGCCCATGCGGTTGATGGTGGCGGTCAGAGCCTGGATCTGGAGAAAGGTCTCCCCGCCGCCCTTCTTGCGGTCTTCCTTCGGGGCCTCGTTCGCCAGCGCGCCGGTCGCGACGAAGGCGGGGGCGAGGCTGAGGGCGAGGATCAGGCGGCGGCGGTCCATGCGGACGGTATGACGCGGAAAGGTGGATGCCCGGTTGACGTGACAAAGCCGGGGACTCGCGAAAGACTCGCGGGGCAACCGGAGCGTTTGTCGCTTGAGCCCCACCTCTCTGAATCTCGACGGCAAGGTGATCTTGGTCACCGGCGGCACCGGCTCGTTCGGCCGGCGGTTCTGCGACGCGGTGCTGAGTCGCTGGAAGCCGCGCAAGCTGATCGTCTATTCGCGCGACGAGCTGAAGCAGCACGACATGCAGATCGAGCTGCGCGAGAAGTTCGACGCCGAAACGGTGGGGCGCACCCGCTTCTTCATCGGCGACGTGCGCGATCGTCAGCGTCTGACCCTGGCCCTGCGCGGCGTGGACATCGTGATCCACGCGGCGGCGCTGAAGCAGGTGCCGGCGGCGGAGTACAATCCCTCGGAATGCATCCACACCAATGTGCTCGGGGCCGAGAACGTGGTCTGGGCCTGCCTTTCGAACGGGGTGAAGTCGGTGGTGGCGCTCTCCACCGACAAGGCCTGCAACCCGATCAATCTCTACGGGGCGACCAAGCTGGCCTCGGACAAAACCTTCGTGGCGGCCAACAACCTCTCGGGCGACATCGGCACGCGGTTCTCGGTGGTGCGCTACGGCAATGTGATGGGCTCGCGCGGCTCGGTGGCGCCGTTCTTCAAGCGCCTGATCGACCAGGGCGCGACCAAGCTGCCGATCACCGACGCGCGGATGACGCGGTTCTGGATCACCCTCGATCAGGGCGTCGACTTTGTGCTGTCGTCGCTTGAGATCATGCGCGGCGGCGAGGTGTTCGTGCCGAAGATCCCGTCGATGACGGTGGTCGACCTCGCCAAGGTGATGGCGCCCGACCTGCCGCACGAGATCGTCGGGGTGCGCCCGGGCGAGAAGCTGCACGAGGTGATGGTCAGCGCCGACGACGCCCGCCAGACGGTGGAGCTGGCCGACCGCTATGTGATCGAGCCGAGCTTCGTCGAATACACCCGCAAGGCGTTCGGCCCGGCCGACGGGGCCAAGCGGGTGCCGGAGGACTTCTCCTACGCCAGCGACAGCAACAGCGACTGGCTGACCCCGGACGCGCTGCGGGCGATGGTGGCCACGTCCCTAGTTAAGTGTGAGAATTTTCAGCTCACCATTCTCGATGCGGAACTGACGCTCTAGTATTGAGCCCCGTAAATCCGACCTTACGCTAAACCGAAAGTAGCACGTGAAGCCGGGCGAGTGCCCCACGACGTTCGAGCATTCCGCTTCGCTCACCGTCCAGTCGTCGATGCCCTTGAGGCAGTCACTACATTGAAACTGCGCGGCCTCTTTTCTGTAGTTTTCCCGAAGGGCCGCCAGGATTTTTGGATTGGGGTCTTCCACAGGGAAGATCGGCAAGCCCGCTTGAGGCGGAGGAGGCGACGGCAGCGCAAATTCTGCATGAGCAGGTGAGATGGTCGCGATCACTAATGCGAATGCCAGCGAAGAGGCCGAAATCAGCGAACGGACTTCCATCTCAGCTCCTCCTAGGGATAAGGCTACGGCCCGCAGTAGAGGTCTGCAATCCGTCCATCGCCGTGGGTCACCAGCAGCCCCCTAGGTAGCCGCCGCAGTGTCCACTTCCCGTCGCGGTGATGAGGACTTAGCGTGGGTGGATGGGCGTTATACTTCTGAATTCCTGGCTGCAGCCATAGTTGTTGATTTGGCAATGATGGTGGTTTGGGACTTTCGTCTGGGGCGCGCGCCCGGAGTGTGGAACGGCTTCTCAGTACGCTACGTCAGGCGAGACGAGACGCCATTACTCTTGTGGATATTCACTATTGGTCGCGCGCTGGTTGTTGGCATCGTGGCCCTAGGGCTGCTCCGGCTAGAGTGAATGTCAGCTTCCCACCCTTTGCTGACGTGAGGTCTGAGTGAGGCCTGCATCATCCTGCGCGGCGCGCAGCGCCAGTCGAAGGACGCAGGGTTGGGGTGGCGTTAGGCCTTCGAGGCGAGCAGCGGTCGGGCGGTGCGTCCCCTTCGACGCCGCCTGCGGCGTCGCTCAGGACAGGCTTCGACTGTCCGCTTTGCGGACGCTCAGGATGACGAGGGTGTTTGGAGGTTGTCGGGGACGCTCGCTGGCCGGGTTATCGTTGGCGGCGTTTCGCTGTAATCGATGGTGATGCCGACGACGCCTGACCCCCTTTCCCACTACGGCCGCCAGGTCATCGACGACGCGGATGTGGCGGCGGTGGCCGAGGCGTTGCGCGGGGAGTTTCTGACCACCGGGCCGCAGGTCGCGGCGTTCGAGGCGGAGTTCGCCGAGGCCGTGGGCGCCAAGCACGCGGTGGCCTGCGCCAATGGGACGGCGGCGCTGCATCTGGCGCTGCTGGCGCTGGGCGTCGGGGAGGGGGACCTCTGCATCGTGCCGTCGACCACGTTTCTCGCGACCGCCAACGCCGTGCGCTACGTCGGGGGCGAGGTGCTGTTCGCCGATGTCGATCCGGCCAGCGGGCTGATGACGCCCTACACGCTTTCGGTGGCGATCCACCGGGCGGGGGTTAAGGCCGTGAAGGCGGTGCTGCCGGTGCATCTGCGCGGCGAGGTGTGCGAGCTGCCGGCCCTGAAGGCGCTGGCGCAGTCGGCCGGCGGGGTGCTGGTGGAGGACGCGGCCCATGCGCTGGGCTCCACCATGACCTTCAACGGCGCCGAGCCGGAGCGGGTGGGCGACAACGCTCACAGCGCGGCGACGACGTTCTCGCTGCATCCGGTGAAGACCATCACCACCGGCGAGGGCGGGGTGGTGACCACGGGCGACGCGGCCCTGGCCAAGCGTCTGCGCACGCTGCGCAGCCATGGCATGACCAAGCCCGAGGGGGCGGACCCCTGGGTCTATGAGATGGCCGAGCCGGGGTTCAATTACCGCCTGCCGGATATCAACTGCGCGCTGGGGCGCTCGCAGCTGAACAAGCTGCCCGGATTTGTCGACAAGCGCCGGACGCTGGCGGCGGCGTGGCGCGCGGCGTTGGCGCCCCTGGCCCCGGCGGTGACGCCGGCGGCGGCGATGGACTGGTCGGACGCGGCCCTGCATCTGATGACCGTGCTGATCGACTTCGAGGGGCTGGGCGTGAGCCGCGCCCAGGTGGTCGAGCGGCTGGCGGCGCGGGGCGTGGCCAGCCAGGTGCACTACATCCCGGTGCACACTCAGCCCTACTATCGCGCGCGCTACGGCGAGATCGACCTGCCGGGGGCGCGGGCCTGGTACGACCGCTGCCTGTCGCTGCCGCTGCATCCGGGGATGAGCGAAGCCGATGTGGCGCGGGGCGCGGCGGCTCTGGCGGAGGCGATTGGGGCATGAGCAGCGAGCTGGTCATCGCCGGGCGCAAGGTGGGGCCGGACCATCCGCCCTATGTGATCTGCGAGCTTTCGGGCAACCACAACGGCAGCCTGGAGCGGGCGCTGGCGATGATCGACGCCGCCGCCGCGACCGGCGCCGACGCCATAAAGCTGCAGACCTATACGCCCGACACCATCACCCTCGACGCCGAGGGGCCGGACTTCATGATCGAGGGCGGGCTGTGGGACGGCCGGCGGCTCTATGACCTCTATGCCGAGGCCTATACGCCCTACGACTGGCACCCGGCTCTGTTCGCGCGGGCCAGGGCGCTGGGGGTGACGCTGTTCTCCACCCCGTTCGACGCCACGGCGGTGGACCTGCTCGAGAGCCTGGACGCGCCGGCCTACAAGATCGCCAGCTTCGAGGCGGTGGACCTGCCGCTGATCCGGCGGGTGGCGGCGACCGGCAAGCCGATGATCATCTCGACGGGCCTGGCCAATCTGGAGGAGATCGGCGAGGCGGTGGACGCGGCGCGGGGGGCGGGGGCGCAGCAGATCGCGCTGCTGCACTGCGTCTCCAGCTATCCGGCCCCGATCGAGGAGGCCAATGTCCGCACGGTGGCCGACCTGGCGGCGCGGTTCGGCTGCGTCGGCGGGCTGTCGGACCACACGCCGGGCGTGGCGGCCTCGGTGGCGGCGGTGGCCCTCGGCGCCTCGGTGATCGAGAAGCACTTCACCCTCGCCCGCGCCGACGGCGGCCCGGACTCGGCGTTCAGCCTGGAGCCCGGCGAGTTCGCGCGGCTGGTTTCCGACTGCAAGGCGGCGTGGTCGGCGCTTGGGCGCGTGCACTACGACGACCTGGGCAGCGAGGCGGCGGCGGCGGGTCACCGGCGGTCGCTCTATGTGGCCGAGGACGTGGCGGCGGGGGAGCTGCTGACCGAGGCCAATATCCGCTCGGTGCGGCCGGGCTATGGGTTGGCGCCGAAGCATTTGCCGGACGTGCTGGGCAAGCGGGCGACGCGGGCGCTGGTGAAGGGTGAGCGGCTGAGCTGGGAGATGGTGGGGTAGGGGGCGGCGCGGCTGTGCGTCCTTCGACTGGCGCTGCGCGCCGCTCAGGATGACGCGTTCAGCAACGTTCCGCTGAGGGACCGCCCTCGTCCTTCGAGGCCCGCTGCGCGGGCGCCTCAGGATGAGGTCTACTGTGGGTTCGGCGGATCAGTCGAAAGCCTCACCCTGAGGTGCGAGTGGAGCGAGCCTCGAAGGGCGAGGATTTCGCTCGCGGCCGCCACCGCCCCCTACTTCCGCACGAACTTCTGCAGGCAGTTCTTGGTCGGGCTGGCGTCGCAGCCGCCGGAGAGGCCGGTGTAGATGGCGCCGGATTCGTCGGCGCCGAGGCCTTCGGGGCGGACGCCTTCGATGAAGGCCCGGAGCGAGCCGTCCTTGGCGCTGCCGATGCGGACGCCCGTCTTCCAGCCGGGATTGCGGATGGCGCCGCCGCCGCCTTCCGGCGCGGAGGCCGGACCGCCGATGGGGTTGTTGGACTCCGAGTCTGCGACGATCAGGGTGTCGTCCTTGAGGATCCAGACGCCGCTGGGGCGGCCGAAGTGGCGCCACTCGTCGATGACCTTGAAGTCCTTGTCGAAGATCTGGATGCGGTTGTTGCCGCGGTCGGCGACGAACAGGCGGCCCTGGGAGTCGTAGGCTAGGCCGTGGGGCCCCATGAACTCGCCGGGCTTGCGGCCGAAGCCGCCGATCTGGCGCAGGAACTTGCCGTCGCGCGAATAGAGGACGAGGCGGTCGCCGTCCTGTGGGCCGGAGGCGGGGCGGGGCCAGTGGCCGTCGGCGATGAGGATGTTTCCGTCGGGGGTTTCGATGCAGGCGGCGGGCTGGACGAAGGTGTCAGGCCCGGCCTGGGAGACGCCGGCCTTGCCGAGGGTGAGCAGCAGCTTGCCCTCCGGGGTGAACTTGAAGACCTGATTGCCTTTGGCGCTTGGGCCTGCGCCGCCGCCGAACGGGCCGCTGTCGGCCGCCCAGAAGTTGCCGTCGCGATCGCGGCAGAGGCCGTGGGCGGCGCCGAAGGTGACGTCGAACCGGGCCACGACCCGGCCCTGGGCGTCGAGGTGGACGATGCCGGGGTCGGAGCGATGCTGCAGCCAGATGCCGCCGCGGCCGTCGGGCACGATGCCGATGGCGCCGCCGGGCTTGATGTCGCCGAGCTTCGGGTAGTCGGTGACCATGCGGTAGGGGTTGGCGATGGCGTTGGTGGCCGGGGTCTCGATGGCGGCCGGGCGGGGCGCCGGGGGCTGAGCGTGGGCTGAGAGCGCCAAGGTTGCGGCCGCCAGGAAGGCGGCGCGCGCCGCGAAGGTGTCGATGCCGGGCATTCCGCCTCTCCCTTGCCTCGGCCGAGCCTGACCCGGATGCGCTGGCGCGTCCACCCGCGAGGGGCCGTCCTCGTCCTTCGAGGCCCGCTGCGCGGGCGCCTCAGGATGAGGACTACTTTGGGCTGGGCGGATCAGTCGAAATCCTCACGCTGAGGTGTGAGCGAAGCGAGCCTCGAAGGGCGAGGGTTGCGCTCAGCCCACCCACCCTTCGACCATGTGCCGCAGCGGGTTGGCGGGGTCGCTGAGCAGCTTGGCGACCATGGCCAGGCAGATGATCACCAGCAGCGGGCGGATGAGGCGCGGGCCGAAGCGCATGGCGGCGTGGGAGCCGAGGCGGCCGCCGACGAACTGACCCACGGCCATGCAGCCGCCGAGCAGCCACAGCACGTGGCCGCCGACCGCCAGGACGACGACGGAGACGACGTTGCTCATCAGGTTCAGCGCCTTGGTGTGGGCGGTGGCGCGGGTGAGGCCCATGCCCATCAAGGTGACGAGGCTGAGGGCGAAGAACGAGCCCGTGCCGGGGCCGAAGAAGCCGTCGTAGAGGCCGATGCCGCCGGCGACGACAGCGTAGGCCAGGGGCGTCAGGCGGGCGTGGCTGTCCTCGTTCGACGCCTTGGGGCCAAACAGGAAATAGAGGGCGATGGCGATGAGCAGGACGGGCAGCAGGACCATCAGCCAGCGGGTGTCGGCCACCGTGAGGAGGAGCGAGCCGAGGGCGGCCCCGACCAGGGTGGCGGCCAGGGGAATCTTGATGTGGTGGAAGTCGATCTTGCCGGCGCGCCAGAAGCTCCAGGTCGCCGAGGCCGTGCCGACGCTGCTCTGCACCTTGTTGGTGGCGATGGCCTGAACGGGCGGGACGCCGACGGCCAGCAGGGCGGGCACGGTGATCAGCGCGCCGCCGCCGGCGATGGCGTCGATGAAACCGGCGAGGACCGCGACGGCGACGAGGAGGGCGATGACTTCAGGGGCGAGGTGCACGGCCGAGCTCTAGCACGGGTGACCTCGGATGAACTCAGGCGGCGGCCCAGCGATTGTCGAGGGCGACCGGGTCGTCGATGGCCATGTCGTCCCAGTCGAGGTCCGGGCAGGGGCGCGAGGCGGCGGCGACGACGGCGGAGAGTTCCGAGGCCGAGGTGCAGCCGACGAGAACGCTGGAGGCTTCCGGGCGCGAGAGGGCGAAGCCGAGGGCGGCCTGCAGCGGGTCCGAGCGGCCTTCGGCGATCATGCGGCGCACGCGCGACAGGCGGCCGGCGGCGCCCTTGAGCTGGGCCGGCACGCGATCCGGCGGCAGGAACAGCAGGCCGTTGAGGAAGATCGAGCGCAGCTGCACCTCGACGCCCATCTGGGCGATCTGGGCCAGGGCGCCGGAGACCAGCAGGCGCTGGTCGAGCAGGCTGCCGGGGGCCTGGACGAGGTCCGGGCGGAAACGGCGGACGACGCCGACCGGATCGTCGGTGGCGTGGACGCCGATGCCGAGCTTTGAGACCAGGCCTTCGTCGCGCATCTGCTGCAGGCGATCCCACAGGGCGGGGCCGTGCGGGCCAAACAGGTCGCCGACATTGGGGACGACGATGGCGTAGGCGCTGTCGACGCCCATACGGCGCAGGGAGGCGCGGGCCTCGGTCTCCATGAAGTCCGGACCGCGGTCGGCGCGGGCGATGGCGATGACCAGCTTGAAGGGGACGGGGCGCGGGATGATCTGACCGACGGCCAGCTCGGCGCGGCCGAAAATATGCGAGGCGTCGAGCACCCACAGACCGGCTCGGGCAGCGATGTTCAGCATGTCCCGCGCCTCGGCTTCCGGCGGCCGGCCGCGCAGGGTCGACGTCGAGTCGAGACCGAACTGGGCGGCGGAAAGACCGAGCTTGGGCAGAAGGGACATGTGACGCCTGCGAACGCGGATCGGAGGCGCATAGAACGGCAAAGGGTTGAAGAAGCCGTTTCCGTAACCTTGCCGGGAGGTAAACGGAGGGCGGCTCAAGCCTTTCCGGTGGGCCTTTGTTTTTTGGATCCGACGGCCGGCGTCAGGCCTTGTAGTACTTGTAGTATCGAAGGAACATCGCGAGGCCGAGCGCTACTCCGATAGGAACTGCAACGGCGTAGGTGCTGACACTTGGCTTCTCAAGCCAACCAGCAAAGCTGGAACAAATCACGGCGCCAAACGCCATGCAGTGGATAGCCTGCTCAGTGCGGCTTGCCTTGAAAGTTCCCAGGAATACGAGCCCCAAGTTAAGCGCGATGCAGCAGAAGAGCGCTGCGGCTCCCCACAAGATACGGGCGGAATGGTTGTGGCTTAGTCCGCCTAACGCGCCGCTGCCGACCGCAATGAAAGCGAGCGTGGCCAAGGCGATCAACACACCGCGTCGCGCGCGGGAAAGCGGAGTGTTCTCGGCCATGCTGCAGCATAGCAGCGCTTGTGAAACCCATCACCTTTCACGAGAAACACTTGGCGCCCGCCGGGCTCGGCGCCGTAGAAAGCCGCCGTGGACAGCTTCCCCGCCTATTTTCCGCTGACCGGACGCAAGGTCGTGATCGTCGGTTCCGGCCCCGCGGCCGAGGCCAAGGCGCGCCTGTTCGAGGGCTCGCCCGCCGTGGTGGTGCGGGTGGAGGACCAAACGGCCTGGCTGCCGGGCACCTACGCCGGGGCGCTGCTGGCGTTCATCGGCGGCGGCGACGATCTCTATGTGCAGGCGGCGGCGACGGCGGCGCGTTCGGCGCGGGCGCTGGTCAATGTGGTCGACCGGCCGGACCTTTCCGACTTCGTGACCCCGGCGGTGATCGACCGGGGGCCGGTAGTGGCGGCGGTGGGCACGGGCGGCGCCGCCCCGGTGCTGGCCACCCTGCTGCGCAACGACATCGAGGCCCAGGTGCCGGAGGGCGCCGGGCGCGTGGCCGTGCTGCTGCGCCGGTTCCAGGACGAAGTGCGGGCGGCGATGCCGGACCTGCGCGAGCGCCGCGCCTTCCTGCGCCAGGTGATCTCCGGCCCGGCGGCCGAGGCCGCGCTGGCCGGTGACATGGACAAGGCCGAGACCCTGATGCGCGAGGCCATCGACAAGGCCGACGCCGGCCCGCCGCTGCGCGGCCGCATCCGCTTCGTGGCCGGACGGGGTCCGGTGGATCTCTTGACCCTGCGCGCCTCGCGGGCGCTGGCCTCGGCCGATGTGCTGGTGGCCGACGGGGACGTCGATCCGGGCGTGCTGGGGCTGGTGCGGCGCGACGCCGAGCGCTTGCCGGCGGACTCGGACCTGATCGTGCTCGGCCGGGCGGGGGCTCAGGTCGTGCGCCTGATCACCGCCGTGCCGGACAAGGCCTCGATCCTGGCGCTGATCGAGGCGGGTATCGAGGTCGAGGTGCTGCTGGCGGCGCCGGAGTAAAAGACACTCCGCTCACCCCGGCGAATGCCGGGGCCCAGCCTGAGACACATGAGTGGGCTGGACAGGTGCGGCGCCCCTAGCGGGCAAATCTGAACTCGCCATCTGGGTCCCGGCATTCGCCGGGATGAGCGGAATTAAAGCGCCGCCTAAGCGTCCAGATCCTTGCCGTTGGTCTCCGGCAGGAACAGCAGGGCGCAGACGATGGCGACCGCGGTGAAGCCGAACGGGTACCAGAGGCCGGCGTAGATATCGCCGGTGGCGGCGACGATGGCGAAGACGGTGGCGGGCAGGAAGCCGCCGACCCAGCCGGTGCCGATGTGGTAGGGCAGGCTCATCGCCGTATAGCGGATCTTGGTCGGGAACAGCTCGACGAGGGCGGCGGCCTGAGGCCCGTAGAGGGCGGTGGCGGCGATGGCGAAGACGATCAGCCAGACGAGCAGCATCACCGGGCTGGTGGTCGCCGGATCGGCCTTGGCCGGGTAGCCGGCCTTGCTCAGCACGGCGCCGAGCTCCTTGGCGAAGCCGGCCTTCAGC
>JAFKGN010000141.1 GCA_017307205.1 Caulobacterales bacterium
GCAGCATGGACTGCACGCCGCTCTCGCCGCCGACGGCCAGGCCGATGAGGGCGTAACCGATGTTGGCGATCGAGGAGTAGGCCCACAGGCGCTTCAGATTGCCCTGCGTCAGACCGCCGAAGGCGCCGACCGCGGCCGAGAAGATGCCGATGACCACCAGCACCTGGCGCCATTGATCGACGGCGCCCGGGAAGGCGTCGCCCAGCACGCGGGCGAACATCACCATGGCGGCGAGCTTCGGGGCGGCGGCGAAGAAGCCGACCACCGGCGTCGGGGCGCCTTCGTAGACGTCGGGCGTCCACATGTGGAACGGCGCGGCCGAGACCTTGAACGCCAAGCCGCACATCAGGAAGACGAGGCCGAACAGCACGCCGCCGTGCCCTGCCCCCGCCTGCACGACGGTCGCGATCTCGTCGAAGCGCGTGGATCCGGCGAAGCCGTAGACCAGGCTGGAGCCGTAGAGCAGCAGGCCCGACGACAGGGCGCCGAGCACGAAGTACTTCAGGCCCGCTTCCGAGCCCTTGGCGTCGTCGCGACGGAAGGCGGCCAGGACGTAGAGCGCCAGCGAGTGCAGCTCGACGCCGATGTAGAGCGAGATCAGGTCGCCGGCCGAGACCATCATGCCCATGCCGAGGGCGGCGATGAGGATCAGCACCGGATATTCGAACTTGGCCTCGCCGCGCTTGGCGAACCACTTCTCGCCCAGCGGAATGGCGAAGGCGCTGAAGATGTAGAGCGCGGCCTTGCAGAAGGCCGAGGCCTGGTCGTGCACGAAGGCGCCCTTGAAGGCGACGCCTTGCGGGCCGACGACGGCGACGAAGGCGGCCGCCAGCAGGGCGACGATCGAGGCCGCCGTGAAGGCGGTCGAACGGCCGAGATAGGCGCCCCAGACCAGCAGGAGCAGCGCGGCGCCCGCGAGGATCGCCTCGGGGCCGGCCAGCAGGAATTGCGAGGAGAAGCTCATGTCAGGTCCTCAACCGCCGGTCGCGGCCTGGAAGGCCGTCACCAGGTTCTGCACCGAGGCGGCGGTGACGTCGAAAATCAGCGCGGGATAGACGCCCAGGATCAGCGTGCCCGCGATGAGCGGGACGAACAGCAGCACCTCGCGCTTGGTCAGGTCGGTGATGCCGGCCAGGGCCGGGTTCTTCATCTCGCCGAACACCACCGCGCGGTAGAGCGTCAGGGCGTACATGGCCGAGAGGATCACGCCCGAGGCCGCGCCGATCGCCGCCCAGGTCGAGGCCTTGTAGGTCCCGGTCATGGTCAGGATTTCGCCGACGAAGCCCGAGGTGCCCGGAAGGCCCACGTTGCCCATGGTGAACAGCAGGAAGACGGCGGCGTAGACCGGCATGCGGTTCACCAGCCCGCCGTAGAAGGCGATCTCGCGGGTGTGCATGCGGTCGTAGACCACGCCGACGCAGAGGAAGAGCGCGCCGGAGATGAAGCCGTGGCTCAGCATCTGATAGAGCGCGCCCTGCTCGCCCGGCAGATTGCCGCTGAAGATGCCCAGGGTCACGAAGCCCATGTGGGCCACCGACGAATAGGCGATCAGCTTCTTGATGTCGGTCTGCCGGAAGGCGACCAGCGAGGTGTAAATGATGGCGATGACGCTCATCGTGAACACCAGCGGCTGGAACAGCTCCGAGGCGTTCGGGAACATCGGCACGTTGAAGCGCATGAAGCCGTAGCCGCCGAGCTTCAGCAGGATGCCGGCCAGGATCACCGAACCGGCGGTCGGGGCTTCCACGTGGGCGTCGGGCAGCCAGGTGTGCACCGGCCACATCGGCATCTTCACCGCGAACGAGGCGAAGAAGGCCAGCCACAGCCAGACCTGGAAGGCCGGGTCGAACTTGAAGGCCAGCAGGGCCGGGATCGACGACGTCTTGGCGACGGTGATCATGGCCAGCACGGCGGCCAGCATCAGGACCGAGCCCAGCAGGGTGTAGAGGAAGAACTTGTAGGCCGCGTAGATGCGACGCTTGCCGCCCCAGATGCCGATGATCAGGAACATCGGCACCAGGCCGCCTTCGAAGAACAGGTAGAAGAGCACCAGGTCGAGGGCGCAGAACACGCCGACGACGAGCACTTCCAGCACTAGGAAGGCGATCAGGTATTCGATCAGGCGCTTCTCGACGCTTTCCCACGACGCGATGATGCAGATCGGCAGCAGGAAGGTGGTCAGCACCACCAGCAGCACCGAGATGCCGTCGACGCCCATCTGGTAGCGGAGGCCCGCGAACCAGGCGACATCCTCGTGGAACTGGAAGCCGGTCGCCGACTTGTCGAAGGCGAACAGCATCACGAGCGAGAGGGCGAACACGACCAGCGTCGTGCCGAGCGCGATCCACTTGGCCTTGGTGTCGGTGTCCCGACCCGGCTTGGACGTGGCTTGCAGGCCCAGCAGAGCCGCGACGCCGATCAGCGGCGCGAAGGTGATGAGGCTGAGGATACCGGTCATGATCAGGCCGCCCACGCCCAGAGAGCGAACGTCAGCAGGCCGGCCACGCCGAGCAGCATCACGAACGCGTAGTGATAGAGATAGCCGGTCTGCACCTTACCCGTGCCCTTACCGACTGCGTAGGAGACCGCCGAGACCCCGTCCGGGCCGAGCCGGTCGATGATCTTCTGGTCCCCGCCCTTCCAGAACAGGTCGCCGAGGCCGCGGGCCCAGCGCACGAAGGTGGCGTTGTAGAGCTCGTCCACGAACCACTTGTTGTAGAAGAAGGTGTAGAGCGGCCCGCCGTTGGCGGCGAGCTTGGCGCCCGTTCCCGGCTTCCACAGATACATGTAGGCCGCGACCAGAAGGCCGGTGATCGACATCACGAACGGCGCCCACTTGATCAGGGCCGACGAATGGTGCGCGTGCTCGAGCACCTCGTTGTGCGGACCGATGAAGATGGCGCCGCGCCAGAACTCCGCGCGGGCTTCGCCGACGAAGAAGTTGTGGAACACGAAGCCGGCGGCGACGGCGCCGACCGACAGCACGATCAGCGGGGTGAGCATCACCCACGGGCTCTCATGCGGCGTGTGGTCGTGACCATGGCCGTGGCCGTGGTCATCGTGCGCATGCCCATGATCGTCGGCCAGCGGCTCGTCGTGGCTTTCCGTGGCGTGGGCATGGTCGTCATGCGCATGGCCATGAGCGTGGTCGTCATGATGACCATGGGCCGCGGCGGCGCCCCAATGCTGCGGGCCGTTGAAGGTGAAGAAGGCGACGCGCCAGGAGTAGAAGGCGGTCAGGCCGGCGACCAACAGACCGATGACGCCCGCGAAGTAGCCGACCGCCTGGTGCGGGCCGGCCGCGAAGGCGGCCTCGATGATGGTGTCCTTCGAGAAGAAGCCGGCGAAGCCGATCTCGGTGCCGGGGATGCCCAGGCCGGTGATGGCGATCGTGCCGATGGTCATGGCGGCGTAGGTGACCGGCAGGTACTTCGCCAGCTTGCCGTAGTGCCGCATGTCCTGCTCGTGGTGCATGCCGTGGATCACCGAGCCGGCGCCCAGGAACAGCAGCGCCTTGAAGAAGGCGTGGGTGAACAGGTGGAACATGGCCGCCTCGTAGGCGCCAACGCCTGCGGCGAAGAACATGTAGCCGAGCTGCGAACAGGTCGAATAGGCGATCACCCGCTTGATGTCGTTCTGGGTGAGGCCGACCGTGGCGGCGAACAGGGCCGTGCAGGCGCCGATGACCGTGACGATCATCTTGGCGACAGGCGCGTATTCGAACATCGGCGACAGCAGGCAGACCATGTAGACGCCGGCGGTCACCATGGTGGCGGCGTGGATCAGGGCCGACACGGGCGTCGGGCCTTCCATCGCGTCCGGCAGCCAGGTGTGCAGGAAGAACTGCGCCGACTTGCCCATGGCGCCGATGAACAGCAGGAAGCAGGCGATATCCATCAGCGGGAACACGTGGCCCGCGAAGGTCCAGCTGCGCCCGGCGTTCGCGGCGATCATCGCGAACAGCTCATGGAAGTTGATGGTCCCGAAGGCCCAGTAGGTGGTCATGATGCCGAGGGCGAAGCCGAAGTCGCCGACGCGGTTGACCACGAAGGCCTTGATCGAGGCGGCGTTGGCGGTCGGCTTGTGGAACCAGAAGCCGATCAGCAGGTAGGACGCGAGGCCCACCCCTTCCCAGCCGAAGAACAGCTGCATGAAGTCGGCGGCAGTCACCAGGGCCAGCATGGCGAAGGTGAACAGCGACAGATAGGCGAAGAAGCGGGGCTTGGACGGATCTTCCGCCATGTAGCCCCAGCTGTAGAGGTGGACGAGCGCCGAGACCGTGGTGACCACGATCAGCATGGTGGCGCTGAGCGCGTCGATGCGGATCGACCAGGCCGAGTGGAAGTCGCCGACGTTGATGAACGGCAGCACCACGTGGGTGAAGGGCTCAAGGTGGCCCCAGGTCCAGGTCGAGAAGACCGTCCAGGCGCCGGCGCAGGCCGCGAACAGCAGGCCGGTGGTCACCGCCTGCGAGGCGACATTGCCGATCTTGCGGCCGAACAGGCCCGCGATGGCCGCGCCCACCAGCGGGGCGAAGACGATAAAGGTGACGAGGGTTTCCAAGATCAGCCCTTCATCATCGAAGCGTCGTCCACGGCGATGTCGCCGCGGTTACGGAAGAAGGTGACAAGCACGGCCAGGCCCACGGCCGCCTCGGCGGCGGCGACGGTCAGCACGAACATGGCGAAGATCTGCCCGGCCACGTCGTGCAGGAAGGCGCTGAAGGCCACGAGGTTGATGTTCACGGCGAGCAGGATCAGCTCGATCGACATCAGGATGAGGATGACGTTCTTGCGGTTCACCACGATGCCGAAGACACCGATGGTGAACAGGATCGCGGCGACCGTGAGGTAATGCGACAGGCCGATCATCGCGTGGCCTCCTCTTCGACG
This sequence comes from Caulobacterales bacterium, assembly GCA_017307205.1. Taxonomy (GTDB): domain Bacteria; phylum Pseudomonadota; class Alphaproteobacteria; order Caulobacterales; family Caulobacteraceae; genus Caulobacter. The sequence goes on from JAFKGN010000141.1 coordinate 4,893, forward strand.
CCGGCGCCGGATTGGATCTGAACGATGCGCATGCCGGTCTTCGGCGTGCGGCCGACCTGAGCGCCGATGTTCTGACGCTTCACGCCCGGCTTGTGGCGCAGGGTCAGGACGATGGCCCCGATCATGGCGACCAGCAGCACCAGGCCCGCGCCTTGGAAGACGTAGACGTAGTCGGTGTAGAGCACCGAGCCGATAGTCACGACGTTGCTGACATCCGGGCCGGAGGCCGCGGGAACCGCGTTGGCCGAGGCCGCGCCGGTGGTCGCCACCGACACCGCGACCATGACCATCTCGGCCGCCAGGACGCCCGCCACCACCAGGCCGATCGGCAGGTACTGGGCGAAGCCTCGGCGCAGGGCGCTAAAGTCGACGTCGAGCATCATGACGACGAACAGGAAGAGCACCGCCACCGCGCCGACGTAGACGACGATCAGCAGCATGGCGAGGAACTCCGCGCCCATGAGCACGAAGAGCCCGGCCGCCGAGAAGAAGGCGGTGATCAGGAACAGCACCGAGTGAACCGGGTGCTTGGCGAGAATGACCGACAGCCCCGCAATCAGCGTGACAGCCGCCATCAAGTAAAATGCGATCGCCTGCAAGGCCATCGGAGGGGGCATCCCTTCATCACAAACGCCCCGGCGAGTCACCTCGCCGGGGGCGCGCCTGCCTTAGCGGTAGGGCGCGTCCAGTTCCAGATTCTTCGCGATCTGCCGCTCCCAACGATCACCGTTATCGAGCAGCTTTTCCTTGTCGTAGTAGAGCTCTTCGCGGGTCTCCACGGCGAACTCGGTGTTCGGGCCTTCGACGATGGCGTCCACCGGGCAGGCTTCCTGGCAGAGGCCGCAGTAGATGCACTTCACCATGTCGATGTCGTAGCGCGTCGTGCGGCGCGAGCCGTCGGCGCGCGGTTCGGCCTCGATGGTGATGGCTTGCGCCGGACAGATGGCTTCGCAGAGCTTGCAGGCGATGCAGCGCTCTTCGCCCGAGGGGTAGCGACGCAGGGCGTGCTCACCGCGGAAGCGCGGCGACTGCGGGCCGCGCTCGTTGGGATAGGCCACCGTCTTCTTGGGGGCGATCATGTACTTCATCGCCAGGCCGAAGGCCCCGGCGAAATCAAGCAGGGCCGCGCCCCGGATCGCCTGACCGATACGTGCGATCATTTGGAAGCCCCCGCGGGAATGGAACAAAAGTAGTTGCTGAGCATGGTCTGATCGCCCTGCCCGCTCGCCTTCACCGTGCCGCCACGCGCCTTGCAGGTCGCGCCTTCGCGCGCCAGGGCGTCGTAGGACGCGATGCCCGACGGCAGGCCGTACGACTGGTCATGCGCCGCCGCATTGACGCCGGCGCAGGCCGTGAGACCGAGCAGCAGGAGGGTCGAGGCGATGCGCATCAGGCCCCCGCCGTCATGAACACGCGCCAGGCGGCGACGAGCACCACGGCGCCGAGCGACATCGGCAGGAAGACCTTCCAGCCGAGGCGCATCAGCTGGTCGTAGCGGTAGCGAGGCACGATCGCCTTGGCCATGGCGATCATGAAGAACCAGAACACCACCTTCACCGAGAAGACGAGGAAACCGATGAAGCTGACCAGGGTCGGCGGCAGGGTATCCAGGCCCGGGATCGGGATGCCGATGTTCCAGCCGCCGCAGAACAGCACGGTGATCAGGGCGCACATCAGCACGATCGAGACGTACTCGCCGAGCATGAACAGCAGGTAGGGCGTCGAGCTGTATTCCACCTGATAGCCGGCCACGAGTTCGGACTCGGCTTCCGGAAGGTCGAAGGGCGGGCGGTTGGTCTCGGCCAGGGCCGAGATGAAGAACATGCCCATGATCGGGAACATGATGACGATCAGCGGCCAGGTGTCGCCGCCGCCGAAGGCGTACCAGTTCCAGAACCAGCCATCCTGCGAGGTGACGATCTCGGAGAGGTTCATGGTCCCGGCCAACAGGATCACCGTGACGATGATGAAGCCGATGGAGACCTCGTAGGACACCATCTGCGCCGCCGAACGGAGGCTGCCGAGGAACGGATACTTCGAGTTCGAAGCCCAGCCGCCCATGATGATGCCGTAGACGCCGAGCGAGCTCATCGCCAGCAGGTAGAGGATGCCGACGTTGAGGTTGGCGATCACCCAGCCGGGCGCGAACGGGATCACCGCCCAGCCCACGAGGGCCAGGGTGACGGTGATGACGGGGGCCAGCAGGAAGACGACCTTGTCGGCGCCCGCCGGGATGACGAGCTCCTTCAGCACGAACTTGATCAGGTCGGCGAAGGACTGCAGCAGGCCGAAGGGGCCGACCACGTTGGGGCCTTTGCGCATCTGCACGCCGGCCCAGATCTTACGGTCGGCCAGCAGCAGGAAGGCGATCGAGACCAGCAGGACGACGACGACCAGCAGGATCTGACCGACCGCGAGAAGCGTCCAACCGCCGGGAGAGGTCCAGAAGTTCTGCATCGCTTACTCCGCCGCCTGCTTTTGCTGGCCGGCCGCCAGGCTGGCGCATTCGGCCATCGTCACGCTGGCGCGCGCGATCGGGTTGGTCAGGTGGAAGGCGCGCTTGGCCGGGGCGAACGGCCCCTTGGCCGGCTTGGCCTTGCCGCCCAGCTTCGAAAGGTTCGGCTTGCCGACCACCGAGCCCGGGGCAAAGTCGATCTGGCCGAAGGTCGGGTGATCGGCGAACAGCCTGGCGCGCAGGGCGCTCAGCGTGTCGTAAGGCAGGGTCGCGCCGAGACGCTCGGACAGCGCCCGCAGGATCGCCCAGTCTTCGCGCGCCTCACCCTTCGGGAAGACGGCGCGGGCGCCCATCTGCACGCGGCCCTCGGTGTTGACGTAGAGGCCGTCCTTCTCGGTGTAGGCGGCGCCCGGCAGAACCACGTCGGCCTTGTGAGCCCCCGTGTCGCCGTGAGTGCCGAGGTAGACCACGAAGGCGTCGGTCTCGGAGAGGTCGATCTCGTCGGCGCCGAGCAGGAACAGCACGTCGGCCCCGCCCTTGGCGACCAGCTCGGCCGCGCTCTTGCCGCCGGCCTTCGGCGTGAAGCCGAGGTCGAGACCGCCCACACGAGCAGCAGCCGTGTGCAGCACGTTCCAGCCGTTCCAGCCGTCGCGGATCACGCCGTAGTCGTCGGCCAGCTTGGCGACGGCGGCCAGGGTCCCGGCGTCGTTCAGGGCCGCGGCCCCGACGATGATCGCCGGACGCTCAGCCGCCTTGAAGGCGTCGGCGAAGGCGCCGGAGAGCTTGGAGAGGTCCGAAGCCCCCTCGCCCACCCGGTCATAGTCGTAGGTCAGGTCGAGGGCCTCGCCAACGACGCCGAGGCGCATCTTGCCGGCCACCCACTGCTTGCGCAGGCGCTGGTTCAGCACCGGGGCGTCGAGGCGCGGGTTGGCGCCGACGATCAGCACCACGTCGGCGTTCTCGATGCCGGCCAGGGTCGAGTTGAACAGCCAGCTTTCGCGCGGACCGTCGCCAAGGGCGGCGCCGTCCTGGCGGCAGTCGAGGCTGGTGACGCCCAGGGACGAGAACAGGTCCAGGGCCGCCTTCATGCTCTCGGCGTCCTGCAGGTCGCCGGCGATCACGCCGATGCGGTCGGCCGGGGCCGA
>JAFKGN010000142.1 GCA_017307205.1 Caulobacterales bacterium
CGTTCTGCGCCGTCTCCAGCGCCAGGTCGTCATATTTCAGCAGCGGCCAGCCGGGCGGCAGCATGGCCGGCGGAGTCTTGGCGTGCAGCGCCAGCAGGGCGTCGATGGCCGCGTCGTAGAGCTCGGCCTCATCGGCCTTCCCGGTCTCCAGCAGGCGGGCGAACAGGTCGTCGCCGAGGTCTTCCAGCACCGCCAGGCCCGCGCCAGGATCGGCAGCCAGGATGTCAGGAGCCGAAAGCCCCTGGCCCTTCAGGTAGAGCGCGCAGGCGATGAAGGCGTCGACGCGCCCAGCCGCCAGTCGGGCCAGGGCGTTGTAGCCGGCGGCGCGGCGCTCGTCGGCGGTGGCGCCGGGCGGGCAGGGGGCGCTCTCCAGCGCCGGCGGCTGGTCCATGAAGATGTAGGTTTCACCGTCCTGATGCAGGCGTTCGTAAGCGCGGGTCGAGGCGTCGCCGCCCAGCGGCTCGCGGCGGGCGTCGCCGAAGCCGTTGGCGCCGAGAAATGCGGCCTTCAGGGCCTCGCGGTCCGAACTCAAAGCGCTGCGCCTTTTCACTGATTTGCCTCGCACGGTTCTATCATCCGCCGACTCCGAGACCAGCGCCGTTGGACGGCTCCCGCGATTGTGCGATCAAGCGCGGCGCTTTTCCGGAGCTCCACCGTGACCGAGACCCTCGCCCCCCCGTCGCCGACTCGTCCGCTCTACGCCGGCGGCCCGGAGGTCTCCTCCATCGCCTGGGGCATGTGGCGCTTCTCCGGCGATGATCTCGCCGCCTCGACCGCCCGCGTCCACGCCGCCCTCGACGCCGGCGTCACCCTGTTCGACACCGCCGACATCTACGGCCCCGACAACGACGAGCCGTTCGGCGCCAGCGAGGCTCTGTTCGGCCGCGTGCTGTCCGCCGACCCCGGCCTGAAGGCCCGCATGGTGATCGCCACCAAGGGCGGCATCCGCATGGGCTGGCCCTACGATTCCAGCGCCGACTACCTGACCAGCGCCATCGACGCCTCGCTGCAGCGCCTCGGCGTCGAGCAGGTCGCCCTCTGGCAGATCCACCGCCCGGACGTCCTGACCCATCCGTCCGAGACCGCCCGCGCCCTGGAAGACGCCCATGCCGCCGGCAAGATCGGCGCGGTCGGGGTCTCCAACTTCACGACCGGACAGGTCGAGGCCTTGGCCGCCCACCTGCGCCTGCCGATCGTCTCCTGCCAGCCGGAATTCTCCGCCGTCCGCACCCACGCCATGACCGACGGCGTGCTCGATCAGGCCATCGCCCGGAACATGACCGTCCTGGCCTGGTCGCCCCTGGCCGGCGGCCGCCTGGCCAATCCGCGCGATGACTACGCCAACGCCGTCGCCGAAGCGCTCGATGTGAAGGCCGAGGAGGCCGGGGTCTCGCGCGCCGTCGCTGCCTACAGCTGGATCATGGCCCACGCTGCCCGCCCGATCCCCCTGGTCGGCGCCCAGACGCCGTCGCGCATCGCCGAGATCGCCGAGGTCTGGAAAGTGCGCTGGACCCGCCCCGAATGGTACGCCGTCCTGGCCGCCTCGATCGGCCCGCTGCCGTAGGCGCTGCGAAACCCTCCTGCTTCGAGGCTCGCTGCGCTCGCACCTCAGCATGAGGATTTCGAGTAGGCCGCCGAGGCTAAAGCAGCCCTCATCCTGAGGCGCCGCGAAGCGGCCTCGAAGGACGAGGGCGGACCCTCAGAGCGTCAGCTCCACCCCGACCCACGCCCCGTGGGCGGTCAGGGTCGCCCGCCGCCCCTCGCCCTCGGGCTCGATGTCGACATCCAGCCGGTCGGTCGGCTGGGCGTCGCCCAGCCGCTGCGGCCATTCGACGATCACCGCCCCGTCGCGCAGGGCCTCGTCGAAACCGATCTCATAGGCCTCGTCCGGCGAGCTCAGCCGATAGAGGTCGAAGTGGCTGACCGGGATCGTCCCGTCATAGGCCTGCACCAGGGTGAAGGTCGGGCTCGGCACCTCTTCGTCCGGCGTGGTCAGGGCGCGGATCAGGGTGCGGGCCAGGGTCGACTTGCCGGCTCCCAGCGGCCCCTTGAGGCATATCGCCCAGCCCGGCCGCAGGTGCGCGGCGAGCGCCCGCCCGAGATCGGCGGTGGCGGCCTCGTCGGCGAGGAAGACGCTGGAGCTCATGCGAACGGCTGGTCGGGGTGTTGCGGCAGGGTGTGCTCCACATAGGCCTGCAGCGGCGCGATGTCGTCGGGCAGATCGTCCGGCGCGATCGCCGGCCCGACCGTCAGGGTGAACCGCCCGCCGTGCTTGTTCAGCATCTCGTGGAACAGGGTGATGTCGCGCAGCTCGTGCGAGACCTTGTCGAACAGGTGGAACAGCATCGAAGACGGCCCGGTCATGTGGATCGGCACGACGGGCGCGTCGTACTTGCGGGCCAGCGACAGGGGCGTGCCCGCCCACGGCTCCTCGGTCAGCACACCGCGTTCGACGCGGGCGAGGCGGCCGGAGGGGAAGATCGCCAGGCAACGGCCACCTTCCAGCGCCGCGCGGGTGCCGGCCAGGGTCAGCTTCATCTTCTCGCGGGTGCGCTTGGCCTCCACCCACTCGACCGGAATGATGCTGTCGCCGAGGCGGGGCGCGACCCGCAGGGCGTCGGCGTTGGCGTAGAAGATCACGTCGGGCCGGATCGGTCGCACCGCGTCGAACAGGGCGAAGCCGTCGGCGATGCCCGTGGGGTGGTTGCAGACCAGGATCACCGGCCCCTCGCGCGGAATCCGCTCCAGCCCCGTCGCCTCGATCTTCAGGTCGAGCAGTCGCGAGACGTGGTCGAAGGCCGCCCGGCCGTCCATCGGCGCCACCGCGTCGGCCATGGCGCGAGCCTTGCCGTAGCCAAGCAGGGCGTAGAGCGCCGGTCGCACCAGCGGCCATGCCGGGGAGCCGGATAGGCCCGGCGCGCGTTCGGCGATCAGTTCGTCGACGATGTGCATCGCCCCTTGCGTAGCACGAGCCCGGCGGCGGATGGTAAGTCAGGCTTGAGACGGCCTGAGGCCAGGGGAACGAACCGCATGAAGATCTTCGGGCGCTGGGTGCTGGCCATCCTGTTCATCGGCCTCGTCGCCGCGGGCGGCTGGTGGTGGTGGAAGACCGACCTGCAATGGCGGCCGAAGACGATCACCAAGAACCAGGCCGAGATCACCCGCATCCTCGAAGGTGCCGGCTACGTCTCGCCCAAGCTGGCCGGGCCGAAGCTCTACATGATCAGCTTCCGCTCCTGCCCGGACTGCATCGTCTTCAAGAAGACCTACTACCCGCGCCTGCACGCCGCCCAGGTCGACACCCGCCTGATCGAGATCGCCCGCGCCGACCGCAACGGCGTGCCGAAGTCGACGCCGGTCGAGCGGGCCACCGTGGCCGAGCTGTGGATCAACCGCTCCTGGGCGCTGTCCGAGCGCTGGGACAACACCCCGATCGACGCCTGGAGGGCCGAGGGCATCCCGCCCGCCGACGGCGACATCGCCCGCACCGCCGTGGTCGAGGCCGGCCGCAAGATGATCGCCGACCTCGTTCCGCTGCTGAAGGCCAACGGCGTCACGCTCGCCTATCCGACCCTGATCTGGTGGGACAAGGCCGGCAACATGCGCACCTTCGCCTGGCGCGAGGGCGTGAAGTACGACCGCGTCATGCAGGAACTGGCGCCCGGATCGTAGGCGGCGGCTTGTCCTTGTCCGCCGCCTCGCGCTAACGCCTGGGGCCGATGACCACCTCTGTCCGCACCGCCTATCGCCAACGCCTCGCCGAGGGCGACATCCAGCCCGACGTCGCCCAGGCGGCGGCGGTCGAGGCCCTGGCCCGCCTGGAGGGCGATCTGAACGGCGCCGGCGAGCCCGGCTTCTTCCGCCGCGCCAAGGCCCAGCGCGGGGTCTACCTCTGGGGCCCGGTCGGGCGCGGCAAGTCCATGCTGATGGACCTGTTCTTCGATAGCGCCCCGGTGAAGAAGAAACGGCGCATCCACTTCCACGTCTTCATGGCCGAGACCCACCGGCTGATCGACGCCTGGCGCAAGGGCGACGCCGCCGCTCGCAAGGCCCAGTTCGGCCAGGCCAAGGGCGACGATCCCATCCCGCCCGCCGCCGCCGCCATCGCCGCCGAGGCGCGCCTGCTGTGCTTCGACGAGTTCCAGGTCACCGACATCGCCGACGCCATGATCCTCGGCCGGCTGTTCGAAGCCCTCACCGCCGAGGGCGTCACCTGGGTCGCCACCAGCAACCGCCCGCCGGACGAGCTCTACAAGAACGGCATCAACCGCCAGCTGTTCGAGCCTTTCATCGACATGCTGAAGTCCCAGCTCGAGGTCGTGGCCGTGCGCGGGCCGAAGGACTTCCGCCTCGACCGCCTCAAGGGCGCCCGCGTCTGGCTCTCGCCGATCAACCGCGACACCGAGGCGGCCTTCGACAAGCTGTGGGCCGAGATGCTCGACGGCCAGCCCGAGGTCGGCGCGACCCTGGAAGTGCTGGGCCGTAAACTGCAACTGCCCCGCGCCCACGGCGGCCTCGTCCGCGCCGCCTTCGCCAGCCTCTGCGCCCAGGCGCTGGGCCCGCAGGACTACCTCGCCCTCGCCGAACGCTTTCACACCGTCTTCCTCGAAGGCGTGCCGCTGCTGACCCCGGCCAACCGCGACGCCGCCAAGCGCTTCGTCACCCTGATCGACACCCTCTACGAGGCCGGCGCCAAGCTGGTCGCCCTGGCGGCGGGCGAGCCCGAGGCCCTCTATCCGGCCGGCGACGGGGCCTTCGAGTTCGAGCGCACGGTCTCCCGCCTGCAGGAGATGCAATCAGCCGACTATCTGGCCCAGGTTCGGGACTGATCAACAAACGGGGCTTGCGCCCTATAATGTTATCTCATAACACGTCGACATCCGCTTTCCGGGGTCGTCGCCGTCATGTCCGTTTCCTCCCGCCGCCTGCTGTTCGTCGCCGTCGCGGCCTGCGCCCTCAGCGGCGCCGCCCATGCCCAGACCCAGGGCGCCAACACCGCCGGCAGTTCGCACAGCGGCACGGTCGAGGAGGTGGTGGTCACCGCCGCGCCCTACGCCGTCTCACTGGAGACCGCGACCACCAGCGTCGACGTGCTGAAGCGCGAAGCCCTGGAAACCGCGCCGCCCGCCGGCCTCGGCGATGTGCTCGCCTCGCTGCCCGGCCTGCGCTCCAGCGCCAACGGCCCGGGCGCCAGCCGCCCGGTGATCCGCGGCTTCTCCGGCCCCCGCGTGCTGGTGCTGCAGAACGGCCTCGGCCAGATCGACGCCAGCTCCCTGTCGCCCGACCACGCGGTCGCTTCCGACCCGGCCGAGGCCTCGCGCATCGAGGTGCTGCGCGGCCCTTCGGCCCTGGCGTACGGCGGCTCGGGCATCGGCGGCGTGGTCAATGTCATCGACGACCGCATCCCGCAGAAGGCCCCCGAAAAAGGCTACGAAGGCCGCATCACCGCCTCGGGCTCGACGGTCGACAAGGGCGCCTCCATCGGCGGCGGCGGCAGCTTCGCGGCCGGCCCGCTGGTGTTCTCGCTCGACGCCGATCACCGCAAGACCGAGGACTACAAGATCCCCGGCCCGCCGGTCTCCAACCGCCTGGCGGCCGCCGACGGCCTGGAGCGCGACCCCGCCAAGACCCAGCGCAACAGCGACACCGAGGTCGACACCTACGGCGCCGGCGTCTCCTTCATCGGCGAGAAGGGCTTCATCGGCGTCGCCGCCCGCAAGACCTCCACCGAGTACGGCGTGCCCTACGCCCAGGTGATCGAGGATCACGACCACGAGGAGGGCGACGGCCACGACCACGAGGAAGGCCCCGTCGCCATTCACATGAACCAGACGCGCTACGACCTGCGCGGTCAGTACGCCCTGGACCTCGGCCCCTTCGAGACCATCCGCTTCTCGGCCGGCAAGGCCGACTACGAGCACTCCGAGGTGGGCCGCACCGGCGACGGCGAGGTGCACACCACCTTCCAGTCCAACGGGACCGAGGGCCGCCTGGAGCTGGTCCAGACCGAACGCAACGGCTGGAAGGGCGCCGTCGGCCTGCAGGGCCTGCAGCGCGATTTCGTGGCCTTCGGCGAAGAGGCCATCGTGCCCAAGACCGAGGTCAAGGAAGCCGGGATCTTCACCCTGCAGCGCTATGACGGCGCGAACTGGGGCGTCGACGGCGGCCTGCGGTTCGACGAGCGCAAGCTCGACGCCACCCTCGCCGGCCGCCCGACCAGCGAGGTCGCCGAAGGCTTCGGCATCGACTGGAGCAGCCTGGGCGGCAGCCGCAGCTTCCAGAACGTCTCCGCCTCGCTCGGCGGCTATGTGAAGCCGTCGGACAACACCTTCCTGGCCCTGGCCGTGTCGCACAACGGCCGCGCCCCGACCGAGTTCGAGCTCTATTCCGACGGCCCGCACCCCGGCACCGGCGGCTTCGAACTGGGCAATCCCGACCTCAAGTCCGAGGTGGTGGTCTCGCTGGAAGCCACCGCCCGCTGGACCGGCGAGCGTCTGAACATCGAAGGCCACCTCTGGGGCGCCAAGTACGACGGCTTCATCGACCGCCGCCCGACCGGCGGGACCGATCCCGAGGAAGGCCTGCCGGTGTTCCGCTATGTGCAGACCGACGCCAAGTTCAGCGGCATGGAGCTGGAAGCCGGCTACGCCCTCTGGCGTTCGGGCGACAAGAGCCTCCGCGCCGAAGCCGCCTACGACTGGGTGCGCGGCGAGACCGATCTCGGCGCCCCGGCCCGCAGCCCGCCGCCGGGCCTCACCGGCCGCCTGGCCTGGTCTTCCGACCGCCTGAACTCGACCCTGGAAGTCCGTCACGTCGAGAAGGCCGACCGTCTGGCCGAGTTTGAGCTCCCGACCGACAGCTACACCCTGGTCAACCTCAGCGCCTCCGTGAAACCCTTCCAGGATCAGGACGTCCGGCTGTTCGCCGACATCCGCAACCTGACCAACGAGGAAGCCCGCGAGCACGTATCCTTCCTCAAGGACATCGTCCTCGCGCCGGGTCGCTCGTTCCGGGCCGGGATCACCTACCGCTTCTAACCCGCGTCCGCGAACGGGGGTCGGCGGGCATTTGCCCGAGTTCCAGGGATCGGCTAGAAGCGCCGATCCTTGGCCGCCCGCGGGGCGCCGTCACGATCCAGAGTTATCGCCATGGCCACCACGCCCGCCGAAGCCGACAACGCCATCACCGGCACCGTCATGTTCTACAAGGCCCCGCAGCCGCTCAGCGTCGAACAGCACGGCAAGCTCGGCCTGCGCCGCGAAGACCGTCCCTACGCCTTCGCCGCCGAAGGCCACATGACCCCGCTGACCGTCACGGAGTTCGCCAACGCCGCGGGCTCGTTCCCGATCATCTTCGTCGGCGACGACAAGACCCCGGTCGGCGTGCTCGGCCTGAACGCCGGCGAGAGCCTGTTCGCGGAAAAGGACGGCAGCTACACCACCGGCGCCTACATCCCGGCCTACATCCGCCGCTACCCCTTCGTCCTGGCCAACGATGAAGGCCAGCAGCGCATGATCGTCTGCATCGATCGCGGGTCGGACCTGCTGGTCGAGGGTGGCGAGCAGCCCCTGTTCGATGACAAGGGCCAGCCTACCGAATACACCCAGAACGCCATCAAGTTCTGCGACGACTTCGAGACCGAGCGCCGCCGCACCGAAAGCTTCGTGAAGCTGCTGATCGAACTCGACCTGCTGGAGCGCACCCAGTCGCAGTTCACCCCGACCCTGCCGAACGGCCAGCCGGGCCAGCCGCAGCTGATCGCCGAGTTCTGGGGCGTCTCGGAAGAGAAGCTCAACAAGCTGCCGGCCGACAAGTACATCCAGCTGCGCGACAACGGCGCGCTCTCCCAGATTTACGCGCACCTGCTGTCGCTGAATAACTGGGACAAGCTGATCGCCATCGCGTCGTCGAAGAGCTTGGCGGCCAACGCCGCCTAACTGGAGCCGCTGTCACTAGCGCGCCCTTCCCTACGAGCTGTCCTTCTCCCGCAAGGGGAGAAGGCGACAGACGGCCAGTGAGCTGGATGTCGACTGAACCTCGGGCTAACGCGCGAACACCGAGCGGGTCAGGCAGGAAAACACCAGGCGACCGGCTTCATCGAGCAGGTCGTGCTGGGCGATCACCACGCCCTTGCCTTCCCCGACCGGGTCCTTGCCCATCACCGTCATCCGCCCCCGCAGCAGTTCGCCCGGGGGCGGGTTGCGGGCCCAGCGCAGGGCGTCCACACCCAGGCGCTTGGTCTGCGGCCACTGTTCCGAAGCCTCGCCGTCCAGTCGCGCCCACACGGCGAAGACGAAGGCGTCCGGCGCGCCGCGCGCCGCGTCCCAGCCCGGGGCGAAGGCGGCGATGAAGGCGTCCAGCGCCTTGGGCTCCACGGCCGCCACCCCCAGCGAAACCACCT
>JAFKGN010000143.1 GCA_017307205.1 Caulobacterales bacterium
GAAAGCTTAGCATTCTCAGCCAATAAACGCCGATGGAACCGCGCTGTCGGCGCGCCACCTCACGCATGGCGTCAGCCGCCTCGCCAGCGTGGATTTCGCCTGCAACCTGCAGCATTCGCCCCCCGAGCGCTGACAGTTAGCCCTGCCGGGCCGGCCCCGCGCCGCCGGCGTTCACCCACAAGAGTAGGTCCTTCATCGTCTGGCTGACCGCCGCGTCGTATGCGGTGACGATGGCGCCGACGCGGTTGTCGCTGGCCTGGCTGCGGGCTTCAAAGATGTGGTCGCCCACCAGGGTGTGGTCGCTGTTGCGGACCATCACCGCCCGCACGCTGACGAGCACTTCCGGCGCGCTCTCGGCGCCGCGCGTGTACTGCGCCTCAAACGACCGCACATCGAGCTTCAGGCTGTAGTCGCCGCGCGAGCCTTCGCCGCGCGAGACCAAGCGCGCCGGCCCGGGATCGGCGTCGAACGCCCGGGTCACCGCCTCGTCGAACAGCACGATGGCCGGCGACACCCAGCGGGCGTCGGCGATGTAGGCCACCTCGCCGTTGTTGGTGGTCATGATCTGGTCGCTGGCTGCGGCGCGCGGGAAGCCGGTCGGCGCTCGCAGCACGCCGAACATCGGCCCCTTCGGCTCCCCGGCCGGCGGGGCAGGGGCCTCCGATCCGAAGCGGTACATCGTCGCCGGCTCGGTCTTTGGGAACAGCGAGATGCAGGCCGAGAGGCTGACGGCGGCCGCGGCGACGGCGGCGAAGCGCAGGAGCGAGGTAGGACGGATCACGGCTTCACCTTGATCTCTTTGGCCGGCGCCTTGGACACCAGGGCGCGGGGGTTCTGTTCGACCTGATTGGTCAGGCGGTCGAGGCTTTCGGCGGCCGACTGCAGGGTGACCACGGCGGTGGTCAGCTGCGGCAGGCCGGTGGTGGCGAAGTCGGTGGTCGGCCCTTGCAGGGCGGTGACCAGGCCGCGTGCGTCGCGGGCGGCCAGCTTGATCTCCTCGGCTGCGCTGTTGAGGTTCGCCAGCGTGCTCTTGGCCTCGCCATCGACCAGGCCCTGGCTCGACTTCGAAAGCGCGCTGATGTCCTGCGCCGTTTGATCGATGCTCTGCAGCGCCTTCTGGGCGTCGGCGATGATCGCCTTGCGCTCGCGCGCCTCCGCGGTCAGGGCCTGCACATCGTTGATCGTCGCCGTGAAGGTCTTGAGGTTGTCGTCGGACAGCACGCGGTTGACGCGGTCCAGCGCCTCGATGGTTCGGGTCAGCACCGTGCCGCCGCCCTGCAGTAGGTCGGAGATGGCGGAGCGCTGGCTGCGGATGACCGGGATTTCGCGCGGCGGCGTCACGTCACGCAGCAGCGGGCTGCCGGAGGCGCCGGCGGTGATCTGCACATAGTTCACCCCGGTGATGCCCTGCGGTTCCAGAGTCGCGAAGCTGTCGGTCTTGATCGGCACGTCGGCCGACAGGCGCACCCGGGCGATCACGCGATTGGGGTCGCGCCGGTCGAGGTCGATGTCGGTCACCTCGCCCACCTTGATGCCGTTGAAGTGCACCTCGCCGCCTTCGGAGAGGCCGCGCACCGGCCCCACGAACAGGATGTCGAAGAGCTCGTATTCGCGGCTGAACGACAGCCGCGCCAGCCAGACGACGAACACCACCATCCCGATGAACAGGATCAGGGTGGAGAAGCCCACGAGGGCGTAGTTGGCTTTTCTTTCCATCGGCGGTCCTATCCGGCCTCGTGCTGAGCCGCGCTGGCGGCGCGGCCTCGGGGGCCCAGGAAGTATTCCTTGATCCAGGGATGCTCGGAGTGTTCGAGCTCGGTCACGGGAGCGACGGCGACCATCTTCTTGTCAGCCAGCACGGCGACACGGTCGGTGATCGCATAGAGGGTGTCGAGGTCGTGGGTGATCATCATCACCGTAAGACCCAGGGCGTCGGAAAGATCACGGATCAACTCGTCGAAGGCCGCGGCGCCGATGGGATCGAGGCCGGCCGTCGGCTCGTCGAGGAACAGGAGTTCGGGGTCCAGGGCCAGGGCGCGGGCCAGGGCGGCGCGCTTGCGCATCCCGCCGGACAACTCCGCCGGCTTCAGGGCGCCGGCTTCAGGCGGTAGGCCGGAGAGGGCGATCTTAAGCTCGGCCAGTTCGCTGATGTCCCGCGCCGAAAGATCGGTGTGCTCGTGCATCGGGGCGGCGACGTTCTGCTTCACCGTCAGGTTGGTGAACAGGGCGCCCGACTGGAACAGCACGCCCCAGCGTCGTTCGATGGCGCTCAGCTTGCGCGGCCCGGCCTTGGCGGTGTTGGCCCCGAAGATTTTCACCACGCCGCCGTCCGGCTGCTTCAGGCCGATGATGGTGTTGAGCAGCACCGACTTGCCGGCGCCCGAGCCGCCGACCACGCCCAGCACCTCGCCGCGCTTCACGGTCAGGTCGACGCCGTCGTGGATCACCTTGTCGCCGAAGCGCGAGATCAGACCCTTCACCTGCACGGGCGGGGCGTCCTCATCGAGGCCGTCGGCGGCCATGGATCCGGGCGCGGCCTCCTGCAGGGCGAGGTCGGTGGTGTCCTCGGCGCTCACAGGTTCAGCTCCATGTAGATCAGGGCGAACACCGCATCGATCAGGATGATTGAGAAGATGGCGTGCACCACGGCCGAGGTCACCCGGCGGCCAAGCGATTCCACGTCGCCGCCCACCTCCATGCCCTGGCGGCAGCCGATGGCGGCGATCACCGTGGCCATCACCGGCGCCTTGGACATGCCGATCCAGAAGTGCGTCGCGCCCACATAGTCGACAAGCCGCTGCAGGAAGAAGTTGGGCGACAGGTCCAGCACAACCCAGGTCACCAGCATGCCGCCGGCCAGACCCGCCAGCGTCGCCACCAGGGTCAGCAGCGGCAGCATCACGATCATCGCCGCGAAGCGGGGCAGCACCAGGGCCTCGAACGGGTCGACGCCCATCACCTGCATGGCGTCGACCTCCTGGTTCATCTTCATCGAGCCGATCTCGGCCGCGAAGGATGAGGCCGAGCGGCCGGCCAGCAGCACGGCGGTGATCAGTACGTTGAATTCGCGCATCACGGCGATGCCGATCAGCTCGACAGCGAACACCTGCGCCCCGAACTCGGTGAGGATGTTGGCCCCTAGCAGCGCCACCACGGCGCCGATGAAGAAGCTGGTCACCGAAACCACGGGAATAGCGTCCAGGCCCGCCCGCTCGGTCAGGGCCACGATCGGCGCCCAGCGGATGCGGCTCGGATGGCGGACCGCACGGCCCAGGGCCACCAGCAGGTGACCGTTGAACACCATGGTGTCGTAGAAATCGTCGCGCACGCCGATGACGCCACGACCCAGCCGTTCGACCAGATCGCTCCAGCCCCGGCGCGGGGCGTCGGGCTTCGGCTCGTTCTTCAGCGCTTCGCCGACCAGGCTCAGCAGGCGCGACGTTTCCCGCCGCGCGCGCACCCGTCCACCGTTGCGCGCTCCCGCGGCGCGGAGGATCTGATAGGCGCCGGCGGTGTCGCAGCGCCCGATCTGGCGCAGGTCGAGCTCGGCGTCGCCGCCGCTCACGTCCTGCAACAGGCGCGCGCCGGCGTCGCCCATGTGGGCGGCGGTCCAATCGCCGCGGAGTTCGACGACGACGCCGTCTTCTGTCCGTTGGGTACTGAAATCGGCGGCGGCGTCCATGCGGCGGCGTTCTAGTCCTGCGATTCCGGGAGGGCCGTTGCTCATCCTAGCAGACGCTAAGGCTCAGGTTGAACGGCTTACGCGCAAGGGCGTTCCTGGGTCTGTAGAGTGAACTTGGCGCACACCATCTATGACGGTGTCGCGAAATCGGCGCCGAGCATGCGGCCGGCGCCTTGCCTTCGCCATTGGAGTGGGTCAGCGGAGACGAATGACGCGTTCAGTTTTCCCCGGCGGCGGGGTTTCCCGTCGCGGCGGCTTGATGGGCGCGCTTGCGTCCCTGGCCGCTTTCGCCGCCCGTCCGGTCGCCGCCCAGACGCCGCCTGCCGCGCCGCGCGCCGCGCCGCCGGCCGTCACCCGCTTCACGCCGCAGACCTTGCAGCGTCTGGCCCAGAACCTCGCCAAGGCCCCGGCGCGCCCGCGCGTTCCGCCGGTCGCCGCCGCCCAGGCGCTGAGCTACGACGATCAGCGTCGCCTGCGCTTCCGCGGCGAGCGGGCGCTGTGGGCCGACCTCGGCGGCGCCTTCAAGGCCGAACTGTTCCCGGCGGTCTATCTGTCGGCCGACGTTGTGCAGCTGTTCGAGGTCTACGACGGCCGCGCCCACCCCGTGGTCTTTGCTGCCGAGATGTTCGAGGCGCCCGACAGCCTCGCGGGCGCGCTGGGTCAGGTCGCCGGCTGGTCGGGCTATCGCCTGCTGCATCCGGTGAACTCGCCTGACAAGTTCGACGAGATCGGCGCCTTCCAGGGCGCCAGCTACTTCCGAAGCCTTGGCCGCGATCAGCAGTACGGTCTCTCGGCTCGCGGCCTGGCGCTCAAGACCGGCGAAGCGGAGGAGTTTCCGCGCTTCACCAGCTGGTGGATCGAGCGCCCGGCGCCCGGCGCCGACCACGTGGTCATGCACGCCCTGCTGGAAAGCGACAGCGTCACCGGCGCCTACCGCTTCCAGGTGACGCCCGGCGAGGCCCAGATCTTCGACATCGAGGCGACGCTCTATCCGCGCGTGGCGATCGACGCTGCCGGGGTCGCGCCGATGAGCAGCATGTATCTGTTCGGCCCGGTCGACGGCACCAACAACGACGACTTCCGCACCGGCGTGCACGACAGCGACGGCCTCTTGATCCGCACCAGTGACGGCGGCGCGATCTGGCGGGCGCTGGCCAATCCGCGTCAGCTGCAGATGAGCCGCTTCGAGACCGACAAGCTGGCCGGCTTCGGCCTGGTGCAGCGCGACCGCGACTTCGAGCACTACGGCGATCTGGAAGCCCGCTACGACAAGCGTCCGACACTGTGGGTCACCCCGCTCGACGACTGGGGCGCGGGCGCTGTGCAACTGCTCGAGATCCCGACGCAGATCGAGACCGACGACAACATGGCCGCCTTCTGGCGAC
Source organism: Caulobacterales bacterium (assembly GCA_017307205.1). GTDB lineage: Bacteria > Pseudomonadota > Alphaproteobacteria > Caulobacterales > Caulobacteraceae > Caulobacter. Next base: position 5,068 of record JAFKGN010000143.1, read on the forward strand.
CCAAGACGCCGTGGGCAGCCGGAAAGCCCGTCACCCTGCGCTATCGCCTGAGCTGGTGCGACGAGCCGCCCGCCGGTCAGCTCTGTCCGGTCGTGCGCACCCGCATCGGCAAGAACGCCAGCGAGGGCGTCTGGCTCTATGTCGTGGAGTTCGGCGGCGTCGGCGACCTGAACGGCGTCGATAAGGTGACCACGGCCGATGTCGGCGCCATCACGCAGTCGACCCTTCAAGCGGGACCGGAGAGCGGATCGGCGCGCGTCGTCGTGGTGTTCAAGCCGCCGGCGACGGGTGTGGCCGAGCTGTCGATCGGCCTGACGCGCGGCGGCGCGCCGATCTCGGAGACCTGGCGCTACCGCTGGTCTGGATAGTGGGGCCGTCCTCGTCCTTCGAGGCCCGCTCACGCGGGCGCCTCAGGATGAGGACTAATGCAGGCTCAGTGGATCAGTCGAAATCCTCACCCTGAGGTGTGAGCGTGGCGAGCCTCGAAGGGCGGGGGTTTCGCCTTCAGTGCGCCTTGTCGCGCGCCACTTCCTCGGGACCGATGTCGATGATGCTGGGCGCGGCGGCGTTGTAGGCGTCGGTCTTGTCCAGATCGACGACCACCGCGCGGTGGCCCTCCCAGATCATATGCAGGGCCACGTAGAGCACGATGATCAGGCCGACGTAGCCGATCCAGCGGTGCTTGTGCAGCAGCTTGGCGATCCAGGTCGCCGCGACGCCCATCAGCAGCACCGACAGCAACAGGCCGAACACCAGCACGCCCTGGTGGTCGCGCGCCGCGCCGGCCACGGCCAGCACGTTGTCGATCGACATCGACAGGTCGGCGATCAGGATCGTGAAGAACGCTTGCTTGAAGGTCTTGGCCTTCTTGACGATCGGCACGGTGTTGGGGTCGTCGTCGAGGGCGGCGTTGGCCTGGGCCTCCTCGTGCGCGGCTTGGTCGCGCATCTCGCGCCACATCTTCCAGCAGACCCACAGCAGCAGAATGCCGCCGGCCAGCAGCAGGCCGATCAGGCCCAGCAGCCAGGTGGTGATCAGGGCGAAGCCGATGCGCATGACCACGGCCGCCAGCAGGCCGTAGAAGATGACCTTCTTGCGATCCTTCTCAGGCAGGCCGCCCGCGGCCAAGCCGACGGCGACGGCGTTGTCGCCCGCCAGCACCAGGTCGATCATCAGGACCTGAAGGAAGGCCGAAAAGGACGCGGCCCAGTCGCCGCCGGAAATCATCTCTAGCATGCGGCCTTCATCGGTCAGGCGAAGGCCGGGCGCAAGTGCGACCCGCGACTAGTCCTTTTCGGCGCGCTGGGCTCGACGACGCGCCGCGGCGCTCTCCCAGGCCGAGGCCCGCCGCGCCAGGAAGGCCAGCACGATCACCGCCAGGGCGATCAGGCCGCCGCCCAGCAGGGTGCGGGCCGGCAATGGCCCGAGGCCGGGCGCATTGATCATTCCGTCCAGCCCTCCAGCGGAGGCTGATTCAGCGCCCGCCACCGGCGCCTCGACCGACCCCAGAGCGAAGTCGAACGGGCTGCGCCCGCCGGTCAGCGCCGCGTCGATCTTGGCGGTCAGGGGCTTGGCCTTCAGCGCGCGCGGCGTCACCTGCCAGGTGAAGCTTGCGGGTTCGCCGGGCTTCAGCGCGAGCGTCTGCGGCCCGTTGGGCGTCACGTCGTAGCCGTCGCCGGAAAGGGCGGCGGTCACCTGGACTGCGCGGGCCGCGCGCCGCAGGTCCAGCGCATTGGCCTCGGCCTGCACCGTGCCCAGGAAATCGGCCGGCAGCGTCAGGGTCACCGCGGCCGGATCCCCCGCCGCGATGGCCTCGGGAACGGAAAGCTTGGCGCCGGCGGCGATCACCGGCGTCAGTTCGGCGGTCAGGCGGGCGGCCGGCGTCTGAACCGTCTTCAGCGTTGGTGACGTGGTGGTGCTGAGCGTCGACGGCGGCGCCGCAGGCCTCGCCTTCAGCGGCGCCGGCGGGGGCGCGACGGTTTTCGGCGGCGGAGGGGCGGGGACCCTGCGTAGCGGCTCCGCGGCGGCGAGCCGCGCCTGCGGACGATCCCGCCGCCGTTCGCCGCGAAGATCATCCGTGCGCATCGGCTCGGTGCGCGCCGTCTCGTCGGCATCGGGAATCGGCGCCATGGCCGTGACCAGACGACCATCGGGTTCGCGCCAGGTCTGCAGGCCGGTCGAGGACGGCGAGTCCTCCGGATTCGGAGCCAGGCCAGAACCCACCGGCATCTCATAAGGGCCGGTCGCCGGCCCGCCCGCGAGCGGCGGCGGGGGAGGCGGCGGGCGCTGGGGCTCTTCCTGATAGGTGTTCGGCGGCGTTTCGACCGGCGACGGCTGGCCGCAGCCGGCCAGGGCGATCAAGGCGGCGGCCTGAGCCGTCAGCAGCAGGGGCGAGACCTTACGGAGCATGTCTGATCCTCGCATCCGTCCGCCGGCGACGCACGTCGTTCACGCCTAGTGGACCCTAATAAGCCGGATTCCGCGCCGCCCTTCGCCCGGCAGGCGAAAACTTATTTGCGGATGCGCGCCGCCTCATAGAGCGCCACGGCCGCGGCGGCCGAGACGTTCAGGCTCTCCATGCCGCCGGCCAGCGGAATGCGGGCCAGCACGTCGCAGTGCTCGGCCACCAGCCGCCGGATGCCTTCGCCCTCCGAGCCCATCACCAGCACCGTCGGCGAGCCGTCCAGTGCGTCCGGCAGGTCGATCGTGCTCTCGCCGGCCAGGCCGACGATGCGCCAGCCGGCGTCGGCGAAGGTCTCAAGCGCGCGGGACAGATTGACGGCCCGCGCGTGCGGGACGCGGTCGATCGCGCCCACCGCCGCCTTGGCCAGGGAGCCGGAGAGGGCAGGGGCGTGCCGGTCCTGCAGCACCACGCCGCGCGCGCCGAAGGCGGCGGCCGAGCGGAAGATCGCGCCGATATTCTGCGGATCGCTGATCTGGTCGAGCAGCACCACGATTCCCCGCGCCGGCTCGGCCAGGTCCGAAAGGTTCAAGGGCTCGGGCGGATCGATCTTCAGCGCCAGCCCCTGGTGGGACGCGCCCTGCGGCAGGCGGCGAGCGATCTCGGCCGCCTCCACCGTCTCAAGGGTCGAAAGAATCCGCGCC
>JAFKGN010000144.1 GCA_017307205.1 Caulobacterales bacterium
CTGTCGACGCCGACCTCGATCGCGGCCGACCGGATCAAGCGGGACTTCGTCCCAGCGATCCTGCAGGCGGCCGAGGTGGCCGAGGTGTTCGTCGAGCGGGTGGTGTTGACGGTGAGGAAGCGATGACGGGTTTCGGTCCCCATATGTCGCCCGGGGAGGCGACCAAGATGACCACGCTCTACGAAATGCTGCTGCCGCACGTTCAGGCGATCAACGAAGAAGGCGGCAACTGGTCGAGCTTCCTCATGTCTCGACCGGTCTTGGACGCCATCGAGGCCGGCGCGGTCAGTGATCCCGACCTCGCGCTGATCCGCCGGAAAATCCTGGAGAAGCTTGCCGCCTACAAGGGCGTCCGGCACCACGCCGGGTTCAATCAGATCTTCGAAGCCTACAGTGAAGGCGTGATCTATTTGGCGGCCCGGCACCGCGGTGTCGCGCTGACCGCGATCAGCGACGGCGCGAGCAAAGGAAAGACGCCTGACTTCGCCACGAAAGGCGCCGAGCCCATCGGTCTCGAGGTCAAAACCATCAACGTCCTGGATCCTGAGCGGACCATCGACGCCGCTATGGAGCAGGGGTTCGAAGCCGGTTACGCCGCGCTGGAAGCGTCGCGCGCCGAGGCGGCCGAGAAAGGCGTGGGCGTTGGCTTCGGGATCGCAGAGTTCGCGCCGCACGGCGACGGCGCCAATGGCAAGGAGGCCGTTGAGCAGACAATCAAGAAGATCCGCAGCAACGTGAAGGCGGGCCAATACGCCGCCAGGCCCACGTTCTTGGTCGTTTCACTCGCCAGGTTGGGCGTCCGGCAGCATGCCGCCCAGCTCCGACGCCGGCTCGATATCGATGAAGACTGTGGCGTTGCGCCGAGCGGGCATCTGTTCGCCATCGCCGCCGCCAAGCTCGGAGACGACTACGCCGACTATGGCCACGGCTGGTTCGGTGTGCGGGACACAGGGCCGCTTACCCAAGCCGGCATCCTGCAGGACCACGACGAGATCGCCGGCCTGGTCTTCCTCGAGACCGAGTGGAGCCAGACCGACAAGCCAGACGCCATAGCGACTGGATTCCGGTTCAACGGCGTCTGGAATATTGGATGGAATCCGGCGCCGTTTTCGGCGGCTGAGCAGGCCGAGGCGCGACGCGTGTTCGAGGCGCTTTGCGACACCTGGACGGACACCGACGACAGCCGGGCCCATCTGATCCCGGGGCGCTAGAGCGTGATCGCGTTGATGGGTCGAAACAGTTCGATCGGTCCAACGATGTGGCCGTCGCGCAGGAAGCTCAACGCGCTGTAGGCGCCCGGCGGTCGTTCAAGCGGCCGAAGACCGCCTATGCGTTGCGGGCCCTCACGAGCGGTCGCGACCAAGGTCTCCATGGTCCGGGCTTCGACACCGAAGAAGGTGCCGGACGCCACGTCGAGGCGCAGGGGGTCTGATTTGACGTAGGTGATCCTACCCTTGTCGTCGAACGAGAACGGCAGCGTCTGGCCCGGGCCGGGATAGTATCCGCCGACGAACTTGTAGTGCTCGAGCCCTGGGAACAGGCACTGCCAGACGACGAACTGGAACGACAGGTCGTCCGGAATGCGCGTGCCGCGCAGGAGCGCGGCCGAGAGCAAGGGTTGGCGAAGGCGCTGCAGGGTCGAGGCGTAGTGGATCGACTTGGTGGCGAAGGCCAAGCCTGGTCGATCCTCGCTGATCGGGAGCTCGCCCCGGGTTTCGGGGTCCTCGGCTGACAGCTTAGTGGCGACCTTGGCGCTGTCGTATTCCGTCGCCCAACGCATGGCCACGATGAAGCCTTTGACCTTCATGGCGTGGCCGAGCGCGTTGAAAACTTCGACCCGCTCGAACTGCTCCCGCCAAGTCGCGAACTCCTTGGTCGTGAATCCCACTGCGTGGCCGGTGCCCTTCGCCTCGGCCAGGAAGATCTTGTTGGAGCCGGACGCGCAGAAGAAATCGGGGCGATCGCCGTCTACGTCCGTGCTGGTCTTCACCGAGATGCCGCCAAACGCGGCCAAGGCGCCGTGATCTCGCACCGCGTCGAGGTGGGCGATGTAGTCGATGCCCAGGTGTTCGCTGAGGAACCATCGGCAGAACGCCTGTCCGAGCTCGTTCGATTTGTTGCCTTTGAACGTCTTGTTGAGGCCGGCCCACTGGCTTGAAAACCTGAATTCTTGCGACGGCAACAGGAACTGGACGTGCTCGAAGTGCGCCGGATCGGGGTTCGGGGGCGTCATGCCCCAGCTGTCGAGGTAGTAGTGATGGAAGAGGTCACCCAGGTTGACCTCGATCTCGGTCAACGGCGCGCCCTCGGGGCCGAGAAGATTGTCCGGTAGAGGCTTTGGAAATTGGCTCAGCGCCAGCTTGACCGTCTTCAGCACGACGATCTTCAACCTAGGACGCGGGGCTAGAGCGTCGTTCGGTCGCCAGAGTTATCTCGCCGTAGTAGCGGAAGTCGTCGCGGATCGATGCGATGGCCAGGGCGACGTCCTTGTAGGTGCGGGGGGCGTCGCTGTGGAACATGTTGAGGCGAAACTCGCCGGGGCGGTCGGCCAGGCGCAGCCAGAGGCTCCAGAGGCCTTCAGTGTCCTCGATGAGGCGCACCGCGAGGACTTGGCCGCCCTTTTCCAAGTAACTGGTCAAGCTGCGGACACGGATCGCCATCTCGCCGCCGGCCGCCCGGATCCAGGCTTCGTCGGCGGCGGTGTCATCGCTCCGGTCTTTTTGCGTCTCGCCCGCCACCCGGTCGGCCCCTCTTTTTCAACGTCAGAGCTAGACTGAATCCCTTCACTTGTCAGGACCATCGAACAGCCTGCGGTCTTACCTTTGCAGTGAACAGTGTTCAGACGCGAGGCGGGGGAGCGCCCTCCCCCTGCGGCCGAGCCGGGAGGCGTCTCGGCCGACCCCCTCCAGCGGGGCGACCCCCGCAACGCCCCCGGTCACGGCGCTTGAGACGCACGTTTCTTAGCATAAAAGTGCATATGCACGCCCTTTGGAGCTGGAGGAAGGGCGGTCTGGGTTAACCCTGATGGAGGTTGCGCCATGACGTCGAGCTTTGGATTTTCCGCGCCGGGGGCGGCGCCATGAGCTTGCGCACCATCGTGCAGGTGATGGGCGGCGACCTCTACGACCGCGGCCGCCGCGCCAATATTCCGGCTCCGGGGCACTCGGCCGCCGACCGGTCTGTCTCGCTGCTGCTCGAGGACAACCGCCTCGTGGTCCACACCTTCGGCGACGGCGACTGGCGGGCCGTGCTCGACGACCTGCGGGGTCGGGGCCTGATCGACGCGGCCAATGCGCCGTTGTCGATGTCAGGCGAGCGCCAGGCCCGCGCTGCCGCCGAGAGCCCCAACGGCCTTCAGCGCCGATCCGCCGCCTTGGCGATCTGGGAAGCGGGCCGCGCCCTGCCCCGCAGCGTCTCCGAACGCCATTGCCGCCTGCGCGGCGTGGTCCGCGACCTGCCGGGGCCCGAGGCCCTGCGGCACGCCGGCGAGACGCCGGTCTCGGCCTATCGGGCTGGGGGGCGCACGCGACCGGCGCTGCTCGCCGGAATCCTCACCGCCGAGGGCGCTCTGACGGCGGTCGAGGTGACCTACCTGGCGCCCAACGGCCGCCGCGCCGAGGACCTGCGGCTGTCGCGCAAGACCGTTGGCGTCGCCCCGGGCGGTTGCGCTGTGCGGCTGGATTCGGTCGCCGATGAGATGCTGGTGGGCGAAGGCGTCTTCACGACGCTGTCGGCCAGCGAATGGTTCGGCCTGCCGGCCTGGGCCCTGATGTCGACCCGCAACCTGCGGGTCTGGCGCGCGCCCGACGGCGTGCGCTCGGTGCTGATCGCCGCCGATCGGGGCGCCGACGGCGAGGCCTCGGCCGCGCGATTGAAGGCGGGTCTGCTGCAGCAGGGCGTCGCGGCGAGCATCGCCCTGCCGCCCGTCCCTTACGGCGACTGGAACGAGTGGTCGGCGGCGCAGCGGCGGGCCGAGTGGGCGTCTGGGCCGGCGCCTGTGACCGCTGCCGGCTGAGCGGAAAGGGAGAAGGAAGGGCGGGGTGGGGTGCGCGCATAAGGGGCAGGATGACCCTCGCCTCGCGCGCGGAGCCCTGACCACGATGTCCCAGACCCCCAAGGCCGAGACCCCGGCCCAATCCGTTCCGTCGATGGCCCGCATCCAGGTGCGCCTGGGCGACCTTGGCCTGGCCAAGGAGAACCTGCGGTTCGACGAGCCGGCCGACGACGGCATCCCGCAGCTGGCCGACACCCTGCTCGCCGCCGGCGTGGTGATCCCGCCGATCGTGCGGCCTGGCCGCAAGGGCGAGCAAGCGTTCATGGCGCTCGACGGCCGCCGCCGCCGCCTGGGCCTGCTGCTGCTGAAGGACCGCGGCGACATCAACGACAACTACCTGATCGACTGCCTGCTGGCGGACGACAAGGCCGCGCAGGCCGCCGCCGTCGTCCTGCCCAACGCCGAGCGCGCGCCGGTCCACATCGCCGACATCATCGTCGCTATCGGTCGCCTGCGGTCTTCGAAGATGGACACCACGGCCATCTCCAAGGCGCTCGGCTATGACGAGCTGGAGATCCGCCGGCTCGAGGCGCTGGCGAGCGTCCACCCCACGGTGCTGAAGGGCCTGCGCGCCGGACGCCTCACGCTCAAGCAGGCCCGCATGTTCGCGCGCCTGCCCGACAAGAAGCAGCAGGGCGAGATCGCCCAGACCGCCCTGGAGGGCTATTTTCACGAGCATCACCTGCGCAACCTGGTCGAGACAGACCGCGCCACGACGACCAACGAGCGGTTCGTTCTGGTCGGCATGGAGCGCTATCTGGCCGCCGGCGGCCGGGTCTCGGCCGACCTCTTCGGCGAACTGCCCGACAGCCTGCTCGACCCGGAGGTTCTGCAGACCGCCTGGCGGAACCGGATCGGGGCGATCGCCGAGGCTTTGAAGGCGCAGGGCCTGACCGTCTTCGTCGGGCGCGAGGCCAGCTACAACGCGCCGGAGGGGTTCAGCACCATCCCTTACGTCTACCGGCCGGACCTGACCGAGGCGCAGGACGCCGCGCTCGATGCCGCCAAGGCCGAGGTTCAGCGGCTGGCCGGCCACTTGGACGGGATCAACGGCGTCGACGAGGCCGCGCCTGCGGCGCTCGCGGCGTTCTTCGTCGCCAAGGCGGCAGTCGCGGCCGCGCCGCTATCGACGCAGCGCCTAGGCGCGGTCCTGCTCTATCCGCACGACGAGCTCGGGGTGGCGGCGACCTTCTACACCGTGCCGATCCCGGCCGATGAGCTGCCCGAGGCCATTGAGGGCGAGGAGGACGAGGCCGACGACGATCAACCGGCCTACGGTCGCGCGACGCCCGACGTCGAAGTGCCCCGCGCCGACGTCGAGGTCGAGGGGGCCAGCCACGTCTTCCATGAAACGCGGACCGATGTGGCCACGCGCGGCCTGATCCGCGACCTGGCCGACGACCCGTCGACGGCATTGACGGTCCTGGTCGCGCAGCTCTTCAAGCAGCTGGCGCTGCGCTCGTCGGGCTCGCTCGACGAGTCGGCGCTGCAGGTCTCGGCCACGCGGTATTCGCGGGGCTCTACCACGCCGATCTCCAGCCTCGACGGTGAGGTGCGCGACCGTCTCGACGCGCACCGCCAGGCCTACAAGGCCTCGGGCCTGCGCCCCATCGGCTTCGTCGAAACCCTGGCGCACGGGGAGAAGATGGCGCTGATGGCCGAGCTGGTGGCGACCGCGCTGAACCTGCGCGAAGCGCGCACCAGTTCGCTGCGGCACGCCGCGCGCGCCGAGGCGGCGGAGATCGCCGACCTGCTGGGCGCCGACATCTCGGCGCACTGGACCCCGGACACGGCTTACCTGGGCGTCCATTCCAAGAAGCAGCTGCTAGCGCTGCTCGACGAGATGGGCGTCGAGGACGACCGGGCCAAAACCCTGAAGAAGGACGAGCTGGTGGCCTTCGCCGCCGAGGCGGCTGCCGAGCGGCAGTGGGCGCCGTCGGCGCTGGGCTGGAACCGGGCGGCGGCGGCCGACGTCGAGGCTGAAGATCCTGTCGCCGCGGAAACTGGCGGCGAGGACGTTGAGGCCGAGCCGCAGGCCCAGGCGGCCTGACGCCGATCGGCTAGAACGAGCCCTCGCCAGTGATTGGCGAGGGCCTTTTCTATGTCGTGACGCGAAGCTTCCGCATGGCGACGGTCGCCAAGGGAGCATCGCGATGATCACGGAAGACTACATTCACGACTTGGTTCGGGCCGCATCGTCTGCGGCGCCGGCCCCGACCGATCCGCAACTGCGGGCGGTCTTGGGACACGTCGGCGGCCTGCAGTCGCAGGTGCGCGGCGCGATCCTGGCGAAGCTGCAGGCGGCGGCCGAGGCTCCGGACCTGTCGCAATCGCTCCGGCCGCTGGTGGAGCAGGCGTTGGCGCAGGTGGAGGCGATGGCGGCGACTTGACGATGATCATCGCCGCCAAGACAGCGACGAGGATCAAGGCCAGGGCAGCCAGTTGGAGGGGCGTTTTGACGGCGGTCACGACCGCCGCGACGTCAAGCTTGGGGACCATGTGATCTCCGGCCCGCGCGTCGGCGCGGGGATTTAGGATGGAGATCACCACCTGCGCCGCCCGAAGGGCCTGCGGCGCCCGCCCATCACGGCGCGGGATCGTTTGCCGTTTTGCGTCCGGCTTAGACGGGGCGCGACCCCAAGGAACGCCATCGATCCGATCCCGTGTTCGCTGCCTGGCCTGGTGAGCGGGGGACCGAGGCTTAACTGGGGTCGGCCGGTCACCGGGTCAAGGCAGCCGTTTGGGTAGAGGGGAAAGCGAGGGGGGAGACGGGCGAGCCCGTCGGGTCTGGAGGGAGGAGCCCTCCGCGGCGGGTGATCTGGATCCCCGTTATGAACGCGCTTCTGCCCCTGTTCACCGTCGCCGGCGACGCCTCGACGACCAAGGCCGCCAACCTGCTGTCTGCCGCCCGGGCGATGGTCCCGCACCTCAACCGCTCTAGGGCTTTGGATCGCCGGCTGGTCGCAGCGGTGATGACCACCTCGTTCGGCGCCTCGGACGCCGAGGGCGCCTGGTTGTGGCGCGACGCCTACGACGCCATCGAGGCGGCCCTGGTGCTGCAGCTTAGGCGCCTGTCGCCGCAGATCGCGCGGCTCGAGGACGCTCCGTCCGAGATCGTCGCCTTGCTGGCCAATCTGTCGGGCCTGGGCCTGACTCATACCCGCCGATCCGAGGAACAGGCCGCGCTTGACCAGTTCTCGACGCCGCCGCAGTTGGGCGCCTTGGCCGTCCTCGCCGCGCAGGTGCGGGCCGGGGACCTGGTGCTGGAGCCCTCGGCCGGGACCGGCTTGCTGGCGATCCTCGCCGAGGCCTGCGGCGGCGTGGTGACCCTGAACGAGATCGCCGCCAACCGGGCGGCGCTGCTAGAGGGACTCTTTCCCCTGGCGGTTCGCAGCGCTTTTGACGCCGCGCATCTGCCCGACCTGTTGTCCGGCTCGGGCAGCTTCGAGGTCGCCCTGGTCAACCCGCCGTTCCAAGCGCTCGAGGCGCATCTGCATGCCGCCCTCGACAGCCTGGCGGATGGCGGTCGCTTGGCCGCCATCGTACCAAGCCGCCTGTTCGAGGCGAATGACGCCATGAAGCGGCTCTGCGCGCGGGGCGCGATGATCCTTCGGTTGCGCTTCCCGGCGCGCGCCTACGTCAAGCACGGGACTTCGGTCGAGACCGGGTTGCTGGTGCTGGATCGCGGCGGCGCGACGGGTGCGATCCCTGCCATCGTTGACGCCGAAACCCTGGCGGACGCCGCTCGCGCTGCGGCGGGGGTCACGCCTCGCCCGACGGCCAAGGCGCGCCAGTTCCGAACCGTCGATCAGGCCGCTCTGCTGGCCCCGCGGGCTCGTCAGCTCGCGACGCCGGCTGGAAGGCTTGCGCTGTTGGCGCAGACCGCGCCCGTCGCCTACGAGACCTGCGCCTGGTCCGGCGAAGGGCACGATGTGGGCCTCTATCAGGCCTACAGCCTTGGCCGCGTGCGGTTCGAACGGTCGGCGCCCCACCCC
>JAFKGN010000145.1 GCA_017307205.1 Caulobacterales bacterium
GGCTGTGGCGAAGGTGCGGAAAGCGGAAGAGAGAAACAGAACCGTAGGCTAGCTGAAAGGCGAAGCATGCCGACAATTAACCAGCTCATCCGCAAGCCGCGCCAGGCGCCGGCGAAGCGGAACAAGGTTCCGGCGCTGCAGGAGAACCCGCAGAAGCGCGGCGTTTGCACGCGCGTCTATACGACCACTCCGAAGAAGCCGAACTCGGCACTTCGTAAGGTCGCGAAGGTCCGCCTCACCAATGGCTTTGAAGTCATTGGCTACATCCCGGGCGAAGGCCACAACCTGCAGGAGCACTCTGTCGTCATGATCCGTGGCGGCCGCGTCAAGGATCTGCCGGGCGTGCGCTACCACATCCTGCGCGGCGTGCTCGACACCCAGGGTGTCAAGAACCGCAAGCAGCGTCGTTCGAAGTACGGCGCGAAGCGTCCGAAGTAATAGGGGTCAGGAACAATGTCCCGTCGCCATAGTGCCGAGAAGCGCGAGATCATCCCGGACCCCAAGTTCGGCGATATTGTCGTGACCAAGTTCATGAATGCCGTCATGTATGACGGCAAGAAGTCGGTCGCAGAGAGCATCGTTTACGGTGCCTTCGACATCATCCAGAACCGGACCAAGCAGGAGCCCGTCGTGGTGTTCCGCCAGGCCCTGGACAACGTGGCGCCGCACATCGAAGTGCGTTCGCGTCGCGTCGGTGGTGCGACCTACCAGGTGCCGGTCGAGGTCCGTACGGACCGTCGTCAGGCTCTCGCTATCCGCTGGCTGCTCGCTGCTGCGCGTGGCCGCAATGAGAAGACCATGGTCGAGCGTCTGTCCGGCGAGCTGCTGGATGCCTCGAACAGCCGCGGCAACGCCGTGAAGAAGCGCGAAGACACGCACCGGATGGCCGAAGCCAACCGCGCGTTCTCGCACTATCGCTGGTAACACGGTCGGAAAGGCAGTCCGTTATGGCCCGCACACACAAGATCGAAGACTACCGCAACTTCGGAATCATGGCCCACATCGATGCGGGCAAGACGACGACGACCGAGCGGATCCTCTACTACACCGGCAAGAGCCATAAGATCGGCGAAGTCCACGACGGCGCCGCGACCATGGACTGGATGGAGCAGGAGCAGGAGCGCGGCATCACGATCACGTCGGCCGCGACGACCGCGTTCTGGAACGGCAAGCGCCTGAACATCATCGACACCCCCGGCCACGTGGACTTCACCATCGAAGTCGAACGTTCGCTGCGCGTGCTCGACGGCTGCGTCGCCGTGCTCGACGGCAACCAGGGCGTTGAGCCGCAGACCGAAACCGTCTGGCGTCAGGCCGACCGTTACGACGTGCCGCGTATCGTGTTCGTCAACAAGATGGACAAGACCGGCGCCGACTTCCAAATGTGCCTGCGGACGATCCGCGATCGCCTCGGCGTGAAGGCGGTTCCGATCCAGCTGCCGATCGGCTCGGAAGCCTCGCTGAAGGGCCTGGTCGACCTCGTCCGCATGAAGGCGGTTGTCTGGGACAACGACGGCCTGGGCGCGACCTACCGCGACGAAGAAATTCCCGCCGACATGAAGGCCGCGGCTGAAGAAGCCCGCAACTACATGATCGAGAACGCCGTCGAGCTCGACGACGAGGCGATGGAAGCCTACCTCGGCGGCGAAGAGCCCTCGGAAGAAGTGCTGAAGAAGTGCCTGCGTAAGGCGGTTCTGAGCGGCGCCTTCTATCCGATCCTCTGCGGCTCGGCCTTCAAGAACAAGGGCGTTCAGCCCCTGCTCGACGCGGTGGTGGACTACCTGCCCTCGCCGCTCGACATCCCGCCGACCAAGGGCATCGACTACAAGACCGAAGCGGAAGTCACTCGCTCGGCCTCGGACGACGAGCCCCTGTCGGTCCTGGCGTTCAAGATCATGGACGACCCCTTCGTGGGCTCGCTGACCTTCTGCCGCATCTATTCGGGCAAGCTCGAAGCCGGCATGAACCTGCTGAACTCGTCGCGCGACAAGCGCGAGCGCGTCGGCCGCATGCTGCTGATGCACTCGAACAACCGCGAAGACATCAAGGAAGCCTACGCCGGCGACATCGTCGCCCTGGCCGGGCTGAAGGACACCCGCACGGGCGATACCCTGTGCGACCCGCTGAAGAGCCCGGTGATCCTCGAGAAGATGACCTTCCCGACCCCGGTTATCGAAATCGCCATCGAGCCGAAGTCGAAGGCCGACCAGGAAAAGCTGGGCGCCGCGCTCGGCAAGATGGTCGCCGAAGACCCGTCCTTCACCGTCTTCACCGACCAAGAGTCGGGCCAGACGATCATGAAGGGCATGGGCGAGCTTCACCTCGACATCAAGGTCGACATCCTGAAGCGGACCTACAAGGTCGAAGCCAACATCGGCGCGCCGCAGGTGGCCTATCGCGAATCCCTCGGGAAGCGCGCGGACATCGACTACACGCACAAGAAGCAGACCGGCGGTACGGGCCAGTTCGCCCGCGTCATGATCACCTTCGAGCCGGGCGAACCCGGTTCGGGCTTCGTGTTCGAGAGCAAGATCGTCGGCGGCGCCATCCCGAAGGAATTCGTTCCGGGCGTGGAAAAGGGCCTCGAGTCGGTCAAGGACAACGGCCTGCTGGCCGGCTTCCCGCTGATCGACTTCAAGGCGACCCTGACCGACGGCAAGTTCCACGACGTCGACTCCAGCGTCCTGGCCTTCGAAATCGCCTCGCGCGCCGCTTTCAAAGAGCTGCGTGAAAAGGGCGCCCCGAAGCTGCTCGAGCCGATCATGAAGGTCGAAGTGCTGACGCCCGACGAATACATGGGCGACGTCATCGGCGACCTGAACCAGCGCCGTGGCCAGATCCAGGGCTCGGAGACCCGCGGCAACGCCCAGGTGGTCACCGCCTTCGTGCCGCTGGCCAACATGTTCGGCTACATCGGCAACCTGCGCGGCATGAGCCAAGGCCGCGCTCAGTTCTCGATGCAATACGACCACTACGAAGCGGTGCCGCAACACGTCGCCGACGAAGTGATCAAGAAGTACGCCTAAACCCGATGGCGTCCTTCGGGACGCCATCAGATACCAACAAGTAGACCGGTCTTCATTCGAGGATCGGTCGGCCCAACCCTAACTGAGGACAAGCCCAAACAGGGCTGGAGCTTGAAATGGCTAAAGAAAAGTTCGAACGCACTAAGCCGCACTGCAACATTGGCACGATCGGCCACGTTGACCACGGCAAGACGACGCTGACCGCTGCGATCACGATGACGCTGGCGAAGTCGGGCGGCGCGACGGCGAAGAAGTACGAGGACATCGACGCGGCGCCGGAAGAGAAGGCCCGCGGCATCACCATCAACACGGCGCACGTCGAGTACGAGACGCAGAACCGTCACTACGCGCACGTCGACTGCCCCGGCCACGCCGACTACGTGAAGAACATGATCACGGGCGCGGCGCAGATGGACGGCGCGATCCTGGTGGTTTCGGCCGCTGACGGCCCGATGCCGCAGACCCGCGAGCACATCCTGCTGGCCCGTCAGGTCGGCGTGCCGGCTCTGGTGGTGTTCATGAACAAGGTCGACCTGGTCGACGACGCCGAGCTGCTCGAGCTGGTCGAGATGGAAGTGCGCGAGCTGCTTTCGTCGTACCAGTTCCCGGGCGACGACATTCCGATCACGGCGGGTTCGGCCAAGGCCGCGACCGACGGCGTGAACCCGGAGATCGGCGAGAACCAGATCCTGGCTCTGATGAAGACCGTGGACGAGTACATCCCGCAGCCGGAACGTCCGGTCGACCTGCCGTTCCTGATGCCGGTGGAAGACGTGTTCTCGATCTCGGGCCGCGGCACCGTGGTCACCGGCCGCGTCGAGAAGGGCATCGTGAAGGTTGGCGAGGAAGTCGAGATCGTCGGCATCCGCGACACCCAGAAGACGACCTGCACGGGCGTGGAAATGTTCCGCAAGCTGCTGGACCAAGGTCAAGCCGGCGACAACGTGGGCGTGCTGCTGCGCGGCACCAAGCGTGAAGACGTCGAGCGCGGTCAGGTTCTGTGCAAGCCGGGTTCGATCACCCCGCACAAGAAGTTCCAGGCCGAGGCCTACATCCTGACCAAGGAAGAAGGCGGCCGCCACACGCCGTTCTTCACCAACTACCGTCCGCAGTTCTACTTCCGCACGACCGATGTGACCGGCATCATCAAGCTGAAGGAAGGCGTGGAAATGATCATGCCGGGCGACAACGCCGAGCTGGACGTCGAGCTGATCACCCCGATCGCCATGGACCAAGGCCTCCGCTTCGCCATCCGCGAAGGCGGCCGCACCGTCGGCGCCGGCGTCGTCTCGAAGATCATCGAGTAGTCGATGACCTGAGGCCTTCGGGTTTCACGGCTGAAAGATCAGGGCCTCCGAGGGAAACCTCGGGGGCCTTTTTCTTTTCAGGGTTCACCCCCACGGTCGTCATCCTGAGCGCGCGAAGCGCAGTCGAAGGACGTAAGCCATCGCCGCCGTGCGTCCTTCGACACGGCCGCTTGCGCGGCCTGCTCAGGATGACGAAGGTTGGCGCGCCGCAAAGAAGACTCACAGGGGAGGGGCCGATGCTCAAGCGAGCCGTCATCGCCGTCGCGTTGCTGATCGCGCAGGCCGCAGGCGCCCAGCCCTTCCAGCTCGGCGCCGGGACAGAGAGCCGCCAATGGCTGCCCGAGCGCGCCAAGGTCGCCAACGCGGGCGGCCGTTCGCCGATAACCATTCGCGACGACGTCACCATCACCGCGCGCGACGGGACCACGCTCGACGCCCGCCTGTTCCTGCCGACGCTGGCGCCCGGCGCTGCCCCGACGCCCTGCATCCTCACCGCCGACGGCTACGGCCGCAGCTCCGGCACGGGTGCCGAGGTCGATCCGGTGCTGATGGATGTCGCCTCACGCGGCTATGCGGTGATGCACATGAGCCTGCGCGGCTCCGGCAAGTCCGGCGGCAAGGCGACGCTCTATAATGAGTTCGGCCACGACAGCTATGACGCCATCGAGTGGATGGCCAAACAGCCCTGGTGCAACGGCAAGGTCGGCATGGTCGGCCAGTCGCTGCTGGGCATCACCCAATGGCTCACCGCCAAGGAGGCGCCGCCCGCCTTGAAGGCCATCGTCCCGCAGGTGGCGTGCGGCGATTGCTACGGCCTGCTCTGGTACCCCGGGGGCATGAACCCCGGCCCAGGCCGCCTGGCGCGTCGCCTCTCGCCCGGCGCCGAACAGGAATACGAGACCGCCATCCAGCATCGCGATCTCGACGACTGGTGGAAGGCGCGCACCACCCAGGCCGAGGATGTGAAGGCCATCGCCGCGCGGGGCGTCGCCGTCTTCATGTCTGGCGGGCTCGACGACTACATCACCCCCGGCAACATCCGCGCCTACGAGCAGTTCGACAGCCCCCGCAAGCGCCTGCTGCTGGCGCCCCACGCCCACGGATGGAACATCGCCTATCTGCAGGAGCTGCAGATCCAGTGGCTCGACCATTGGCTCAAGGGCGCCGACAACGGCGTCGAGAAGGCTCCCAAGGTCATTCTTTATGTGAAGGGCGCCGATCGCTGGCGCTACGAAGCCGACTGGCCCATCGCCGACGCCAAGCCCGTGACGCTCCAGCTGGCCCCCGGCCGTAGCGGAACCATCGCCAGCCTCAACGACGGCGCCCTGACCGCCCGTGCAGCCTCCGGCCCGTCCGCAACCCTCCCGTACGTGCCGGGAGCGGGTCCGGCGCTCCCCGTGCTGCTGAGCTCCAGCCAGGGCCGCTCAGCCGCCGACCAGCGCCCTTTCGAGGCCAAGGTGCTGACCTGGACCTCGGCCCCGCTCACCGTCGCCACAGAGGTCACCGGCTATCCGCACGTGTCGCTGTGGGCTGCCTCCAGCGCCGCCGACGGCGATGTGGTCTTCAGCCTCAACGATGTCGCGCCCGACGGGACTTCGACCCAGGTCGTGCAGGGCTATCTGAACGTCCCGCATCAGGCCTCGCTCTCACGGCCCAAGGCCCTGACGCCGGGCCAGGCCCAGAAGATCGAGCTCGACCTCCTGCCCACCGCCTACGTCTTCCAGCCCGGCCACCGCCTGCGCCTGGCCCTGGCCGGCGCCGCGAGCGTTCCCGAGGGCATGCCCCAGCCGCAGGGGCCGGGGCAGAATCCGATCGCCTTCACCTGGGCGGTGCTGCAGGACGCGGGCCACCCGGCGACGCTGACTCTGCCGATCGTCGGGACGGCCGGAACGCAGCTGACGGCGCGCTGACCGCGCACGGCGTTCGCCGAACACGACACACTACGTCATGAACTTAACCATGACTTTTTACGCGGCTTCGAAGCCCGCCGCCCATCTTGCCCGCACGAGGGAGCGGGAACGGCGGGCATGTCGTCGATCGAGGTCGAGGTCGTAGAACCGGATGCGCTGGGCGCGGCGGAAACCGCCGCCTGGGCGACCTTCCGCGCGGCGTCGCCGCAGCTCGCCAGCCCCTATTTCGATCTGCGCTATGTCCGGGCCGCCGCCGCCCTGGCCCCACACGGCGCGGTCGCCGTCATCCATCGTCACGGCGCGATCTGCGGCTTTCTGCCATTCCAGCGTCGCGGAACCCTGCTGCAGCCGTTGGGCGCGCCGCTCAGCGACTATCATGGGCTGGTCGCCGCCCCGAACGCGGCGATCCCGCTCGCCGAGGTGCTGGACCATCTCAAGGCGCAGCGCCTGCGATTCTCCAGCCTCGTCGGCGCTCCACCGGCCCACAGCACGCCGCTGTTCGCCATGGCGGCCGACCTCAGCGGCGGCTTCGCCGGCTGGGAGGCCGCGCGTCAGGCCGCCGGCCGCGGCGGCTTCCTGAAAGACAAGCGTCGCCGCATGCGTCAGTTCGAGCGAGAGGTCGGTCCCGTCCGCTTCTCGCTTGGCAAGGCCCAGCCGGCGATGCTCGATCAGATCATCGCCCTCAAGCGCGCCCAGATTCGCCGCACCGGCCAGCACGATATCTTCGCCTGCGGTTGGACCATCCGACTGCTGCATCGGCTGGCCGAGACCGCCGAGCCGGACTTTGGCCTGCAGATCGCCACGCTCCACGCCGGCGACCAACTGGCGGCCGCCGAGATCGGTCTTCGGGGCGGCCACACACATCACCTGTGGTTTCCGGTCTTTGACCCGCAACTGGCCCGCTATTCGCCGGGCTCTCTGATGACGATCGAGACCCTGCGCGCAGCGGCGGGGCAGGGGGTTCGTCAGGTCGACTTCGGTCCCGGATTCGAGGCCTACAAGAACGACTTCGCCACGCCGTCCCACGTCGTCCACGAGGGCGTCGTCGGCGCACACCTTGTCTCGCCGGATCTGCGCCAGCGCCATGCCGCCGTGGCCCGTTTCGAACGCCGCATCGACCGCATCGCTGCCTGCGAGCCGCAGTGGCCGGGCCGCCTGCAGGGCGCCTCCGTGTTCGCCGCCGATATCGCGCGCCGCCGCCCGGGCGTCAGCCTGGGCCTCGGTGGCCTAGGCGCCGCCATCGGCCTCGGCGTCAGCCTCAGCCTGCTCAACGAGGGGTAGCCTTATGACGCTTCCCGGCGCCTACGATCTCGACCGCCTGATCCCCTACTGGGACGATGCGACGCGCAGTGACTTCCGCGCGCGTCCGGTCACCTTCCGTCATCGCCTGCGCGAGACCGGCCTGTTCGAGGATGCGCCCCTGGCGGCCCTGCTCGATCGCTATCCGGCCGAGCTCTACGACATCAACCTCTTCGACTTTGACGACGAGGGGCAGGTCACCATGCGCACTGGCGTGCGCGGCCGCATGCCTGGCGACGAAATCCTCGCCGGCGTGAAGTCGGGCCGCGTCTGGGTGCAGATGCGCCGCGCCGAGCAGCACTATCCGGCCCTGGGCGAAGCCATGCGCGCCGCCTTCGACGGCATGGCGGCCCAGCAGCCCGCCTTCCGTCCGGTGCAGATGAACG
>JAFKGN010000146.1 GCA_017307205.1 Caulobacterales bacterium
CCCCGAAGAACAGGGCCACGATCACCGCCGGGGCCACGGCCGCCATCGAGAACAGGGTGATGAACCGTAGGTGCAGGCGCGCGCCCGCCCCGCCCGCCTCGACGTTGATCTGCCGCATCACGCGGCCGGCCATCAGCAGGCAGAGGCCGAGGATCAGCACAAGGTTCAGGCCGAGCACGCCCAGCACCATGCTGGAGGTCGCACCCGCCGATCCGGCCGAGCCATTGGAGGCCAGCAGCACGCCGGCGGCCGTGATCATCGCGGCCAGGGCGTAGCCGCCGCCGAGCACGTAGCGGGACTGTCGTCCCAGCGCGCCCCAGATCGATCGCAGGATCGGCTTCAGCGACGGTGGGCGAACGGCTGACAGGACGGACGCCATATCGGTAAGCTACCGCTGACTGTGCTCGAAACTCAACAGCGATGTGGCTGGATTACGTCAGCCCTCACGAGACGATCAGCGTGTCGATCCGTTCAGCGATTTCGGCGCCGTCGCCGAGCAGCCGCAACCGCTTCAGCCGGGCCTTGTCGCCGGCGATCAGGCGAACATCCGATTTCCGCATTCGAAGCTGATCCGACAGCCAGCGGATCAAGGCTTCATTAGCCGCGCCTTCGACCGGCGCCGCCGCGATCCGCAGGCGCAGCACGGCGCGGCCATCCGGCTCCACC
The DNA here is from genome assembly GCA_017307205.1 of Caulobacterales bacterium. Lineage (GTDB taxonomy): Bacteria > Pseudomonadota > Alphaproteobacteria > Caulobacterales > Caulobacteraceae > Caulobacter. The sequence continues at coordinate 667 of JAFKGN010000146.1, forward strand.
GTCACCCCATCGACGCCCGAACGCCCCGCCCGCGGCGTCAGACGCACCGCCAGCAGCACGCCCTCGGAGTCGACCTGATAGGGCGGCCCTGCGGCGCCCACGGACTAGCGGCGTCCGCGGGCCATCTCCACGCCGAGGTCCTGGATCTTCTTGCGCAGCGTATTGCGGTTCAGGCCGAGGATTTCCGCCGCCCGCACCTGGTTGCCGCGCGTCGCCGAAAGCGTCAGCTGGATCACCGGGCGCTCCACCTCCTGCAGCACCCGATCGTAAAGCCCCGCCGCCGGCACGCCGTCCGGCTGGTCGGCGAAGTGCGACGCCAGGTGGCGTTCGACCAGGGCCGACAGCGTGACCGGCCCCTCCTCGCCCGGCGGCAGCGGCGCCTGGTCCTGCAGTTCACGCTCGACGATGCGGGCGGTGATCAGCTCCTCGCCATAGAGGGCGCAGATCCGGCGGATCAGGTTCTCCAGCTCGCGCACGTTGCCCGGCCAGCTGTGGGCCTTCAGGCGGTCGAGCGCGCTGGAATCGATGGTCTTGGCCGGCAGGCCCTCGCGGTTGGCGCGCAGCAGGAACGAGCGGGCCAGCTCCGGAATGTCCTCGGCTCGCTCACGCAGGGGCGGCAGGCGCAGGGGCGCCACGTTCAGACGGAAGAACAGGTCCTCCCGGAACAGCCCCTGCCCGATCAGTCCGCGCAGCGGCCGGTTGGTGGCGGCGATCATCCGCACGTTCGGCCGGCGGCCGGTCTTCGGGTTCACCACCGGCTCGGAGCCGTCGATCACCCGCAGCAGGCGCGTCTGGGCGTCCAGCGGCATGTCGCCGATCTCATCGAGGAACAGGGTGCCGCCGTCGGCCTCGACCAGCTTGCCGAGGTCGCCGTCGCCGCGGCCGAACAGCTCCACCTCGACCCGCTCGCGCGGCACGGCCGCCAGGTTGATAGTCACGAACTTGCCGTCACGGCGGCGGCCAAGGTCATGCAGCGCCCGGGCGACCAACTCCTTGCCGGAGCCGCTCTCGCCGGTGATCAGCACCGTAAGATCCGCGCCGACCAGGCGGGCGATGGTGCGATAGACCTCCTGCATCGGGGCCGAACGGCCGATCAGCGGCAGTCGCTCGTCGCGCATGGCGCGGGCTTGGGCCTTCGAAGCTTCGCTGTCAGCCGGACGCGACAGGGCGCGGCGGGCGGCGGCGGTCATGTCGTCGAGGTCGAACGGCTTGGAGACATAGTCGAACGCCCCGGCGTCGGCGGCGCCCACCGCTGTCAGCAGCGTGTTCTGGGCGCTCATCACGATGATCGGCAGCTTCGGCCGTTCCTTGCGGATGCGCGGCAGCACGTCGAACACGTTCTCGTCCGGCATCATCACGTCGGTGACCACGAGGTCGCCCTCGCCGTCCGACACCCACTTCAGCAGGGTGGTGGCGTTGCCGGTGGCCCGCACCTGGTAGCCCAGACGGGTGAAGGCCTGGCTCAGGACAAGCCGGATCGAGCTGTCGTCGTCGGCGATCAGGATCTTCTTGGTGGCGGCGCTCATGCTGGGGACGCTTCCTCGACGACTTGGTGGGGCGCAACGGGCAGCAGCACGCGGAAAACGGTGCGGCCGGGTTCGGATTCGAAGTCGATCAGGCCGCCATGGCCCGTGACCAGTTTGGACACCAGCGCCAGGCCGAGGCCCGTGCCGTTCGACTTGGTGGTGACGAAGGGTTGGAACAGGTGCTCCTTCAGCTCCTCGGGCACGCCGGGGCCGTTGTCCTGCACCCGCACTTCCAGCGGCGCGTCCTTCAGGGTGCGGCCATCCGGGCCGCGCACCCGCACGCCATGGCGGTAGGCGGTGGTGATGACGATCTCGCCGCGGCTGTCGCGCCGCATGTGGGCTGCCTCGGCGGCGTTCTTCACAAGATTGAGGAAGATCTGGATCAGCTGATCGTCGTCGCCCCATACCGGCGGCAGCGACGGGTCGTAGACCTCGCGCAGGATCAGGCCGTCGGCCACGCCGTTGGCGGCCAGGGCGCGCACGCGGTCCAGCGCCTGGTGGATATTCACCGGCGTACGGGTCGGCGGGGCGTTGTCGGAGAACACCTCCATCCGGTCGACGAGGCGGCGGATGCGATCGGTCTCGTCGACGATCAGCTGCGCCAGCGGCTGGTCCTCGATCACGGCGCCGGCCTTCAGCAGCTGGGCCGCGCCGCGGATGCCCGCCAGCGGGTTCTTGATCTCGTGCGCCAGCATGCGGCCGAGGCCGACCACCGAGCGCAGGCCCGCCTGGTCGCGTTCGACCGAAAGCTGGTTGTGGCGCACGTGCAGGGTCAGCAGCACCGAGCCGTCGCCCAGGGGTGAAGCGGCGCCGTCGGCCTCGAACGGCGCCTGGCCGAACAGGCTGATATGCACCCCGTGCTCACGGACCCGCACGCCCTCCTCCAGGGCGCGCCGAAGCAGCGAGACCACGGCCGAGCCGTGCGGCAAGGCGGCGAGGAAACGGCCGCGAGCCAGCAGGGTCAGGCCCTGGCCGAACAGGGTCTCGGCCGCCTCGTTCACAGCCACCAGGGCGCCGTTGGCGTCGACCACCAGGGCGGGCTCGGGCGAAAGCTCGAAGGCGGCCGCCTTCAGGGCGTCGCCGGCGGGTGGGCCGCTCACGGACCAGGCGCGATCACTCATGCCGCCAGTCTCCCGAAATCACCAATCCACAGAGCGGCCAGAGCCGCCTCGACTTCCGCCGCCGTCTCCAGGCGGCAAAGGCGCCCACGCGCCTCGCGGCGGACCGTCGCCTCGGCGGGCCACGGCGCGGCCTCGATGTAGGCGGCCAGATGCTTGCGGAACATCCGCAGACCCAGGCCCTCGCCATAGAAGGCCTGGCTGCCCGCCAAGTGCTCGCGCACGATCTGCAGCCGCTCGGCGGCCTCGGGCTCGGCGAAGTCCTGTCCGGCGAGTCCGGCCTCGATCTCCGCCGCCAGCCACGGTCGTCCGACAGCGCCTCGACCGATCATCACCGCGTCGGCGCCCGACTGGGCGAGCGCCTCACGCGCGCTGGCCAGGTCGATGACGTCGCCATTGACCACCACCGGCACGCTCACGGCGGCCTTCACCGCCCGCACGGCCGCCCAGTCAGCTTGCCCCGTGTAGAACTGGCAGCGGGTCCGGCCGTGAATGGTCAGGGCCTTCACGCCGAGCGCCTCGAAGCGCACGGCCAGCTCGGCCGCATTGCGTGAGGCATCGTCCCAGCCCAGGCGCATCTTCACCGTCACGGGAACCGAAACCGCCTCCACCGCCGCCGTCACCAGGCTTTCCGCCAGCTCCGGCTCGCGCATCAGGGCCGAGCCCGACTGGGCCCCCGTCACTTCCTTGGCTGGGCAGCCGAAGTTGAGGTCAACCACCTGCGCCCCGGCGGCCACCGCCAGGCGCGCGCCCTCGGCGATCCAGCGCGGATCGCGACCGACCAATTGAATGATGTTGAGCGGCAGCCCCTCGCCGACGGCCGCGCGGCGCACCACATCGGCCCGGCCGGCGGCGAACTGGTCGCAGGCCACCATTTCCGTCGCTTGATAGGTGGCGCCCAGCCCCGCGGCGATGGCGCGATACGGCAGGTCGGTAACGCCGGTCATTGGCGCGAGCCAGACCTTGGGCGCTTCTATTCCACCGATCTTGAGCCCATTGCTCATTTTGTACGCATCCCCATCGCCGTCTTTTTAGGCAGATTGTGCGATGCGGTAAACCCCCCAAAGCTGGACAAGCCGCGACCGCGCCCTAAACAAGCCGCCATGCGCTTCTCCGCCGTGATCGTCGCCGCCGGTTCTGGGAACCGGGCTGGCCCCGGCGCCGCCAAACAATGGCGGCCCGTCGCCGGCAAACCCGTGCTGCGCTGGTCGGTCGAGCGTCTGCTGGCCGCTGGAGCCCACGAGATCGTCGTGGTCCTGCCCGCCGATGGCGCGCCCCTGGCCGAGGAAGCTCTCGCTGGTCTCTCCGGCTGGCGTACAGCCGAGGGCGGCGCCACCCGCGCCCTCTCCGTCCAATCTGGCCTCGCGGCCCTGACCGGCGACGAGTCGGACGCCGTGCTGATTCACGACGCCGCCCGCCCGTTCGTCACACCGAAGCACGTCGAGGACTTGCTCGCCGCCCTGGCCGAGGCCGACGGCGCCATTCCCGCCCTGCCCGTCGCCGACACGCTCAAGCGCGAAGGCGAGAGGATGACCACCGTCCCGCGCGCCGGCCTCTGGCGCGCCCAGACCCCGCAGGCCTTCCCGCTCGGCCGCCTGCGGGCCGCCTATGCCGCCTGGGTCGGACCGGACGAGCCGACCGACGACGCCGCCGTGGTCGAGGCCAACGGCGGCCGCATCGCCCTCGCGCCCGGCGACCCGATGCTGATGAAGCTGACCTATCCGGAGGACTTCGACATGGCCGAACGCCTGATCTCGACGGCCCGGATCACCCGGATCGGCCAGGGCTTCGACGTCCACGCCTTCGGCCCGGGCGACTCGGTTTGGCTTTGCGGCGTCGAGATCGCCCACAGCCAGGCTCTGGTCGGCCACTCCGACGCCGACGTCGGCCTGCACGCCCTCACCGACGCCCTGCTCGGCGCCATCGGCGACGGCGATATCGGCGACCACTTCCCGCCGACCGATCCGCAGTGGAAGGGCGCGCCCTCCCACAAGTTCCTCACCTACGCCGCGGAGCGTGTGGCGGCGCGCGGGGGCCGGATCATCAATGTAGACGTCACCCTGATCTGCGAGGCGCCGAAGGTGAAGCCGCATCGCGAGGCGATGCGCGCCCGGCTCGCCGAGCTCCTGGGCCTGCCGCTCGACCGCGTCAGCGTGAAGGCCACTACCACCGAACAGCTCGGCTTCACCGGCCGTCGCGAAGGCATCGCCGCCCAGGCCGTGGCCAGCGTCGAAACCTCCGCCTAGGGCGCCTTGGGTGGGTGCATCACCCGCCAGCGTTCAGCGAGCTTGGCGTAGAGCGCCCCGACTAGGTTGGCGTAGTCGTCGGTCCAGGCCCGCGCGTAGTGGTCATCGTGCGTCTCCCACGCTGTGTCCTCGCGCAGTTCGCCGAAGGCCTGCCAGCTCCGCGCCGCCACCACCACGTTCTCGCTCGACTCCCACAGCGGCGGGGTCATGTAGTCACGCTGGTAGTCCTGGATGATGCTAAGCGCCCCCGCCTCCTTCACCGCCGCCTGGGTCGGTCCCAGCAGCTCGAGGTTGCGGTTGGACAGGTGCAGGATGACGATCCCGTCCGGCTTAACCTTCTTGAGGTAGCCCTTGATCGCCTCGACCGTCAGCAGGTGCACCGGCACCGCGTCGGAGGAGAAGGCGTCGATCAGCAGCGCGTCGAACTTGCCATCGGGCTGCTTGTCCAGCGTCAGGCGCGCGTCGCCCAGCACGTAGCGCATCGGCGTCTTGGCGCACTCGGTCGTGTAGCTGAAGTGCTTCGGATCGGTGGCCATGCGCACCACCAGGGGATCGATCTCGAAATAGGTGAAGCTGTCGCCCGGCCGCGCGTAGACGCTAGCGGTCCCCGCGCCCAGCCCCACGGCCGCCAGGGTGGCGTTCGGTTTGCGGGCCTGCACCGACCGGAAGGCCCGCGCGATGGGCGTCTTGTCGGCGTAGTAGATCAGCGGCTGGCAGCGGTACTGCGGCGATAGCGCCTGCGCCCCATGCAGCGTCGTGCCGTTGGTCAGCATCCGCACCGTGCCGCCCAGCCCCGGCACCTGGGTGACGGATTCACGGAGCACGCCGAAGAAGCTGCGGGCCGTGTAGGTGGTGTGAGCTCGATCGCCGATCACCGTCGCCGCGATGGTCAGCGACAGGATCACCGCTGTGTAGCCGGGCGTGGTGTAGCGCAGAAAAAAGGCGGCGGCGGCGGGCAGCACCAGCAGCGCCGTCAACTCGGCGCGATACTGATACTGATCGACCATCAGCACCACCATGACCGAGACGATGATCGCCGCCACGATCGCGGTCCATTCCCAGACCGCCGGCCATCGAGGACGCCACGGGCGCGCCAGGCACGACAGCACGAGGGCCAGTGGAAACTCGTAGACCCGGTCGAAGATCACCGGCGCCACGAAGGCGTTGAAGCCTCCGCCGACCACCCCGCCCAGCGACATCCAAAGATAGAACTCGGTCAGTCGCCCCGCTGCCGGCCGCCGGAAGTACAGCGCCTGATGGCACACCATCGCCGCGAAGAAGAAGGCGAACAGCGTCACCGCCATCTGCACGGCGATATGGCCCGCATGGAACGGGATCATCGCCACGCAGACGCCCAGCGAGGCGGCATGCAGGAATAGCGACAGACCGAACGGCAGGCGTTGCCGGTCGCCGAACGCCAGGATGAAGGTCAGCAGATACAGCGCCAAGGGCACGACCCAAAGGAACGGCGCCGAGGCCACGTCCATGGTCAGGTGGGTGGTCACCCCCATCATCAAGCTGGAGGGAATGGCGGCCAGACCGACCCACCACAGCCTCTGCCCCCAGGTCACCGGCGGAGCATCTTCGTCATCCGTCTGCGCCTGAACCACGTCGGATGTCGCCGCCCGCGAGGCGCGCCAGGCCAGGGCGGCCATCAACAGCGCGAAACCCACATAGCCGAGCGTCCACAGCAGTCGCTGGGTCTGCAGCCGCAACAGCGGCTCGACCACGATGGGGTAGGCCAGCAGCGCCAGCAGGCTGCCGAGATTGCTCGCCGCATAGAGGGCGTAGGGCGTCCCTCCCTCCTTGTCGGCCGCCCGCGCGCACCAGGCCTGCACCAGGGCCAGCAGCCACGGCCCGGGCCAATCCACCGAGGGATCGCCGAGCAGGCCGGTGATCCGCAGCGGCAGAGCCAGAGCCGCCAGCACCAGCACGCCGATGTGCACCATCGCCTGGCGCTTCACTGTCGGCAGGCGCTGCAGCAGGTGGGCGTAAGCGTAGCCAACCAGAAGCGCGATCTGGAAGAAGGCCAGGCTGGTGTTCCACACAGCGGGCGAGCCGCCGAGCAACGGCAACACCAGCTTGGCGACCATCGGCTCGACCAGGAACACCAGGGCGGCGCTGGCGAACACGGCGGCGGGATACAGCAGCGCCGCGCCGGAAGGCGAACGCGCAGGCGGCTCGGCGGCGACGGTGTCGGTCATCGCATCAAATCAGCTAAGCTGCGGGCTTTCCGCCCCTCCCTGCCCTCATCAGGTCTGACCCGCGATGTTTCCGCAAGCCATAGACGCCGCCGCCCGCGCCCTGATCGAGGAGGCGCGCGCCGCCGGCCTCACCGTCACCACCGCCGAAAGCTGCACCGGTGGTCTCGTCGCCGCGGCGATCTGCTCGATCTCCGGCGCCTCGGATGTGTTTGATCGCGGGGTGGTCACCTATTCCAACGCCGCCAAGGCGGCGATGATCGGCGTGCCTGAAGCCCTGCTGGCCGCCCACGGCGCGGTTTCCGAACCGGTGGCCCGCGCCATGGCCGAAGGCGCCCTCGCGGCTTCAGGCGCCGATGTCGCCGTCGCCATCACCGGCATCGCCGGCCCCGGCGGCGGATCGCCGGCCAAGCCGGTCGGCACGGTGCATTTCGCGGCCGCGCGAGACGGCTTCACCCTGCACCGGCATGAGGTGTTCGCCGGCCTCGACCGGGGCGGCGTTCAGTTCGCCGCCGTCGAGACGGCTCTGGAAATGCTGCGGAATCTGGTCCGCGCCTGACCTATTGAATCGCGGTCTGCGGCGGCCCGTACAGCGCCTTGGCGCGCGCGTCGAAACAGGCGATCAGCTTGTCCACCGCACGGTGGAAGTTGGCGGCCAGCAGGCCGTCGAGCAGGCGCGACTTGAACTCGAAGTCGATGTCGAACTCGACCAGCGCGCCAAGCGGATGCGGTGAGAACCGCCAGCGGTTGGCCAGCTTGCGAAACGGTCCGTAGAGCAGCCCCACCTCCACCGTCCGCGCCGCCGCGTCGCGCCGCACTCGAGTGGCGAACTTCTCGCGCAGGAACGAGAACCCGACCTGCGCCTCGGCGTCGATCGCCTGCACGGTCTCGCTCTCCAGCCGCGCGTTCCAGGTGCGCATGCCGATGATCCACGGCACGAACTCGGGATAGGCGTCCACATCGCCGACCAGCGCCCACAGTTGTTCGGGCGCGTAGGGCAGAACGCGGGAAACCGAGTGCTTCACGCCGGCGTCGGCCGCTTAGGCGGCTTGGGCTTCGCGGGCCGCCTTCAGACGGGCGAAGTCCTCGCCCGCATGGTGCGACGAGCGGGTTAGCGGGCTGGCCGAGACCATCAGGAAGCCCTTGGCGCGCGCGATCGCCTCATAGGCGGCGAACTCTTCGGGATCGACGAAACGGTCGACCGCCGCGTGCTTGCGGGTCGGCTGCAGGTACTGGCCGATGGTGATGAAGTCGACGCCGGCCGAACGCATGTCGTCCATCACCTGCATGACCTCTTCCTTGGCCTCGCCGAGGCCGACCATCAGGCCGGACTTGGTGAACTGGTTGGGGTCGCGCTCCTTCACCCGCTCCAACAGGCGCAAGGAGTTGTAGTAGCGGGCGCCGGGCCGGATGCTCAGGTAGAGGCGCGGCACGGTCTCGAGGTTGTGGTTGAACACGTCCGGGCGGGCATCGATGACGATCTCGGAAGCGCTCGGCGCCTTGCGAAGGAAGTCCGGTGTCAGGATCTCGATGGTCGTGCCCGGCGCGGCGGCGCGGATGGCCAGCACCACGGCGGCGAAGTGCGCCCCGCCGCCGTCGGCCAGGTCGTCGCGGTCCACCGAGGTGATGACCACGTGCTTCAGGCCCATCTTGGCCACGGCGTCGGCGACGCGTTGCGGCTCGGTCGGGTCCAGCGGATTGGGCTTGCCGGTCGCCACGTTGCAGAATGAGCAGGCCCGCGTGCAGATCTCGCCCATGATCATCATGGTCGCGTGCTTCTGGGTCCAGCACTCGCCGATGTTCGGACAGGCCGCCTCTTCGCACACCGTCGTCAGGCCGTGCGAGCGCACGATGTCGCGCGTGGCGTTGTAGCCGGCGGACCCGGGGGCTCGCACCCTAAGCCAATCCGGTTTTCGCAGCAGCGGCGTATCCGGACGGGACTGCTTTTCCGGGTGACGCGGACGGGGCGCGCCGCCCCGATTGTCGATCAACGTGACCATGCGGCCTAGATCGGACTTTCCACCGCCGCAATCAACCCTTTCAACTGTAACGACTTGCCGCAATCGGCGCGGCGCGAAATGCTCTGACGGATGCATCGCCGCGCCCTCATCGCCGCCCTGCTCCTCGCGGTCGCCGCCTGCGGCCCGCGCGACGGCCGCGAGGCCTTCACCGACAGCCGCGTTCCGCCCTCCGTCGCCCCGCGCTTCTATCCGCCGGAGGGCTGGGCCTGGGGCCTCGTGAAAGTCGGCTCCGCGCCCGCGCAGCGCTATGGCGTCGCCGCCCCGCCGGTCGCACCCAAGGCCAACCTGCTGATCCTCACCGGCTACGACGATCCGGCCGAGACCTGGTTCGAGACCGTCGCCGACCTCACTCGCCGCGGCTACGCCGTCTGGGTGCTCGACCGCGCCGGCCAAGGCGGTTCGGCGCGCCTGACCGGCCGACGCGATCTCGGCCACGCCAAGCGCTTCGATCCCGACGTCGCCGCTGTCCGCGCGATGGTCCGCGTGGTGATCCGTCCGAACGGCAAAACGCCGACCATCCTCGTCGGCCATTCGCTCGGCGGCCTCATCGCTCTGCGCGCCGTCCAGTCCGGCCTCGGCGCCGACGGCCTCGTGCTTTCGGCTCCCGCCATCGAGCTCGCCAACCTTCCCCAGCCGCGCGGCCAGGTCGCGGCATGGACCCGCTGGGCGCGCCGCCTCGGTCTCGGCGCCTTCCGCACGCCCGGCCAACCCGGTTGGCGTCCCGAAGGCCGCGACGGCCCGTTCGGCCAGCTGACCCACGATCCGACCCGCGCCGCCATGCACCGCGCCTGGGCCGAGGCCAACCCGGATCTGCGCATGGGCGGCTCATCCCTCGCCTGGTTCGCCGCCTTCTACGACGCCTCCGACGCCGCCCAGGCCGCAGCCGCCCGAACCGCGCCCCCCACTCTGCTGCTTACGGCCTCCGACGACAGCTTGGCCGACAACGCTGCCTCGCAACGGCTCTGCACCACCCTGCCCGCCTGCTCGGAAACGGCGATCGCCAATGCCTGGCACGACCTGCCCCGCGAAGCCGACCCAGCCCGCGACGCCTGGCTCTCGGCGCTCGACGGCTTCGTTCGGCAGCGAACAGCCGCCGCCGCGCGTTAGAGCACCGCCGCTTTGCTTGCACGCCCCTCCCGGCTAGGGTCCCGCCGCAAAGCGGGCCAGACTCGCCAGGGAGGTATCGCCGCATGGCGACTGCGTTTGATCCGCGCCAGGGGCAGCGCCCCGTCTTCGACGCCCTGCTCGACGCGGCCCGCAAGCACGGCCTCAAGAAGCCGATCCTTGAAGATCAGGACCGCCGCGCCCTCACCTATCAGGACCTGATCCGCGCCAGCTTCGCGCTCGGCCGCAAGCTCGCGGCCATCACCGCCCCGCGCGAGCATGTGGCGATCATGCTGCCGTCCAGCGTCGGCGCCGTGGTCACCTTCTTCGCCCTGCATGCCATCGGCCGCATCCCGACCATGCTGAATTTCACGGCAGGCATCCGCAACCTGAAGGCCGCCTGCAAGTTGGCGGGCGTGAAGCACGTGCTCACCTCGCACCGCTTCATCGAGCAGGCCAAGCTGCACGACCTGATCGACGCCCTCGAAGGCCAGGCGACGATCGTCTACCTCGAAGACGTCCGCAAATCGGTGGGAACGACCGACAAGCTCTACGCCGCCGTCGCCGGCTTCTTCCCCCAGCAGTTCCGCGCCGCCGCCAAGCCGTCCGACCCGGGTGTGGTGCTGTTCACCTCCGGCAGCTTCGGCGCCCCGCGCGGGGTGGTGCTCACCCAGGCGAACCTCGTTTCCAACGCGATGCAGATCGCCGCCCACATCGACCTCGATCCGGATTGGGTGTTCTTCAATCCCCTGCCGGTGTTCCACTGCTTCGGCCTCACCGGCGGGGTGATCCTGCCGCTGCTCACCGGGCTGAAGGCGTTCGAGTATCCCTCGCCCCTGCACTCCAAGCAGATCCCGCCGCTGTTGAAGGACACCAAGGCCAGCGTGCTGCTGTCGACCGACACCTTCGTCAATCAGTACGCCCGCGTCGCCGAGCGCGACGAGATGGCCGGCCTGCGCTTCATCGTCTGCGGCGCCGAGAAGGTCCGCGCCGAGACCCACGCCCTGGTGCGCGAGAAGTTCGGCGACGTGCCGGTGCTGGAGGGCTACGGCGCCACCGAGTGCTCCCCGGTGATCGCGGTCAACAAGCCGGAAGACAACCGCCAAGGCACCGTCGGCGGCCTGCTGCCCGGCATCGAGCCGCGGCTGGAGCCGGTCGAAGGCATTCCGCTCGGCGGCAAGCTGGTGGTGCGCGGGCCGAACGTCATGGCCGGCTACCTCAACGAGTCAGGCGGCGTCGACGCCCCCGAGGGCGGCTGGCACGACACCGGCGACGTCGTCACCCTCAGCGACGACAACTGGGTGACCATCCAGGGCCGGGTGAAGCGCTTTGCCAAGATCGGCGGTGAGATGGTCTCGCTGACGGCGGCGGAGGACCTGGCGGCGGCCGTCTGGCCGAGCAACCGCCACGCCGTTGTCTCCCTGCCCGACCCCAAAAAGGGCGAACGCCTCGTCCTCGTCACCGACCGGCAGGACGCGGCGGCCTCGTCCCTGATCGCCCACGCCCAGTCCATCGGCGCCCCCGAACTCGCCGCCCCCCGCCGCATTCTGAAAGCCCAGGAAATCCCGGTGCTCGGCACGGGCAAGACCGACTACGTAGCGGTGCAGCGGATGGCAGAGGCGGACGCGAAGGCAGGGTAGCAACACCTCACCCCATCCTCTCGTCATAGCCGGCCTCGTGCCGGCTACCCATGAACACCGACTTTGCGGGCGCGCACGCGCCTCTTATGACTCACCACGCATGGGTCGCCGGGACTTCGCCCGGCGATGACGGATAGTTTGGGAGCAATCGAAGCCGCTCCCTTAAACCGCCTCCCCACCCCGCATCGGATCGAACCGCACGATCTCCCGCAGGCTGACCAGGGTCTCGAACGAGCGGATGTTCTCGTCCGCCGCCAGCACCGCGTCCGCGAACTGCTGGAAGGCGACGAGCGACGGCACGCTGCAGGTCACCAGGAAGTCGGTGCGGCCAGTCACGTTCCAGGCCCCGACCACCTCGCGATGCCGCGACAGCTTCTCGGCGAAGGCCTGCTCGGCCTTCAGGTTGTGTCGCTCAAACTCGACCAGCACGTGGATGGTGATCGCCGGCGCCAGCCGACGCGGATCGACCACAGCGATATCCGCCACGATCACCTTCTCGGCTCGCAACCGCCGCAACCGGCGCAGCACCGCGCTTTCCGACAGCCCGACCTTCGCCGCCAGTTCGCGGGCCGGCTGCAGGTTGTCGAGTCTCACCTCGTCGATCAGTCGGCGGTCGAAGCTGTCGAGTTCGACGATTTCCGTCATTTGATCTCTCGATTTCGGCGATTACCGTCTCTCGACGCAGAATATCGCCGAGAAGCGTCGCGGTCATCTGGCTAGCTTGCCCGCCATGTCCAGCGCCGCCACCATCACCGCCCGCCAGCCCGAACAGGGGTCCTACGTGCCGTACCTCGCGCTCATCGGCGCCATGCTGGTCATCGCGGGCGGCGCCAGCTTCGCCAAGCACCTGTTCCCCCTGGTCGGCCCACAGGCGCTGACCGCCTATCGCGTCGGCTTCGCGGCCCTGATCCTCGCCATCGTCTTTCGGCCCTGGCGGATGAAGCTCACGCGCGACGACGCCCTGCGCATCGCCGCCTACGGCGCCGTGCTCGGCTGCATGAACCTCGTCTTCTACATGGCGCTGCGCACCCTCCCGATCGGTATCGCCGTGGCCATCGAGTTCCTCGGCCCGCTCAGCCTGTCGCTGGCCCTGTCGCGGCGGCCGATCCACTTCGTCGCCATCGGCCTCGCCGCCCTCGGCGTCGCCCTGCTGCTGCCGATCTGGAACCAGGGGCGCGGGCTCGACCCCGTCGGTGTCTGCTACGCCCTCGCCGCCGGCGTCTGCTGGGCGCTCTACATCCTGCTCGGCAAGCGCACCGCCCACCTGCCCGGCGGCCAATCCGTCGCCCTCGGCATGGCGGTCGCCGCCGTCGTCACCGTGCCGTTCGGCCTCCACAGCGCCGGGGTCGGCTTCTTCAAGCCGGAGCTGATCGTCGGCGGCCTGATCGTCGCCGTCCTGTCCAGCGCCATCCCCTACAGCCTGGAGATGGTCGCCATGCGCCGCATCCCGGCCCGCAACTTCGGGGTTTTGCTCAGCCTGGAGCCGGCCATCGGCGGCCTTTCGGCCATGCTGGTGCTCGGCGAGATGCTCACCGTCGCCCAATGGGTCGCCATCATGCTGGTGGTCTCGGCCTCGGCCCTCTCGGTCGGCTTCGACGCCAAGGGCAAGGCGGCGGCGCAGAACGCGCCCTAGACGTCCACTGTCAGGTCCGCCGGCCGCGTGCACGCCACCTCGAGGATGCTGCGTTCGACGCTGATCCGGTCGATCCGGCCGCCACGCAACTGCATCAGGTAGCGCCGCGAACGCTCGCCGAGGTTCCACTCCCGCGCCGATCCGGTCAGGCCCAGGGCGCGGCAGAAGTCGAGATTGCCGTCCGAGAGCATGCGGATCTTGCCCCTCGGGTCGATCTGCTTCGACCAGGCGGCGTTTACCCAAGGATCGTTCGGCGTCACGCAAGCGATCAGGTCGATGCCCGAAGCGACCAGGCGCGGCGCCTGGGCCACGAAGTCCGGCAGGTGTTTCTGGGTGCACACCGGCGTGAAGGCGCCGGGCACGCCGATCACCACGGCCCGCTGCACTTTGAACAGCTCGGACGACGTGACTGTGCGCACTTCGTCGCCGACGAGTTCGGCGAAAACGGCTTGCGGGGGGAAGCGACCAATAAGCGACGGGATCATGCCGACAGGGTCGCAACTGTCGGTTACCCGACTTTGAACCCTTAGGGTTTCCGGCTGCGACCCGCCGTCGCAGCCGTCAGATGTGGAGGACGCGGCCCCAGCTGTCGAGCACGGCCTCGTGCATGGCCTCGCTCATGGTCGGGTGGGCGAAGACCACGTTGAACAGGTCTTCTTCCGTCGCTTCCATCGTGATGGCGATGCCGAAGCCCTGCACCATCTCGGTCACTTCGTGGCCGATCATGTGGGCGCCCAGCAGCGCGCCGGTCTTGCCGTCGAACACCGTCTTGATGAAGCCCTCGGTCTCGCCCGCCGCCACGGCCTTGCCGTTGACGCGGAACGGGAAGCGCCCAGCCTTCACCTCGTAGCCGGCGGCCTTGGCGGCCGCTTCGGTCAGGCCCACCGAGGCGACCTGCGGGTTGGCGTAGGTGCAGCCCGGGATCGGCGAGTGCACGGTCGGGGCCTTCAGGCCGGCGATGTGCTCGATGGCGTGGATGCCTTCGTGGCTGGCCTTGTGGGCGAGCCAGGGCGCGCCGGCGACGTCGCCGATGGCGTAGAGGCCGGGCACGCCGATCACCACGGCCCGCTGCACTTTGAACAGCTCGGACGACGT